>JALSIN010000441.1 GCA_026989935.1 Polyangiaceae bacterium | reverse complement strand
TCTCTATCTGGATCGCCACCGGGTGAGAGCTTCTGGATTCCACGGCCCGCGCTGGAGGCGGCCTGCGACCGGGCGGTGGACCGGTTCGCCCGCGGCCGGGCGGGGATGTTGCTCGTCACCGGCGACCCCGGGACGGGCAAGACCGCCCTGCTCGACCGGGTCGCCGAGCGGCTCGAACGCAGGTGGGCCGTCCATCGCGTGCAGGCGCCGCTGGGGCGCGGTGGAACCGCGGCGCTGTTCGAGGCGGCCGTGCGCAGCGCCACGGGTCGGCTCGGTGAGATCGACGCCGTACTGGATTCCCTGCCGAACCCCTCAGTGCTGGTGCTCGACGACCTCGAGGCCTGGTGGACGCGCGGTCCCGGCGGCTGGGCCGTGCTGGAACGGATCGCGGATCTGGTGGACCGGCGCGGCGACCAGCTCCTGGTCCTCGCCGCGCTCAACCGGCGCACACTCGACACGGTGGACCGCGGCGTGGGGCTGCGCGACCGCGCCGTCGAGATCGTCGAGTGCGGGCCGGTGGGCGTCGAGGCCGTCGAGCGGGCGGTGCTGCTGCGGCATTGGTCGAGCGGGTGCACGTTCCGCCTCGGTGACCGCGACGAGCGGCAGGTGGCGGCCCTGTCCCGCGTGCGGCTGTTCTCGGCGATCTACGCCCGCAGCCGCGGCAACATGGCGGCCGCGCTGCACGCCTGGGTGGCCTCGATCACGAACCTCGACGGCCAGGCGCTCGACGTGGCCGTGCCCGCCGCCGACCGCCTGTCGGCCCTCGCGGACCTGCCGCCTTCGTGGGACGCGTGTCTGTCCCAGGTCGTCTTGCACAAGCAGCTCGACCTGACCCGTGCCCGGACCCTGCGGGGCTTCGGCGCGGCGGAGGCCGAACACCTGCAGGTGCTCGCGCGCGCCGGGCTCGTGGTGGGCACGCCCGAGCGCGGCTACCGGATCGATCCCTTCGTGCGCCACGAGGTCGTGCGTCACCTGGCCGAGCGGGGGGTGTTGCCGTGAACGACGTAACTTGGGTGGACGTCCCCTCGACGCCCTGGCTGTGGGTGCTGCTCGTCGGCGTCGCGCTCGTGCTCGCCCACCTCGGCGCGCGGGACCTTGCCCGCCGCCTGCCTCGCAGCGCGCGCGTGCGCCGGGTGCTGCTTCGCTGGCTCCCCTTGAGCGTCGCCGTCACCGCGGTCGTCTACGGCCTGTGGGCGGCGCACGCCCTGTTCTCGTGGGATCCAGTGCTCGCGCGCGTCGCCGTGACGGCGGTGATGGCGGTGGCGGTCGTGGCCGGGTTCTTCGCGGTGGCGGATCTGGTGGCGGGGGTCGTCCTGCGCGTGTCGGGGCTTTGTACGGTGGGGGATCGGATCCGGGTGGGGGACATCGCCGGCGAGGTCGTGGCCGTCGGGCTTCGCACGCTGCACCTCGAAACGGATGGGGGCGAGCGCATCGTCGTGCCGCACCGGCGGCTCGTGACGGTGCCCATGATCCGCGCGCCGAAGGACGAGGTCAGCGCCCACGTGGTGCGCGTGGCGCTGCCCGAGCACGTCGATCCGACCCACACGCGCAGGGCGCTCGCCCGCGTGGTCTCGGAGCATCACGCCGTGTCCGTGGCACGGGCGCCGACCGTGGCGGTGGGGGACGACGGGGCGGTCGTGACGTTCTACCTCGTGGTGCCCGATGCCGTGGCCGACGTCGAGCGGCAGATCCGCGACGCCGCGGCCGGCCTGGCCGACGGCGGCACCGCGCCCGTCGGTTCGACCGATTAGCCCACGGTCACTCGTGGACGACCACGGTGGTCCCGGGGACCGTGGGCTGCGCGAAGACGCCGTGCCAGCGCTCGGGCAGGTAGGGGGTCGTCCAGAAGAAGAGCCACTTGGCGTCGCTCGGGCCGAGGTTGACGCAGCCGTGGGAGCGGCGGTAGCCGAACCCGCGGTGCCAAAAGGCCCCGTGCAGGGCGTAGCTGCCCTCGAAGAACATGGCCCAGGGCACGTCCTGAATGGAGTAGTTGCCGTCGCTGGCGGTGTTGCCGTCCATGGTGGTGGACACGTGCTTGCTGCGGATCCGAAACGTTCCGGTGGGCGTCTCGAAGGACTCCTCCTCGGTGCCCTTGCGGCCCGTGGACACGAGCGTGGCGAACACCGGCGTGGATCCCTCGTACGCCACGAGGATCTGCCGCCCGAGGTCCACGTCGATCCACTTCTCCCACGGCGCGAGCCCCTCCGGCGGGGGGCGCAGCACGGGCACCCGCACGTGGTCGGCGCGCACCAGCTCGCCCGAAGGCAGGCGAAAGTACGTCTTCTTGCCGTGTTCGACGGCCTCGTCCAGGTCGAGGAACGTGCGCTGCTCGACCTTTCTCGACCGCCGCAGGCGCCCCTGGTCGTCGAGCCGATAGATCGTGGTCGGGCGATCCATGGCCCAGCCGTAGGGGTGCTCGAGGCCGTCGAGGACCTGACCGCGGAAGTCCTTGGCCTTGTACGGGGTCACGTCCGAGGCCGCCACGTAGCCGCCGCGGGCCGTGCGCCAGTAGGTACGGCCGTGATCGTCCTTTTCCTTCTCGGCGAGGCTGACGAAGAAGCCTTTTTCGAGCCAGGGGGTGCTCGGGTTGAGCGGCAGGACGATGGGCTCGGGTTCCTCGGCGGGGGGCTCGTCGCCGCCGGAGGGTGTTTCGCCGGCCGGCGCCTGCGCCACGACCGGCTTGGGATCGGCGGGGGCCGCGGCGGCGGCGACGACCTTCTTGGGCTCGGTCCCGGCCGGCTCGGCGGCGACGACCTTCTTGGGCTCGGTGCCGCCGTCCTGCGCGCCTGCCGGATCGGCGGGCTTCGTCCCGGCGGATGCGGACTCGGCGGGCTTCGTTCCCCCGGACGCGGGGTCGGCGGGCTTCGTTCCCCCGGACGCGGGGTCGGCGGGCGGCGGCTCGCCGCGGGCGGCGGCCTCCGCGGCCAGGCGGGCCGTCTCGCGCTCGGCGCGGATCCGTTCGGCCTCGCGGCGTTCCTCGGCGGTGGGGATCCGCCAGAACATGGGGCTGTTCCAGCGCCGTACGTAGGCGTAGGCGTAGGGCGTTGGGTCGTCGATCGCCGGCGGCAGGGGCTCGCGGTGCATGTACGGCGGCCGCGTCCCGACCACCAGCCCCTTGCTGGCGCAGGCGAAGCCCCCGCCTTCGAGGTGGTGCCAACCCTTCGGGCAGCCGCCGTCGTCGCCGTCCTTGCGCTCGACCTTCGGCGTGACCCGCAGGCGCTGGCCGAGGCGCAGATACCCCAGTTTGCGGGCCGCCATGTCGGGTTCGGCGTAGATCGCCACGACCTCGTAGCCGGCGAGCCCGTGCATCGTGAGCGCCTCGTCGGCCGGTGGCGGCACCGGGGGGTGGAGGACGCCGTAGTCCGGCGGGGGCTCGGCGGCGTCCGCCTCCGCCGCCGGCGGGGCCGCGGCGTCCGTGGTGCCGGCGTCTTCGTCCCGCGGCGGCCGATCCGGGCGCGCCGCTTCGGCGGCGGAGGCGGGGCCCGAAGCCTGCGCGGGGCTCGGCCGGTCCGCGCGCTCGGGTTCGGGTGTGGGGTCGGAGCAGGCGGCGAGCAGGGCGGCGAGGCCCAGCCGGGCGGGGGTGCGGGACGCCACGGCGATGGCATAGCAGGGGGCCCGGACCGGTCAAAGCCGCCGACCCGTCCGCGCCCGCGGCGGGTTACTGCGCGTCCTGCGCCGCAATCGACTCGAACCACAGCGCCACGGTGGGTTCGAGCCCCAACCCTTCGAGGCGCGCCTTGGCCTCCCGCATCTCCTCGACGGGCCGTCCGTCGTCGTCGAGCAGGACGAACAGCGGGTAGGTGCCGACCGCGGGGGAGAAGCGCGTGCGCAGGTCGTTGAACTCGTTCATGCGCGTGGCCGCCTCCCAGGGCTCCTCGACCATCTTCAAGATCCGCACGTGGCCGATGGACGCCGCCGGGTGCAGGTTGCCGAGTTCCAGGTCGAGGCGCCGGCACGCCTCGCACCAGTCGGCCGAGAAGTAGGCCACCACGTGCTTGCCCTCGGCGACCGCCCGGGTCCGCAGGCGCTCGAAGTCCTCGGCCAGCCGGTGGCCGTCGCGCGGGCGGAGCTCGCGCACGTCGTAGCCGACCATGGGGGACGCCTCGTCGCCGCGGGGTGCGGGCGCCGGGTCCGAGGCGGACGCACGGCAGGCGGGGGCGGCGGCGAGGACGGCGAGCAGAGCGCGGCGGACCATGGACGCGGGTGATCGTGACGGCTCGGCGCCAGGCGTCAAGCCGCGGTGGAGGTCGTAAGCTCCCCGGCGAGGTCGCGGCCCAGGCGGTCGCGGGCGGCGCCGGGGTCGTCGCACGTTCCGAGCAGGTAGTAGAGCTTCGTCAGCGCGGCCTCCGGGGTCATGTCGTGGCCGCTTTCGACGCCAGCCTCGGCGAGAGCGCGCCCGGTGCTGTAGAGGTCCTGCCGCACGGCGCCGCCGTGGCACTGGGAGCAGTTGACCACCACGACGCCGCGGCGCACGGCGCGCTCGACGGCGGCCAGCAGGTCGGCCTGGGCGCTCGGGAAGTTGCCGGCCCCGTAGGTCTCCAGGACGGCTCCGGCGGTCGGCGGGGCCAGGATCGCGTCGAGGACCTCCGCGGTGATCCCCGGGAAGATCCGCACGGCCACCACGTGGGGCCGCCGGTCGAGCACGATCGGCGCCGAAAGGCCCGGTCCCGGGGCGCGCACCAGGTGGCGGGCGATCCGGATCGACACCCCCACCTGCCCCAGCGGCGGCAGGTTGCCGCTGTCGAAGGCGAGGAAGTCGTCGCTTTGGATCTTCTGCGCGCGGTTGCCCCGCAGCAGGCGCGAGCGAAAGTAAATCGTCACCTCCGGTACGCGGCACGTGGCCGCCAGCAGGATCGAGGTCACGATGTGCTCGCGCCCGTCGCTGCGCGGGTGCACGAGGCTGAGCTGCGAGCCCGTCAAGATCACCGGCTTGGACAGGCCGTCGAGCAGGAAGCTCAGCGCCGAGGCCGTGTACGCCATCGTGTCCGTGCCGTGGAGCACGACGAAGCCGTCGTAGTCGCCCTCCCGCGCGGCGACCGCGTTGGCGATCCGCAGCCAGTCGTCCGGCGAGAAGTCGGCGCTGTCCCGCAGGGGTTCGAGCACCTCCAGGTCCCAGGCCGGCAGGTCCGGGTGCGTCAGCTCGGGCATCCGCGCCATGAACGCGGCGAGGAACCCCGGGTCCGGCGCGTAGCCCCGGGGCGTGCGCACCATGCCGATGGTGCCGCCGACGTGGAGGACGAGCACGCGGGGCCGGGTCATCCGCCGCACGCTAGCAAACCCGGCGCGGGTGCCCCAACGGGCGGCGCCGGGCACCCCCGTCTGGCTCCATGACCCGGGCGGTGATTGTCGGCCGCGGCCTGCGCTGCGAAGATGGCGCCGCCATGGCCGACCACCGTGTCGTCGTGACCGGCGTGGGGCTCGCCTCCCCGATCGGCAACGATCTCGCGACCGTCCGCGAGGCGCTCGTTTCGCGCCGGCACGGGCTGTCCCGGGTCCCCGCGTGGGAGCGGTACGAGGGGATCGAGAGCCGGCTGGGGGGCCTGGTGCGCGACCTCGACGTGGGCTTCGTCTCGCGCAAGCACCTGCGGGCCATGGGGCGCGTGGCGAAGCTGGCCGCCGCCGCCACCCGCGACGCCGTGGCGATGGCGGGGCTGTCCGAGGACCTGTTGCGCTCGGGTGCGGTCAGTCTGTTCTACGGCTCGACCGACGGCTCGACGGAGGCGTCCGAGCAGTACTACCGCAGGCTCTACACCACGGACAGCTTCCACGGGCTCTTGGCGTCGTCGTACCTCAAGTTCATGAGCCACACGTGCGCCGCGAACCTCGCGTCGATCTTCGGGATCACCGGGCGGGTCGTCCCGATCTGCTCGGCCTGCACGAGCGCGAGCCAGTCCATTGGCGAGGCCTACTGGTCGGTGCGGGCCGGCCGTGAGACGGTTGCGATCGCCGGCGGCGCGGAGGAGTCGCACTTTACGGTGGCCGGCGTGTTCGACCTGATGCTCGCCACCTCCCAGCGCTACAACGACGCCCCCGACCGGACGCCGCGGCCCTTCGACCGCGACCGGGACGGCCTCATCATCTCCGAGGGGGCCGGCACCCTCGTGCTCGAGTCCTTCGAGCACGCCAAGCGGCGGGGCGCGCCGATCCTGGCCGAGATCGTCGGCTTCGGCAGCAACTGCGACGGCGCCCACCTGACGACCCCCTCCCCGGTGGGGATGCGGCGGGCTATCGAGCGCGCCCTCGAAGACGCGCGGCTCGGCCCCGGGGACATCGACTACATCAACGCCCACGCCACGGGCACCGAGGTGGGCGACATCGCCGAGAGCCAGGCCACCTACGAGGTCTTCGGCGACGCGGTTCCCGTCTCCTCCACCAAGAGCTACACCGGCCACACCCTCGGCGGGTGCGGAGCCATCGAGTCGATCTTCTGCATCCTCATGCTCGAGCACGGCTTCCTGCCGCCGACCCGCACCCTGGAGCACGTGGACGCGCGCTGCGCGCCGCTTCGTTACCTCACGGGGGAGGTGCGCCGTGCCCGGCCGCAGCGCATCATGAACAACAACTTCGCCTTCGGCGGGATCAACACGTCGCTCGTCCTCGCCGCCGTGTAGGGCCGGCGTCTTTTGCGGGCAAACTGCGTTTGCTAGCGTTGAAACGGCGCGCCGCCACCGCACCGATGCCCAAGGTCCTCCGCATCCTCCTTACGGGGTTCTCCTTCTTCGTGTTCTCGTCCTTCGGGGCGCTGGTGGCCTACGTGATCCTGCCGCTTTCGGTCCTCGGCGTGACCGATCCGCTCGAGCGCCGAAAGAAGGCCCAGCGGGCGCTGCACAAGGCCACGGGCGTGTACATCGGCTTCATGCGGCGGGTGGGGCTGTTTCGGCTGCACAAGCCGGAACCGCTGCCTCCGGTCCTGGCCGAGGCCCGGCCGGCGGTGGTCATCGCCAACCACCCCGCGCTGCTCGACATCCTCTGGCTCGTCCACACGATCCCCCAGGCGACCTTCCTGGCGAAGGCCGAGTGGTTCGCCAACCCCCTGATCTCCCCGATCCTCCGGCTCGGCGGCCACGTGCCGGCGCCGGGCGCCCGGCCCGGGACGGACGGCGTGGCCGAATCCCGCGCGGTCCTCGACGCGATGGTCGAGCGCCTGTCCGAGGGCCTGAACCTGGTGGTGTTCCCCGAGGGCACCCGCTCGCCGCCCCACGGCCTGCGGTCGTTCCACCGGGGGGCGTTCGAGGCGGCGATCCGGGCGAAGGTGCCGCTCGTGTGCGTGGAGATCCGCGTCGAGCCGCCGATCCTCCTCAAGGGCCAGCCCTGGTACGAGGTGCCCGACGCGACCCCGACGGTGTCGATCTCCGTGCGGGAGATCATCCAACCCGAGGACTTTCCCCCGTCGGCCCGCCGCCTGCGCAAGGAGGTCCGCGCACGCTACCTGGCCTCTTTGGGGGCGCACGACGCCGCGGGCACCGCGAGCCCGGCCCGGGAAACGGCCGCCGTTTCCGTCCAGGCACCGTCGTAGGATCCCATGGGTGCCGCGCCGCGTATCACGCCGGTGGAGGCGCCCGAGGTTCCGCCCGGCGCCATCGTGGTGCGAGGCCGCGTGGCGGCCCCGCCGGCCGCAGTGTTCGAGGCGCTCGGGGACAGCGACCGGCTCGACCGGGTGCTCGGCCTGCCGGCCGCGGTGTTCGCCACGGAGCGCGGGGCCGACGGTCTACCGGTGCGCGTGGGGCGAGCGCGGATGGGAGCGGTGCACTTCGTGTGGGAGGAGCCGCCCTACGAGTGGAACGCGCCGCGGTGGCTGTACGGGCGCCGGCGGTTTCGCGCCGGGCCGGTGGCCGAGGGCGGCCTGTGTGTGCGGGTCGAGCCCGCGCCCGGCGGCGAAAGTGAGGTGGCGCTGGCGGTGTGGGGGCGCCCGCGGTCCTGGCTGCTGCGCCTGGCCGGTCCGCTCCTCGCCCGGGACACGCGGCGGAGGCTGCGGCGGCTGCTCGCCGGTCTCCAGGCGGCCGCGGGCGGCTCGGCCCGCGCCCTGACCGAGGCCGCCGAGGCGGTCGCCTCGGCGGCCGAGCGCATCCGGGTCGATCGCGAGGCCCTCGACCGGCGGGCCGCCGAGGCCGTGCGCGCCGGGGCGTCCGAGGCGGTCGTCCGCACCCTCGTCGCGGCGATCGCCACGTGGCCGGACGTACGGGTCGCGCCCCTTCGCGCCCACGTGCTCGCGGCGGCGGCCGGTGTCTCCACGAAGGCGACGCTGTCGGACCTGCTCGTCGCCACGACCGCGGGGCTCGTGGTCCTGTCGTGGCAGGTGGACTGTCCCGCGTGCAAGGTGGCGGCGGCGCACGCCGACGATCTCGGCGTGGTGGGCCGCTCGGTCCACTGCGAGGTGTGCGAGGTCTCCTACGGGGTGGACTTCGCCGACCACGTCGAGGCCGTGTTTCGCCCGCACCCCGCCGTGCGGCCCGAGCGGCTCGCGGTGCGCTGCGCCTCGTCGCCGGCCTTTCGTCCCCACGTGCGCGCCCAGGTGCGGGTCCCGGCCGGCGGGCGGCGCACCATCGTCCGGCCGTCGGGGACCGGCCGGTTGCGCGTGCGCACCATGCAGCGCCCCCGCGCGGTGGAGGTGGACGCCTCGCGGCCGGCGCAGGTCGTGGTGCGGGTGGGGGCCGATGCGCTGCAAGCCGTCGTGGCCGAGGCTCCCGCGGACGAGGCCGTGTGCCTTTCGTTCGAGGGCGGACCGCGCGACGAAGTGCTACTCGTCGAGACGGTCCACGCGGGGACCGAACGGGCCACGGGCCGCCTGGTCGCCACGGTGCCGGCGTTCTACGGCCTGTTCGGGGCCGAGGCCGCGCGTGCGGGTCTTTCCCTCGATGTGGGACGGATGGCGATCCTCTTTACGGACCTTACCGGATCGACGGCGCTGTACGACCGGATCGGAGACGCCGCCGCCTTCGAGGTGGTGCAGGCCCATTTCGACACGGCCCAGAGCGCCGTCGAGTCGGCGGGCGGGGCCGTGGTCAAGACGATCGGGGACGCCGTGATGGCGGCGTTCGACCGGCTGGAGGAGGCCGTCTCCGCGGCGGAGGTCATCGTGAGGGACACCCGGCGGCGCTTCGCCGACAAGGGCCTGGCGGTGCGCGCCGGCGTCTGTGAGGGCCCCATGCTCGTCGTGGATGCCAACGGGCGGGTGGATTACTTCGGTACGACGGTGAACCTGGCGGCGCGGTTCGAAGGGACGGCGCGCGCCGGGGAGATCGTGCTGGCCGCCAGCGCCCTCGACCGGCCCGCCGTGGCGGCCCTCGCGGCGGCCCATCCGGTCCGGCGATTCGAGACCGCGCTCAAGGGGGTGCGGGGGATCTCCGTGCTCGCGGCCGTGAACCTGGCCCGCACGAGTTCCGAACCGCCGGCGTAGCGTGCCGGCCCCGGGGCGCCGCGAACGGTCCTTCGCACCTTCTGGCTCCAGATCCAGGGCCCGCGGGCGCCGAAAACTTGCCGGTGGCGCGCCGGTCGGTCACACCGAAAGAGGTGGCGGCGCGATCCCTCGAGGCGAGACGACCGGCGCGGATCCGGACGGGTCCGCTGCCCCACGTGTCCGACGAAGACCTGCTGGGGCCGGCGTGGTTCGAGCGCCGCGGCCTGCCGCTGGTGTTGCTCGGCGGCGTGCTCGCGCTGTTCGTGGTGCAGGCGGCGCTTCGGATCGAGGCGTGGGCGCCGGCCGGCGCGGTGTCTTCGTCGGCCGCAGGGTTCGACCGGGGACGGGCCGCCGAGCCCGCGCGGCGGGCGCGTGGCGGCAGGGCCGCCTTTGGCCCGATCGGGGGCCGCTGACCGAGCCCGGGCGCGGTACCGGGTTGCGGCGGCGGTGGTCGGCGCGGGTGGGAAGACCCGTGCCGTGGGTGTGGCGACGGGGTCCGCGTTCACCCGGGGCGTCTGCGACGGTGGGGACGCGGGCGAGGCCTCCGGTGCCGGCGTCACGGCAGGTCCGGCGGCGGCCGGGGCCGGGCGGTGGTGTCGTAGATCGTGGCGTCGGGGGGGACCGGGCCCCAGAAGGGGTCCACGTACACGGGGCCGTGGGGTGACTGGAGGAGCGCGAACATGCGCCGGGCGGCGGCCTCGGCGGCGGCCTGGATCCGGATCGCGCGCAGCTCGGCGGAGGCGGCGATCCACACGAAGGCCGCAATCGCGACGAGCCATGGGTTCGTCCAGATCCCGACCAAGGCCAGGACGACCGCCACGACCTTGCCCACCCGCACGGCCAGCTCGGTCGCCTGGAGGTAGGGGCGGCGCCGGGCGAGGAAGGCCCGCAGCGCGCGGCCGCCGTCCATGGGGAAGGCCGGCAACAGGTTGAAGCCGCCGAGCACGAGGTTCGCGTAGGCGAGCGAGTCGAAGAACATGCGCACGAGGGGCAAGGCGCCGGCGGAGGCCGCACCCAGCACGCCGGTCGCGAGCATCAGCACGCCCCCGAGGGCGAAGCTGACCGCCGGGCCGGCCAGCGCCACCACCAGCTCGACGACGGGCGAGCGCGGCATGCGCTCGAGCTGGGCCATGCCCCCGATGGGGAGCAGGAGGATCCGGCGCGTGCGGATCCCGAAGGCCCGGGCGGTCAGCGCGTGTCCGAGCTCGTGCAGCACCACCGAAGCGAAGACGCCCACGAGGAACAGGACGGAGAGCGCCGCCGCCAGGAGCGAGCCGCCATCGACCAGGGCGCCGATGCCCACCCATGCCAGCAGCAGGAGGAAGGAGAGGTGGACATCGACGTCGATGCCGAAGAAACGGCCGACGTTTCGGGACCAGCGCATGTCCCCCCCAACCTACGCACGAAGCGCACCCGCGCAACCGCGCTCTTTGCGCCCAGTCGTGCGCGCCGATCCCGCGCGGCTTCCAGCCAGGCTGGCCGGCCCCCCGGCCAGCGAGCCATCTGGGCCCGCTGTGCCGGCTGCGTCCCCGGGCCTCGAGGGGTCTCCATCTCCGCGCGGCCGGGCGAGCGTGCGGGCGCGCCGCCCGGCCGCCCGGCCGCCGTCCGAGACCGATCCTCGACGGCGCTCGTTTTCTTCCCTCCGCGCCGGGCGCGCCGCCGGAACACGCGCGGGTCCGAGACCGATCCTCGACGGCGCTCGTTTTTTTTCTTGACTCCGTAGTCAACTACGGGGTCTAGACTGGGAGACGCCGTGAGGAGCCGCCCCGCCAGCGCCCGCCGCCCCGTTTCCGGCGACGTGGCCCGTCGGGACACGATGACGATCGGGGCCGTGGCGCGGGCGGCCGGGGTCGGGGTGGAGACGATCCGCTTCTACGAGCGCGAGGGTCTGTTGCCGCCGCCGGCGCGCAACCCGGCGAACGGCTATCGCCGGTTCCCGGCGGACACCGTCGATCGGCTGCGTTTCATCGCGCGGGCCAAGGCCCTCGGCTTTACGCTGCGGGAGATCCGCGAGCTGCTCGAACTACGGGCGGACCCGGACGGCTCGTGCCGCACGGTGCGGGCGAAGGCCCGGCACAAGCTCGAAGGGGTGCGGGCCAAGATCGAGGACCTGCGCCGGATCGAGCGCACCCTCGAGGCCCTGGCGCGCGCGTGCCCGGGCGACGGCGGGGTCGGGGACTGCCCGATCCTCGCAGCCCTCGAAGGAGGATCCGATCATGAACGTTGAGTTCGTCTGGAGCCGAGACTGTCCGAACGTCAAGCCGACCCGGCGCGTGCTGGTCGAAGCCCTGCGCCGCGTGGGGTTGCCCGTGCGGTGGACCGAGTGGTGCGTCGAAGATCCCGACTGCCCGCCCGGGTACGCCGCGTTCGGCTCCCCCGCGATCCTCGTGGACGGGCGGGACGCAACGGCCGCGCCGCCCTCGCAAGGCGAGGCCTGCCGCACGTACGTGCGGGCCGACGGCACGCTCGCCGGGGTGCCCGACGTGGAGACCGTCGCCGCGGCCCTGCGGGCGGGGGCGACCGCCGCGGGCGCGCCGCCCCCGTCGCGTCCCCGCTGGCAGAGCGTCCTGGCCGCCGCGCCGGCGGTGGGGATCGGGCTGCTGCCGAAGGTGGCCTGTCCGGCCTGCTGGCCCGCCTACGCCGGCTTCCTCGGCTCCCTCGGGGTGGGCTTCCTCATCGACAGCCGGATCCTGTTCGCCTGGACCGCCGCCTTCCTCGTGGTGGCCCTGTTCTTCCTCGGCTTTCGCGCCGACCGCCGCCACGGCTACGGTCCCCTGGTGCTCGGGAGCCTCGCGTCGGCCGTGCTGCTCGTCGGCAAGTTTCACTTCGAGAGCGACCCCGCGATGTTCGCCGGCGTGGGGCTGCTGATGGCCGCGTCGGTCTGGAACGCGTGGCCGCGCGGGGGCCTTGCGCCGCCGATCGCCGTCCGACCGTGCTGCGCACCGGCGACCACCTCCGCCCCCGCCGCGCCCTGCTGCGGCGGTCCGTCCGACCCGAACCCCGAATAGAAAACAAAGAAAGGAACGACATCATGGCAGCCCGTACCATCGAGATCTTCAGCGCCGGCTGTCCCGCGTGCGACGAGGCCATCGACCTGGTGCAGGATCTGGCTTGCAGCGGCTGCACCGTCGAGGTCCTCGACATGCGCGACCCGCAGGTGGCCGCGCGCGCCAAGCAGCTCGGGATCCACTCCGTGCCCGCCGTCGTCGTGGACGGCAAGCTGGCCGACTGTTGCGCCGGTCGCGGCGTGGATCGGGCAACCCTGCAGGCGGCGGGCGTGGGGACGCCGCCGGCCTGACCCCGGACCCGCCGCGCCCCGCTGCGGCCGCGGCCCGGGACGATCCTGGCTCCAGGGACGCCGGGGCGGGCGGTTGCCGCGGCGGGGGTCGCCCTCTATCGTGCGGGCGCATGGACGCATGGAAGGAACTCGTGCTCGCCGCCTGCGTGCTCGTGTGCGTCGCCGCGGCCCCGGGCTGCAAGCTCAAGCAGACCTCGGGGTTGCGGGCGTCGGGGCAGTCGCGCCTGATGGACGAGACCTACGCCGGCAAGAACCGCTGCAACCCCGACGGGCACGACAAGCCGTTCGTCATCGAGTGGGACGCCACGCAGATGTCCTCGTTCGAGTCGCTGGCGGCCAGCGACATCGTCTTCGTGCACTACGAGGGGTGCTCGCTGACGATCCTCGACGAGTGCAAGAACGACAGCATCCGCGGCGAACAGGGGGCGTACAAGCCCGTGGAATGGACGACCGGCCAGCTCGAGGTCATCGACATCGCCAACGAGGGGGACCTCTACGCCAAGCTGCCGCTGGGCAAGGCGACCCTGGGGGCGCGCGTGGCCGGCGGCGAGCGCTTCCGCATGGAGTACTACGTGGCCGGCACCCGCTATGCCAGCCGGGACGCCGTCTATGCCGCGGACCTCGAAGGGCGCTACGGCTGCGAGGACGCGACGCACTTCGTCTATGCCTACAACCTTGGCGCCTTCTCGTTGGGGTCGGCCAACGAGTTCGACGCCAGCGCCGGGGGGAGCGTCTACGGCTTCGGGGCGGGCGGCAGCCGCCACAGTCACTATCGCGCCGACAAACAGGGTGGTGACCTGTCCGCCTGCCGCTCCGATGCGGCCACGGAGGTGGCCGGGTGCAAGGCGCCGATCCGCCTCCACCTGCGAAAGATCCGCTCCGGCCGCTCGCCGGAGGCCGCCGCCATGGATGCTCCCGACACGCCGAAGACGCTCTCGGCCGCCGCGATCGTGGATCGAAAGCTCGCCATGAGCGACGAGGCGCGGGCGCGCGTGGAGGCGGCCAGCGCCAAACTCACCGCGGGCGACGGCGCGGGGTGCCTGCGTGAGCTCGACGCCCACGACAGGCTCGACCCGAAGCACAAGTCCACGGATCCGGCCTCGCCCTTCGCGATCACGCGGGCCATGTGCGTGATGAAGGCGGGCAAGTGCAACGCCGGCAAGGTCCAGATGCGCAAGACTCTCGAACGACAGCCCGCCTTCGCCCAGGCCGGGCCGGAGAAGATCGATCGTACCGTGGACGCCTATGCCGCCAAGTACTGCGAGGGGGCGATGGACCCGACCGACGCCCTGCGCAAGGCGCTGGTGGAGCTGCAAGACGCCGCGTTCACGAGCCGCAAGACGGTGGCCTTTTGCGACGAGCGCTACGCCGCGGTCAAACGCCTGTTGCCGCGGGCGAAGCCGCGCGACGAGGACGACGTGCAGATCCGCGACGCAAAGAAATCTCTCGTGACCGTGGTGCCGCTTTGCTACCAGCGGGCCGGCGACTGCGACAAGGCGTGGCAGGCCTACCAGGAGGTCGCCGCCGACACCGTGGCGAACGTGGCGCAGGAGCAGCGCGCCTCGGTCCTGCGCGGCGGCTTCGAGGCGATCGTACGAAAATGCAAGGGAACCGGTTCCAGCGCGCGGTAGTCGCCGCGACGTGCCTGGCCGGCGCGGGCTGTCCTGCGGGCGTGGCTCCGACGACGCGGCCGCACGCCATGGCCCACGAACCGGGTTCGATGGCAGGGGCCGCAGGTGGCGGTGCGCGGCGAAACCGAACCCCGGACGACGATCGGACCCTGCTGGGCGCCGTCGCGTCGCTCGCCCTGTCGGCCCAGGCCCGCCTCGCACACCACGACGGCCCGGGCTGCCTGGCCGACCTCGACGCCCTTGCGGCCCAGGTGCCGGATCTTGCCGAAAGCTACGCCGTCGTGCGCGCCCAGTGCACGATGGAGGCCGGGCGTTGTGCGGAGGGCAAGGCGATGGCGGCCGCCTGGTACGTGCGTTACGGCGGCATGTCGGAGGAAGGCGCGCGCCAGGTCGCCGCGAACCTCGCGGCCCTGCACTGCCGCGGCGGTGATGCGAGCCCCGCCGAACGGCTGCGCACGGCGTTTTTCGACCTTTCGCGCGCCGCCTACCTCGACCCGCGAGGCCCGGCGCACTGCGACGCGCTGCTGGCCCTCGTAGACGACCTGTTGCCGCGGCTCGCCGAGGCCGAGCGCGAGGACCCGGCGATCGAGGGGGGCGCTGCGGCGCTGTTTCACACGGGGGCCGCGTGCTTCGCCCGCGCCGGGGCGTGCGACCGGGCCCGGGCCGTGTACCGCGCCCGCTTCCCCCGGCCCGACGGTGTGCCGGCAGACGTCCTCGACCGGCAGATCGAGATCTCGTTCGAGGCCTCGTTTCCGGACTGCCGGGGCGGTGCCCGGCGGGATCAGAAGTAGGCCCGCGTCTCCAGGTACGCGGCCAGCGGCACGGCGCCGAACTCGCTGCGCAGCGCCGGCAGGGCCCCGCCCGTCTCCGAACGAGGCGCCTTGCCCCACGGCACGTACACGCCCAGGTTCAACTCCGACTCGTCGCCGAGGCTCAAGGTGAGCACGTCGCCGGCGATCCCCGACCCGTCGCCCGCGTTGACGAAGGCGAAGGGGGCCATGCGCAACAGCCCCGTAAGCTCCATCGAGGCGGCGAGGGCGACGTAGTGGCGGCCGAGGTACGGCAGGTCGTCGGGGAAGAAGCGCCCGGCCCGCGCCAAGATCTGCGCGCCGCCCTTCGCACCGTCGGACAGGTAGACGTACTCGGCCGACAGGGCGACGTCGTGCCAGTCGAACCGAAGGTTCGGGCCGGCCGAAAGACGCCCGTACACCGCCTCGCCGCCGTCCTTGCGGCCGTCCCCGTCGCGGTCGGGCACGCCCACGTGGCCTTCGGCGCGCACGCCCACGGGGCCGACATCTCCCTGGATCGACCCGCCGGCCACGAACCGCTCGGCCACGCGGCCGCCGAGCACGGCCCACTCGACGTTCCAGGCCGTCAGGCTCGCACGGCCGAGCAGTGCACTTCGTCGCGCCACGGGGCGGGCGCCGTCGTATCCCAGGGCGCCGAAGACCTCGACCTGGCCGAGCGCCCCCACCCCGACGGCCACGCGCAGCGCGTCCACGCCGGACTTGTACAGCGGGTTGAGGGACGTGCTGTTGAACGGCGCGAAGAAGTCGTTGACCGTGGCGAGCGTCATGACGGAGTGGCCGGCCGCGAAACGACCCGCGGTCACCACCACGGGGCCGGCGGTCACGCTCGCCGCGAACCGATCCACCCCGACCTCGCCCACTACCGAGCCGTCGCGCCAGAACTCGGCCGAGGCGTTCGGGTAGCGGTAGACGCTGCCGAGGACGGCGCCCGTGTTGAAGGCGCTGGCGAGGGCCGGGGCGGCGGGGGTCCGATCGAACCGGGCGAAGAGGTTGATCTCCGTATGGACGGAACGCCCGAGGTCGAGGGTGCCCACCGCCCGCAGCACGGCCGAGGCCACGGCCTCGTCCCCGGGGTCGAGGTCCGGCACGTGCAGGTACGCCCCGACCAGCCGCGCCGTGCCGGCGAGGCGGTCCCGGATGAGCGGGTGGGGGGCGCCGCCGGGCGGCCCGGTCCGGGCGGCGCGCGTGCCGGCGGCTCGTGCGTTCGGGGCGGTCGGTTCGGGCCTCGGGCGCGCCGTCTCCACCAGGGGCGGCGCCGGGTCGGCCGGCACGGCGGCGGAGGGGGGCGGCGACGAGGCCGGAGGGGGACGTTCGGGCGCGGGGTGATCCCCCTGGGCCGATCCGGGCGCGGTGCGCCCCGGGCCCTTCGGGCTCGGTGCGCCGGCGGGGGTGGCGTCTCCAGGGGCGAGCCCGGCGACGGGGGTCGTGTCGCCGGGAGCGAGCACAGCGGCGGCGGCCAGGCCGCCCCGGCCGAGGAGCATCCCGGCGACCATCACGGCCCTGCGCGCTCCTCCTCGGTCCAGGGCGACCGCGCACCACGGACGACCTTCGGGTCACGCAAGCATTGCGCCGAGCTCACCCACCGGTCGGATCTGCGAGGCGCTTGTGGGAGCCGTCGCAAAACGGCGGGTGCTTCGTGTGCTTGCACCGGCACAGCGCCACCTTCTTGCGCGTGTCCAGCTCGAATGCCAAGGGGGTGAACGTCGTGCCGGCGTGGGAGCCGTCGCAAAACGGCTGGTTGGACGACCGGCCGCAGCGGCACCAGGCGTAGGTGCCGGGGTCGAGTTCGAGGACGGCGGGGGTGCGGGCGGCGATCTTCGGCTGTTCGTCGGGCATGGGTCGGCTCCTGGTCGTGGAAACGGGTTCGGCGGCCCCGCGCCGGCCGTCTCGACGGACGAGGGGACCACTCGATCCTGCCTTACCATGCAGGAACATGATGTTTTGCGACCGTTCCCGTGAGTTCTCTCGATGGGTCGGCGCAGGCGGGCGCACGGCGCCCCAAAAAAAGAGCCCCGAGCACCCGGCCCCCCGCTACCGCTGCTACCTTCCGGTCCTGACGGGGTTTACGGGGGAACCGTCGCTCGGGGCACGAGGCGCGCAGGGCGCGCTTGGTGAGGATGTCGTTGCGGAGAGGGTGGGATTCGAACCCACGGTGGGCGAAGCACCCACACTGGCACTCCAGGCCAGCGCCTTAGACCACTCGGCCACCTCCCCAGGAGGGACGATACTGCGCAGAATGCGCTATGTGCTCGGGGATACGGGGTGGAGGGAGCACCTCGGGGCTGGGGGGAGCGCGCGGGGCGGGGCGAGGCCCGCGCCCGGCGTCCGTCTTGCGGAGAGGGTGGGATTCGAACCCACGGTGACCTTTCGGCCACACCAGATTTCGAGTCTGGCACCTTCAACCACTCGGACACCTCTCCTGGTTTTGGGGCGCCGATGCTAGCAGAAACCGGTGGGGCCCGCCAAGCCCACGCGGGCCGGGGCCCGTTGCGCGGGGCCGGCCCGCCGCCCCGGGGACAATTCCCCTAGACTGCGGCCTGCCATGGCTCAGGTGGCGTTTGCCCGCGAGGGCGCCGTGCTCTTCCGCGTCGATCCGGCGCACCTTCGCGTCCTGCCCCGGATCGGCGAGATCGTCGTGGTGGACGACGTGCCGCACACCGTGGTGGACGTCGAGCACTGGGCGCATCCCATCGGCGACCTGGACCGCCGCACGCTCGCCACGACCGTCTACCTTCGCCCGGTGCCCGCCGCGGACTGGGAGGTGCGCCGCGCCCGCCGCATCGCCCCGCCCGCCCCGAAGGGCCCACCGACGCGCTACTGACCCCCGACCGTCCCCGTGCCCGAGGCGCTGCTCCACGTCCCCGAAGATCTCGGCCGCCGCCTGGCCGCCCGGATCCTGCCCGCCTCCGAGCGGGTGCGCCTGTCCGCGTACGCCCTGCAGGACGCCGGGCTCGGCACGGACGCCTTCGGGACGCGCAAGGAGGCCCTGGCCGCGGCCTACGCCCTGGGGTACCTGCTGCACCGCTACTACTTTCGGGTGCGTTCGACCGGCCACGACGCGATCCCCACCCGGGGGGCGGCGGTGCTCGCCGGCAATCACAGCGGCGTACTTCCCTTCGACGCCATGATGGTGGCCACCGACGTGTTCCGCAACACGTGGCCCCCGCGTCTCGTTCGGTACATGGTGGACTATTTCGTGTACCGGGTGCCCTACCTCGGCGTCTTCTTCCGCGGGGTGGGGCAGGTGCCCGGCACGCGCGCGAACTTCGACGGCCTCGTGCGCGAGGGGCACGTCGTGGGGGTCTTTCCCGAAGGGGCGGCCGCCCTCGGCAAACCCGCGCACCGCCGCTACGAGCTGTACCCGTTTTCCCACGGGCACGTGGAACTCGCCGCGCGGCACGGCGTCCCGGTGGTGCCCTTCGGACTGGTCGGCGCCGAGGAGCAGCAGCACATGATCGCGAACCTCGCCCCGCTGGCGAAGCTCCTGCGCCTGCCGTACGTGCCCGTCACGACCACGTTCCCGTGGCTCGGCCCCTTGGGCCTGTTGCCCAAGCCGGTGCGCTACTTCATCGAGTACGGCGCCCCGATCACCATCGACCGCGCGGTGCTGTCGAGCGTACGTGTGCGCGAGCGGGAGGTCGAGCGCGTGCGGACCGCCGTCCGCGACCTCATCCGCCGCGGTCTCGCCGCCCGCGACGCCGCCGCCCAAGGACGATCATGACCGACGACGACAGGGACCACACGGACCACGACCTGCGACCGACCCCCCTTTCGGTGCTCGTGACGGGCGTCCACCGCCGCCTCGGGCCCGAGTTCGTCACGCGCCTGCTCGAGCGCGACGACGTTGCCCGCGTGCTGGCGGCCGACCAGGGCCCGTGCCCGGTCGCCCTCCACGGCCTCGACCCGACGCGCTTCTCCTACGTTCCGGCCGACCTGCGAAAGCGTCGCGCCGTGGACAACCTGTTCCTCGCGGAGTTCGTGCGCGAAGACCCCATCGACACGGTGGTGCACCTGGCCTTCCAGGGCAACCCCCTCGGCTACGATCTCAAGGGCCACGAGTTCAACATCCACGCCACGCGGCACCTGCTCGACGCGAGCCTGCGCCACCGGGTCGGAAAATTCATCTTTCTTTCGTCCGATGCGGTCTACAAGCTGGGGCCCCGCACGGACTACCGGGTGCGCGAGGACGCCGAGCTCAACCTCGACCCGAAGGCGCACCCGATCCTGCGCGACACGCTGGACGCGGAGTTCCTGTGCCGGGCCAAGATGGACAGCGCCACGTGCGAGGTCATGGTGCTGCGCCCGAGCGGCGTCTTCGGCGGTGGGGTGATCTCGGGGATCAACCTGTTGTTCGAGAGCGACCCGCCCCTGCTGCCGGTGGGGTTCGATCCGATGATCAACCCCACGAACAAGGATCGCCTGGTCTGCGATCTGCTGCTCGCCGCGTTCTTGCACGGCAAGGGTGTCTACAATGTCGCCGGCCCCCGGGTGGGCCCGATCTCCGAGTTTTTGGCCGAGCGCCGGATCCCGCTGCGCCGCGTCCCCGGCCCCCTGCTGCGGCCCCTCAACAAGCTCCAGCGCGCCCTGGGCAAGACCCGCTACCACGCCGGCTTCAATCCCGGCCGCCTGTACTACTCCCTGGTCCTCGACGACAGCCGCTTCACCGCGGCATTTCGGCGCAAGGCCGCGCGGGTGTTTCCGGACCCGAACGCCCCATGCCGCGCGGTGCTGGCGGACGTGCCCCTCGGTACGCAGGAGACCTCGTAGCGCCGGCCGAAGACCACCGGGCGGCCGTGTTCAGGCGAACCGCGTCGCGTCGCGTTCGGGCATGCAGGGGGGGACGAAGGCGTCGGCCCGGGCGGCCTTCCAGTCCGCGGCGTAGGCCTCCGGAAACGGCGGCTCGAGCAGGGCGCCGGGGGCGAGCGATGGGTAGATCTGTTCGAGGGTGCGCACCTGCGTGCGGGAGATCCGGCGGCGGAACATGGCCCGCCGCAGCTCGATGGGGTGGCGGCAGCCGGCGGCCGCGGCGATCTCGACGAGCGCCCGCACGGTGTTCGCGTGGTACCGGGCCACACGGGCGCGCTTGTCGCCCACGTGCAGGCCGGCGACGAGCGCCGGATCCTGGGTGGCCACGCCCGTCGGGCAGGTGTTCGCGTTGCAGCGAAGCGCCTGGATGCACCCCAGCGCGAACATCATGCCGCGGGCCGAGTAGATCACGTCGGCGCCGAGCGCCAGCCGGATCGCCATGTGGAAGCCGGTGACCGCGCGGCCGCTGGCGAACACGCGCACGCGGTCGCGCACCCCGATCCCCGTGAGCATGTCGTGGACGAAGGGCAGCCCCTCGTACAGCGGCGCCCCCACCCAGTTGGCGAACTCCACCGGGGCCGCGCCCGTGCCGCCCTCGCCGCCGTCCACCGCGACGTAGTCGGGCAGGATCCCCGTCTCCAGCATGGCCTTGCAGATCGCCATGAACTCGATGGGCCGGCCCACGCACAGCTTGAAACCCACCGGCTTGCCGCTGGCCAGCTCGCGCAGCCGCGCGACGAACTCGAGCAGGCCCTTCGGGCCCTCGAAGGCCGAGTGCTTCGGCGGGGACAGGACGTCCCGCCCGAGGGGCACGCTGCGGATCGCGGCGATCTCCTTCGTTACCTTGCTGGCGGGGAGGATCCCCCCGTGGGCCGGCTTGGCGCCCTGGGACAGCTTGATCTCGATCATCTTGACGGCCGGCAGCGCGGCCTTGTCGCGGAAGGCCGCCGGGTCGAACGTGCCGTCCGCGTTGCGGCAGCCGAAGTACCCCGTCCCGATCTGCCAGATGAGATCCCCGCCGCCCTCGAGGTGGTAGGGGCTGATCCCGCCCTCGCCGGTGTTGTGGGCGAAGCCGCCGTCCTTGGCCGCGCCCGACAGTGCCAGGATCGCCGCGCTGCTGAGCGCCCCGAAGCTCATGGCCGAGATGTTCAGGACGCTCGCGTCGTAGGGCTGCGTGCAGTCCGGCCCCCCGACGCGCACGCGCGGGTCCTCCTCCACCTCGGCGGGTGGGTCCAACGTGTGCTCGACCCATTCGTGCCCTGGTTCGTGGACTTCGCGCCGGGTCCCGAAGGGAAGCGTGTCGCGCACCTGCTTGGCCCGCTGGTACGCCAGCGACCGGATCTCGCGCGAGAACGGTTCCCCGTTCGTGTCCGACTCGATGAAGTACTGGTGCATCTCCGGCCGGAACGTCTCCAGGAGATACCGGCCGTGGCCCACCACCGGGAAGTTGCGCAAGATGGCGTGTTTACGCTGGACGACGTCGTAGATCCCGACGACGAACAGGAACCACACGAAGGCCGCCAGCGGTACCGCGCCCGGCCACAGATAGGCGTAGGCCGTGACGGCGGGCACGAGCACGGCGGACACGGCGAAGAACAGGCGGCGTGCCATGGCGGCCAAGCGTACCCGAGCGGCGGGCGCGGGCCAGGGGGCTCGGGCGGAGGTTCAGCGCCGCCACCAGCGGGGGGTGGTGCGGACCGGGTGCTCGGGTCGTCTTCGGCGGCTGCGCGGGGGCACCTCGAACAGGCCGAAGCGCAGGTCGATCCCGGCGTCCACGACGAGGAAGGGAAACAGCGCCCGGGCGAAGAACCCGAAGCGCCGCGTGCCCACCCGCAGGTCCACGCCGCCCGCGAGGCGATCGACGGTGACGGGGCGCTGGACGAGGGCCTCGGGGGTGGGGCTTTTGGGATCGACGATCCGCCCGCGCGCCCAGCCGACCTCCACGCCTGCCGAGACGAAGCGCGTGCCGGCGGCGAACGTGGCGGCCAGCACGTGGATCCGCCGCTCGAACGACGGCGTGTCCGGGTCGCCGTCGGCGGGCGGCGGGCGCTCGATCTGCATGTGGTAGCGCAGCCCGGCCGCCACGAACCGGCCGCGCAGCACCGCCAGCGCCACGTCGGGGGCGATCCGCACCGGCCGCGGGCCGGGCCAGGCGTGGGCGCGCAACCGCACGGTGAGGTGATCGAGCAACCCGAGGCCGAGACCCACCTGGTAGACGTGCGGGACGCCGGCGGAGGCGGTGGCTTCGAGCACCCCGTGCGGCAGGTGGTGCGGGCCTTCGAGGATCGGGCGCGACAGGTAGCGCCGGAACCGCGGCGCACGGGGGGGGCGGGGCCGGTCGGGCGCGGGCCGGGGGCCGGTGGACGCCGAAGGCGGGTGTGTCCGGGTCGCGCCGCGCGCGGGCGGCGGGCCGGAGAAGGCGGCCGGGTCGCGGCGCCCGGGGGCCCCTTCCGGGGGGCCGAGGAGGCCGGCGGCGGCCACGAGCACGAGGGGGGCCAGCGCGGCCATCACCGGCGATGGTACGCCGAACCGGGTCGGAACACCGGGGGCGTGAGGAAGCGCCGCCGCAGCCTCGGGCGCCGCGCCGGGCGCACGGGGGCTTTGGGGTAGGATCGCCGGTCGGAGGCTCCCCATGACCGACCGCACCGTGGACACCGGCTCCCTCATCTACGACTGGAACACCCGCAACGGGCGGCGCTTTTCGATCCCGGCGACCGGACGCCCCCTTTCGTTCTTCGACGAGACGCTGCGGGATGGGATCCAGTCGCCGTCCGTACGCGATCCGAGCATCGACGACAAGCTGGAGATCTTGCGCCTGACGGCTTCGCTGGGGATCGACGCCGTGGATCTGGGATTGCCCGGGGCCGGTCCACGCGCGGTGGAGGACGTCACGCGCCTGGTGGAGTTCGCCCTCGCGGAGCGCCTTGGGATCGAGTTTGCGTGCGCGGCGCGGACCCACCCGGCCGACATCGAGGCGATTGCCCGGATCGCCGACGCCACCGGCACGAAGATCACGGTCTACGCCTTCTTGGGGTCGAGCCCGATCCGGCTGTTCGCGGAGGACTGGGACCTGGACCTGCTCGTCGAGCGCACGACCACGGCGGCGCGGCTGTGTCGCCGGTACGAGCTGCCCATGACCTTCGTGACCGAGGACACGACGCGCACGCCGCCGAAGATCCTGGACGTGCTGTTTCGGGCGGCGGTGGAGGAAGGGGCGACCCGGCTGTGCCTGTGCGACACGGTGGGCCACGTCACGCCGGAAGGGGTGGCCGACCTGGTGAACTTCACCCGCTTGCTGCTCGAGTCCATCGACGCCCCCCACGTGGGGATCGACTGGCACGGGCACAACGATCGCGGGCTGGGGCTCATCAACAACCTGCGGGCCATCGAGGCCGGCGCGGACCGGATCCACGGCACGGCGCTCGGGATCGGCGAGCGCGTGGGCAACGCCGCGCTCGACCTGACCCTCATGAACCTCAAGCTGCTGGGCGCGCTGCCGGATCGGGATCTTACGAACCTCGTGCCGTGGTGCCGCAAGGTCTCGGAGGCGGTGGGGGTCCCGATCCCGCCGCAGTACCCGCTCGTGGGCGACGACGCCTTCCGCACGGCCACGGGCGTGCACGCGGCGGCTGTCATCAAGGCGATCAAGAAGGGCGACCGCGATCTGGCGGACCGGGTCTACTCGGGCGTGCCGGCCGGTTGGTTCGGCAAGGAACAGGCCATCGAGATCGGGTTCATGTCCGGTGAATCGAACGTGGTGTACTGGCTGACGTCCCACGGCTACGAACCGGCGCCGGACCTCGTGCGCCACCTGTTCGACCTGGCCAAGCGCACGGACCACATCCTCGCGGACGACGAGATCCGCGCCGCCATCGACGCCTTCCGCGGTGCGGCGGGCTAGGAGGCATTTTTCAACCGGGCTCCGCCGCGTCACGCAACCGTCCCGCGTCGTTTGGTGGGCCTTCCGACGGGGGACGCCGGCGTTGCGGGCGTCGCGGGGCACCGGCGGTGACGGGGCGCCGGCGGCGGCCCCGAACGGGGGCCCGCGGGCCCTTGCGGCGTTGCGGGGTCAGGGGGCGGGCGGCGACCAGGGAGGGGCGACCAGGCGGCGGCGGCCGTCGGGGCTGCGCAGGGCACAGGCCTCCACGTCGATCCGGTCCCACAGTTGGCAGGTGACGGGCTTGTGCTTCTGGTCGAGGGCCTCGCAGTAGTTCGTGTAGCGGCAGCGGCGGATCTGCGCGCCGAGGCCGAGGCGCATCTTCCGGAACCAGTCGGGGTCGGCGAGGCTCTGGCGGGCGGCGCCGACGATGTCGGCCTCGCCGCGGGCCAGGATCGCCTCGGCCTGCGAGAAGGCGCAGATCCCCCCGGCGACGACGATCGGCGTGTCGAAGCCGGCCGCGCGGACGGCCGCTCGGATCCGGCGCGCGGCCGGCACGGCCCGGCCGAAGGGACCGCGGGCGTCCGACCGCACCGTGGGCATGCACTCGTAGCCCGAGCGACCCGTGTAGGGGTAGGCCGCCTCACCCACCTTGGGCTGCTTCGCGTCGTCGAACTTGCCGCCACGCGACAGGGACAGGAAGTCCATGCCGGCGGCGGCGAAGGCCCGGGCGTGGGCGACGGCGTCCTCCACGGTACCCCCGCCGTCGATGCACTCCTCGGCGAGGAACCGGCACCCCACGGCGTAATCGCGCCCGACCTCGGCGCGGACCGCCTCGAACACCTCGACCGGCAGGCGAAGGCGTCCTTCGAGGGTCGTCCCGTAGCCGTCCGTGCGGGTGTTCGTGGGCGAAAGGAACGAGGCCATCGTGTAGGCGTGGGCGTAGTGCAGTTCCACGCCGTCGAAACCCGCGGCCTTCGCCCGGCGCGCGGCGTCGGCGAACAGCCCGGGCAGCACCCGGGGCAGGTCGCGGACGTGGGGCAGGTCCGTGTCGGTCACGCGCTCGCGCGCCCCCATCGTCAGAGCTTCCCACTCGCGCGGCGACAGGACCGCGCGCAGGCGGTCGTCGTCCATGGCCACGAGCGCCTCGCGCACGGCCTCGTCGTCCGCGGCCCCCGTCGCCGCGCGGTGGCCCTCGGTGATCCGCAAGAACGCGCGCAGGAAGCGCTCGCGCGGCGGCCGCCGGCGGATCCGCAGGAAGTCGATGAGCTGGATGAAAAGGCGCGTCCGCCCGCCGCTGGCCCGGCGCACGCGCTCGACGAGGGTGGCCAGGCCCGCAACGAAGCGATCGTCGCCGATCCGCAGCAGCGGCCCCGACGGCACGTCGCGGATCCCCGTGGCCTCCACCACGATCGCGCCGGGCTGCCCCTGTGCGAAGCGCTCGTACCAGGCCAGCACCGGCTCGGTGACGAAGCCGTCCTCGCTCGCGCGCCACGGCACCATGGCCGGCACCCAGGTCCGCTCCCGAAGGCGCACGGGGCCCACGTCGATGGGGGAGAACAGGCGCGACCGCGCGGCCTCCTCGGCCGTGGGCCAGTCCCCCGGCGGCGGGGCGTGGCGGATCTTCTCCGGCGGGGTCCACACGGGCGAGGCGGAGTCTAGCAGCCCGACGGTGTGGCCTTGGTGTGCACGGGTGCCGCGCCCGCGCGCGGCGTGCCGTCCTCCCGGCGCGACGCACGCGACGGAATGGGGCTACCCTCCGCGTCCGTGCCCACCGACCGAAACCGCAGCTTCATGCGTTCGTTGTGTCTGGGGATCGTCGAGGAGGATCTCCTGTTGCCGTTTCCCCGGATCGGCGGCGAGACCGCCGAGACCTTGAAGGCCGTCCTCGACAGCATCGACGACCTGCTCGGCCCGAAGGCCGACGCCTTTCGGGCGTGGGATGCCGAGGGGAAGATGCCCCTTTCGTTCATCGACGAGCTGCGAACCTTCGGGCTGTTCGGTCTCGTGGTGCCCGAAGCCTTCGGCGGCCTCGGGTTCGGCTCGCTGGCCTACTCGCGGACCTTGCAGCAGATCGCCCGCCACGACGCCTCCGTGGCCGTGACCGTCGGCGCCCACAACAGCATCGGCATGCGTGGGCTGCTGCTGTTCGGCACCGAGGCGCAGCGGCGCACCTATTACCCCAAGCTCGCCTCCGGCGAGATGATCGCCGCCTTTTGTCTCACCGAACCCGAGGCCGGCTCCGACGCGGCTTCGATCAAGACCGTGGCCGTGGACGAGGGCGACCACTTTCGCCTCAATGGCAGCAAGCTGTGGATCACGAACGGCGAGATCGCCGACTTCTTCACGGTGTTCGCCAAGACCGGCCCCAAGGACAGCCGCGGCAAGCTGTCGGCCTTCATCGTCACCCGCGACATGCCCGGTGTGTCGGTCGCCCCGCACGAGGACAAGATGGGGCTGCGGGCCTCGTACACGAACGCGGTGTTCTTCGACGACGTGAAGGTGCCGAAGGAGAACCTGCTCGGCCCGTTGCACGGGGGATTCAAGGTGGCGATGAAGATCTTGAACAGCGGCCGCAGCGGCCTCGGCGGCGGAGCCGTCGGTGCCATGAAGCGACTCATCGGCCTGGCGGCGACGCAGGCCAAGGAGCGCCGCCAGTTCGGCCGCGCCATCGGTGAGTTCGGCCTCGTCAAGCAGAAGATCGGGCAGATGGTGGTGGACTGCTACGCCGCCGAGGCCGTCGTCACCCTCGTGGCCGGCTGGGTGGACGCCGGTTCGGACGACTACGCCGTCGAGGCCGCCATCGGCAAGGTGTTCGCGAGCGAGGCCCTGTGGCGCACGGCCGACGAGGCGCTGCAGGTGGCCGGTGGCAACGGCTACATGCGCGACTATCCCTACGAGCGGTTCCTGCGCGACAGCCGGATCAACCGGATCTTCGAGGGCACGAACGAGATCCTGCGCCTGTTCATCGCCTTGAACGCCATGAACGACGTGGGGACCCAGCTCGAGGAGCTCGCTGCCTCGCTGCAGGACGTGTTCTTGCACCCGATCAAGGGCTTCGGCGTCCTGTCGGAGTACGCGCGCAAGCACGTGTCGCTGGCCACCGGCGCGGGACGGTCGCGCTTTACCCAGCTCCACCCCCGCCTCGACCGCGTCGCCTCGCAGTTCGAGGGCGACGTCCGGATCCTGGCGCAGGTGGTCGATCGCCTCCTGCGCAAGCACGGCCGCAACATCGTGGAGAAGCAGCTTGCCACGCGGCGGCTGGCGGACATCATGATCGACCTGTTCGTGCTGGCCGCGATCCTGGCGCGGGTGGACGGGCGGATCCGCAGCCGCGGCGAGGCGGCCTCGCGCCAGGACCTTGCGATCCTCGAGGTCTTCGCCGGTGCGGCGCAGCGACGGATCGCGCGCAACTTCGCGGACGTGGACGAGAACGAAGACGAGCCCCTCAAGGCGCTCGCCGACCACGCCATGGCGCGCGGCGGCTACGAGTGGGACGTGTTCGGGTGACTGGGGCGTTCAACGACGGCGACGCCGCAGGCCGAGCAACGCAAGCCCCGCGAGGACGGTGGCCGGGCGGGGGCGCGGCGATCCCACGCGGCAGCCCCGCGGCGAGGCGTCGGCCGGCGGCGGCTCGTCGGACACGCGCGCCGGCGGCGTCGGCCGGGCGTCGTCGCCCGCCGGGGCGGGCTCGGGGACCACGCGCGGCGGCTCCTCGACCGGCGCGCCCCCGCTCGCGGCGTCCGATCCCCCGGCCTTCGGCGCGCGGCCTTCCCCGAGGGCCGCGAGATCCTCGTCCGCCTTGTCGATCGTGCGGGTGCGGCTGCACAGGCCGTCATGCAGCGCGCCGTCCCGTCGGCGGGCGTATACGAGGTAGGTGACCCCCGTCTCGTAGCGTCGCCCGCACGTAGCGGAGTGCTCGTGGCTGAGCACGGCCACCTTCTCCGGCACCTCGCCCTTCCACACCCGGCGCACCTCGAACTCGAAGCGGATCTGCTGGTTGCCGGCGGGGGCCTGCGCGAACATCCGCCCCTCGAACACGGCGTCGGCCTGCTCGAGGGCGCGCGGCGGCGGCGGTGGCGGCAGGCAGGAGCAGGAGCGAGCGCGCGGGGCGGGCAGGGCGAACACGGCGGCGGCGATCGCCGCGGCGAGGAGGGGGGACGAGCGCATGGAACGAGCCTATCAGCCGCGGCCCGGGCGCCGCACACGGGCGCGCGGTGGCGCATCGGGCCGGGTTGCCCTACAAGGTGCACGGGCGCGCTCGGGATGCGAAGAACGCGCACCCAGGCCCCCGGGAGGATTGCCATGCTCACCGTTCAAGAAGTCAGCAAGTCGTACGGGGGAAGGACCCTGTTCGAAAACGTCACCACCACGTTCGACGCGGGGCGGCGGTACGGCCTTACGGGCGCCAACGGTGCGGGCAAGTCCACCTTCATGAAGATCCTCGCCGGGGAGATCGAGCCGGACACCGGCCAGGTCACCTACCCGCCCACGGCGCGGATGAGCGTGCTGCACCAGGACCACGACCGCTACGCCGACGACCGCGTGCGCGACGTGGTGATCATGGGCAATCGCCGATTGTACGACGCGCTCGTCGAGAAGGAAGAGCTCCTCGCCTCCGGGGCGATGGACGACGCCACCGGGATGCGCCTGGGCGAGCTGGAGGTCGTCATCGCCGAGGAGAACGGCTACGACGCCGAGCCGGAGGCCGAGCAGATCCTCGAAGGGCTGGGGATCCCCAAGGCCCTGCACGAGCGCCCCATGCGCGCGCTCGATCCGGGGCTGCGCGTGCGCGTGCTGTTGGCGCAGGCCCTGTTCGGCAACCCCGACATCCTGTTGCTCGACGAGCCCACGAACGACCTGGACATCGACTCGATCCGCTGGCTCGAGGGTTTCCTGGAGCGCTTCGGCGGCGTGCTCGTGGTGATCAGCCACGACCGGCACTTCCTGAACACCGTCTGCACGGACACCGCCGACGTGGACTACGAGAACATCATCGTCTACCCGGGGGCTTACGACGACATGCTGCGGCAGAAGGTGCAGTACCGGGCCCAGGTGGAGCGGCAAAACGCGGCCAAGCAAAAGAAGATCGCCCAGCTACAGGACTTCATCCGCCGCTTCGGGGCCAACGCCAAGAAGGCGAGCCAGGCCCAGTCCAGGCGGCGCCAGCTCGAGAAGATCGAGCTGGCCGAGCTCAAGCGCTCGAACATCCAGCGCCCGTTCATCCGCTTCGAGCCGCGCACCCAAAGCGGTCGGCTCGTGCTCGAAGCGAAGAACCTGTCGAAGTCCTTCGACGACCAGACCGTGCTGTCGAACGTGTCCTTCACGCTCACGCGGGGGGACAAGATGGCCGTGGTGGGGCCGAACGGGATCGGCAAGTCCACCCTGTGCAAGATCGTCGCAGGGGAGCTCGAGCCGGACAGGGGCGCGGTGCGGCTCGGGCACGAGGTCAGCGTCGGGTACATGCCGCAGATCCACGCGGAGGGGCTCGGGGACGACCTCGACAAGAACGCCCACGAGTGGCTGCACCAGTGGGACGACAAGGTGACCGTGCAGGAGGTCCGCGGTCTGCTCGGGCGCATGTTGTTCCCGTCCCAGGAGGCCGAAAAGCCGGTGAAGGTGCTGTCGGGCGGCGAGACGGTGCGCCTTTTGCTGTCGAAGCTGACCCTGCTCGGCCCGAACCTGCTCGTCCTCGACGAGCCCACGAACCACCTGGATCTCGAGTCGATCCGCGCGCTGACCGAGGCGCTCGTGCAGTTTCCCGGCACGCTCGTGCTCGTAAGCCACGATCAGGCGCTCATCGGCGAGGTGGCGACCTGCATCCTGGAGCTGCGCGGCGAGGCGGGGTTCGACTTCTTCCCGGGCCCCTACGACGACTTCCTGGCGAAGACGGGCCGCGCCGCCCGCACCGCATAGCCCGGCCGGCGCCGGGCCGCGGGCCCTTGCGGATCGGTCGCGCATCGGCCATAGCTTCGGCCGATGCCCCGCCGCTCCACCCGCGCCCTGCCCCGGATGGCGCGGGTGGTGGGGCGGCTGGCGGGCGTCGGGGCGCTCTTGGCGGCGCTTTCGTGTCACCCGGAGGACCGGCCGAAGGCGCCGCCCACGTCCGGGGCGGACACCCCGCGCCGGATGCCGCCGCGGCTGTTGGTTCTGGTGGTGGTGGACCAGATGCCGGCGCGGATCGTCGAGCGCGACCGGGCCCGCTGGCGCGACGGTCTCGCGCGGATCTTCTCGCAGGGGGCCTCCACCCTGGAGGGATGGCACCGGCACGCCGGGACGTTCACGGCGGCCGGCCACGGGACCCTCGCCACCGGCACGGACCCGGCCCACCACGGCCTCGTCGCCAACCACTGGTGGGACCGCGAACACTGGCGGTCCGTGGACGCCGTGGCGGACCCGGATGCCGCGCCCGTCGGCGCTCCGGACGCGGGGCCGCGGTCGGCCGTGCACCTGTTGCGCCCGGGGCTTGCGGACTGGTGGGAGGCCGCCGACCCGCGGGCACACACGGTGTCGTTGGGACTGAAGGATCGGGCCGTCATCGCCCTGGGCGGCCAACACCCCGACCTGGCCGTCTGGCTCGACCGGGACGCCGGCCGGTGGGTCACCTCCACCTGGTACGCCGACACCCTCCCGGCCTTCGTGTCCGCCGTGGACGTGGCCCGGCGCGCCCGCGCGTTGCTGGGCGAGGCGTGGGACGTGGCCCGCGGCGGCGCCGACGACCCGGTGCCGGACCGTGTCGAGGCGGAGGCCGACGGCGTGCACGTGACCTTCCCACACCGCACGGCCGATCTGCTGCGCTGGGACGAAACGGTCGAGGCGGCGATCCGCGCCACGCCCTTCGGCAACACCCTCGTGGCGGATCTGGCCGTGGCCGTGATCGCCGAAGGTCCCCTGGGGCGCGACGACGTGCCGGACCTTTTGTGCGTGGCGTTTTCGTCTACGGACTACGTGGGACACCGGTTCGGGCCCGACAGCCGGGAGATCGTCGATACCTACGACCGCCTGGACGCGGACCTCGGGCGGCTGCTCGACGCCCTCGACGCCCACGTGGGGCGGGACCGCTACGTGCTCGTGCTGGCGAGCGACCACGGCGTGACGCCGCTGCCGGAACGCGCCGGCGGGCGCCGGATCCGCCCGGACGAACTGGTCGCCCAGGTGCGCCGCGCGCTCGAGGCCGGCTTCGCCCCCGCAGGGGCCTTCGAGGGGATCCCGCGGCCGAAGGTGGCCTACGAAGACGGCGTCTACTTCGGATTCTCGGCGAACACCCCGCCTGCGGTGCGGGCCCGGGTGCGCGCGGCGGCGGCGGCGGCCCTGCGGGCGCGGCCGGACGTGGCGGACGTCTTCACGTCGGACGAGCTGGCCGCCGCCGAGCCCCCGAGCCGCCCCTTCGGCGCCGCCTTCGCCCGCAGTTTCCACCCCGCGCGCTCACCCGACCTGCTCGTGCGGCCCGCCCGCGGCAGCCTGGTCATCGACTACCCGGGCACGACCCACGGCACCCCGTACCCCTGGGACCGGCAGGTGCCCATCGCCGTGCTGGACCCGACGGTCCCGCCCGGCCGCGCGGGCGGGCGGTTCGAGACGGTGGATCTCGCTCCCTCGCTCGCGGCGCGGTTCGCCGTGCCGGTTCCGGCCGGCGTGGACGGACACCCCCGGCCCCTGGACCTCGCCCCTCCCTAGGCGGGCGCCTCCACCGTCGGCGGCAGGGCGCCGCGCGGGCCCTCGTCGTCGCCGTCGGGCAGGACGCGGTCGGCGTCGAAGGTGAAGACGACCCGGCCGTCCTCGGCGTCGGCGTGGACACTGCCGCCGCCGTCGAGCCGCCCGAACAGCAGCTCGTCCGTAAGCGGCGTCTTGATGAGATCGTCGAGGACCCGCGCCATGGGCCGCGCCCCGAACTTCGGGTCGAAGCCGCGCTCGGCGACCAGGTCGCGCAGCGCCTCGGTCCACGTAAAGCGCACGTCCCGGTCGGCAAGCTGCAGCTCCAGCTCCCGCAGCATCTTGTCGGCGACGCGGGCCACGACCGGGCGCGGCAGCGGGGCGAAGATCACGATCTTGTCGAGTCGGTTGCGAAACTCCGGGGTGAAGGCGCGCTCGAGTGCCTTGTCCGCCGCCCCCGGGGAGCTGTCCTCGGCGCCAAAGCCCACGGGCCGCGCCTCCATCTCGCGGGCGCCTGCGTTGCTCGTCATGATGAGGATGACGTTGCGAAAGTCCGTCTTGCGCCCCTGCGTGTCCGTCAGCGTCGCGTTGTCCATCACCTGCAGCAGCACCTGGAAGATGTCCGGGTGCGCCTTTTCGATCTCGTCGAGGACCACGACGCTGTGCGGGTTCTTCGACACCTGGTCGGTCAGCAACCCGCCCTGGTCGTAGCCCACGTAGCCCGGCGGCGCGCCGATGAGACGGCTGACCGAGTGCTTCTCCATGTACTCGGACATGTCGAAACGCAGGAACGGCAGGCCCAACAGCCGCGCGAGCTGGCGCGCAAGCTCCGTCTTGCCCACGCCGGTGGGGCCGGCGAACAGGAACGACCCGATCGGCTTGTTCTCGCGTCCCAGGCCCGCGCGCGCGCGCTTGATCGCCCGGGCCACCGTGCGCACCGCCTCTTGCTGGCCGAAGACCACGCGGCCGAGCTCCTCCTCGAGGCGGCGCAGCATGTCGCGGTCGTCCGTGGACACCGTCCGCGGGGGGATCCGGGCCATGCGGGCGACGCACGCCTCGATGGCGCCCACGCCCACGACCTTCTTGCCGTCGTCGGCCGTCTCCGCCGCGCCCGGCAGGCCCAGCCGCGCCGCCGCGCCGGTCTCGTCCATCACGTCGATGGCGCTGTCGGGCAGGTGGCGGTCGCGCAGGTACTTGTGGGACAGCCGGGCGGCCGCCTCCAGGGCCTCGGGCGTGTAACGGATGCCGTGGTGCGCCTCGTAGGCGTCCGAAAGGCCCTGGAGGATCTTGATCGTCTCCTCCACGGAGGGTTCGAGCACCTCGATCTTCTGGAAGCGCCGGGCGAGGGCGGCGTCCTTTTCGAAGGCGGACTTGTACTCGCGGTAGGTGGTCGCGCCGATGCAGCGGAAGCGGCCGCGGTTCAAGGCGGGCTTGAGCAGGTTGCTGGCGTCCATCGTGCCGCCGCTGGTGGCGCCGGCGCCCACGACCGTGTGGATCTCGTCGATGAACAGGATCGCGTCCTCGTCCTGCTCGATGGCCTTGATCACCGCCTTGAGGCGCTCTTCGAACTGGCCGCGGAACTTCGTGCCGGCCAGCAGCGCGCCCATGTCCAGGGCGTAGACGCGGGCGTCCGACAGCACGTCGGGGACCTTCCCCTCGGCGATCCGCAGGGCCAGACCCTCGACGATGGCCGTCTTGCCCACCCCCGGCTCCCCCACGAGCACCGGGTTGTTCTTGCGGCGGCGGCACAGCACCTGGATGACCCGCGTGACCTCGGCGTCGCGGCCGATGAGCCGCTCGATGCGCCCCTCCTCCGCCTGCGCGCGCAGGTCCACCGCGTAGGCCGAAAGCGGGTCGTCGGCCACGTCGCGCTCGTCGTCGTCCGGCTCGTCGCCGGAGGCGGGGCCGGCGCGCCGGACCAGCGGCCCGGCGCGCCCACGGCCGATCCCGTGGGAGATGAACAGGGTCACGTCGCGCCGGCGGATCTCCTGGGCGTGCAGCAGGTACACCGCGTACGACTCCGGCTCGGAGAACAGCGCGACGAGCACGTGGGCGCCGGTCACCTCGCGCTTGCCCGCCCCCTGGACGTGGAGCTCGGCGCGCTGCAGGACCCGGCCCACGCCGAGCGTCTGGTAGCAGGTGAACGCCCCGTCGCCCGGCACGGGGCTCATGTGCCGCTCCAGGAAGGCGGACAGGTCCTCGCGCAGCTTTTCGAGGTCCGCGCCGCAGCCGACGAGGACCTCCTTGGCGGCCGGGTCGTCGAGCAACGCCAGCAGCAGGTGCTCGAGCGTCAGGTACTCGTGGCGGCGGCTGCGGGCGTGCTCCATCGCCGCCTCGAACGTGCGCTCGAGATCTTCACTGAGCATCGTCGTCGTCCTCGTCGTCTTCCGGTTCCATCGAGGCCATCAGCGGATGGCCGTTCTTGCGCGCCAACAGGTGCACCTGCAGGACCTTCGTCTCGGCGACCTCGTGGGTGAAGACCCCGGCCACGCCCACCCCGTTGTGGTGCACGTGCAGCATGATCCGGGTGGCTGAGGGTTCGTCGTGGTGAAAGAGGTTGCGCAGCAGGTCCACCACGAAGTCCATGGGGGTGTAGTCGTCGTTGTGCAACAGCACGCGGTACATCCGCGGGCGCCGCAGCCGCGTCCGCTGTTTCTCGCGGACCGCGACGCCGCTTTCGTGTTCCTCGTGGGGGCGGGTCGGCATGGAAACCTTCTCGCCATCAGTGTAGTGCGCCCGCGGCCGGCCGCCAACGCGGTACGCGCGTCGGTCCAGGGTGGATCTACGGGCGATTCGAGCCCGGGCGTCACCGGGGCATCGAGCGCGTTCGAGACGGATCCCGGCGGCTCGATGCGGGAGCGCGGGGTCCGATGCGCGTCCCCGCGGGCACCGGGCGCGCGCGAGGTATTCGAGCCAACGGCCGTCCGACCCGTGGCTGCGTGGCTGGGCAAGCGCGGGTGGTCTCACGAGAAGACGGCCTTCCCCGCTTGACGCCTGCCGGACCGGGAAGGGACGGGTTCGCACGGGTCGCGCCGGGCCGTGCCACGACGGGACCGAGGCGCTGGCCTCAAGGGGCCGAAGGTGGCATACGATGTTCGTCATCGTGTCGGAGCCCGAGCCCAAATCCGCTGCTCCGGCGCTGCCGTCGCCGTCGCGCTGGTTCGAGGTCGAACGGCTCGACGAGACGGCGGTCGTGGTGCGGCGGACCGGCACGCGCATGGAGGTGACGGACCTGGCCCGGGCCTACGAGCCGATCCTCGCGTACCTCGAGGCGACCCGCCCGGCCGGGGTGCTCGTGGACCTTCGGGACGCGCCGGGTCGCAACGACGACGCCTACGAGCAGGCCGTGATCCCGTTTCGCAGGCGGCTGTTGACCGCCGGGTCGCGGGTGGTGGTGCTGGTGCGCACGCGGGTCGGGGCCCTGCAGGTGGCGCGGCACGCCCGGGCCGACGGCGTGGACGTGGTGGTGACGCACGATCCCGACACGGCGCGGCGCCACGTGCTCGGCGCCGCGTCCGGTGCATGAACACGGCCCGGCGCCCCGGCCGCGTTCCCCTGGGACGGCGCCCGAACGAGGCGCCAGGGGAGCCGCCCCCACCGGCCTGCGGCGAGTTCCACCGCGGGCGGCGGCCCTCGGCCCGCGCCGGCCGACGGCACGATCGGGGGCATTGGAGACCGCGGGGGCGGCCGTGTGCGCCGTGGCGGGGTGACGGCGCGATCTGCGCGACGTAACGATCGACCGACGATCGGGCACGGGAGAGCAGCCACGGAGACGTGATGCGACCCATTCGTTCCACCTTCGTCCCCTTCCTTGTCCCTTTGCTCACCGCCTTCCTCGCCGCCGGGTGCGGCGACGATGCCGGGGTCGGCGGCTCGGGCGGCGCCACGGCCGGCGGCGGTTGTGGCGCCGGCAAGTCCCTGTGCGGCATGGCCTGCGTGGACCTGTCCGACGACGACGACCACTGCGGGTCGTGCGGCAACGCCTGCGGCGACGGCTTTACCTGCGTGGCCGGGACCTGCCTGTCCGAGTGCCCCGAGGGCGCCACGTTCTGCGCCGGGGAATGCCGCAGCACCGAATCCGACCCGCAGCACTGCGGCGGCTGCGGCAATGCCTGCGCACCGGGCCAGGTGTGTGCTGCGGGCACCTGCACCGACATGTGTCCCGCCGGGACCACCCCCTGCGGCGCGGCCTGCCCCGACACGAGCTCGGACCCCCTCCACTGCGGCGGCTGCGGCAACGACTGCGGCTTCGGTCAGTCCTGTATGAATGGGAGCTGCGTGTGCATCGAGGGGCTGACCCGCTGCGGCGACCGGTGCGTGGACGTAAACTCCGACCCCGACCACTGTGGGGCCTGTGGCGTCGAGTGCGGGGATGGGGGCGCCTGCGTCGGCGGGCAGTGCACCTGCGCCCAGGGCGCCGAGCTGTGCGGCGGGGAGTGTGCCGACCTGCAAAACGACCCCAACAACTGCGGGGCCTGTGGGGTGCACTGCGCCGACGGCACGGAGGTCTGCAGCATGGGAAGCTGCGAGTGTCGCCCGGGCTTCGTGCGCTGCGGCGACCGCTGCGTCAACCCGCAAAACGACCCGAACCACTGCGGTGGGTGCGGGAACGCGTGTCCGGCCGATACGGTGTGCGGCGGCGGCCAGTGCGTCGGAAGCTGTGACGGCTTTCCCGACCAGTGCGGCGCAAGCTGCACCGATCTGGAGACCGATCCGCTAAACTGCGGAGACTGTGGGGACCCGTGCGACGCCGGCGAGAACTGCGTGGAAGGCGACTGTCGCAAGTAGCCCCGACGGCGACCCGGGGCCGGTCGGCCCGCGCGGCGTCGGGGTGGGGGAGGCGCGGGTAGCGATGGGCGGGCCCCGTCCCTCCGAGGCACCCGCGGCCGGTCCGCGGCGTGCGTCCGGGGCGACGATGGACACGGGCCCCGACCCGGGCGCCCAGCCCCGCGCGCAGCGAGGCGCTCTCGAGGCCATCCTCGTCGAGCGGGCCCGGGCCGGGCGCGCCGAGGCGTGGGCGCGGCTGTACGAGATCTGCTTCCATGAAGCGCTCCGCGAGGCCACGTACCTCCTGGGCAACGTGACGGAAGCCGAGGACCTGGTGCACGAGGCCTTCGCCGTGGCGCTCGCGAAGATCCACACCTTCGAAGGCCGCGCCGGGTTCGGGGGGTGGCTGCGCGGGATCCTGCTGAACCTGGCGCGCAAGACCTACCGTGCCCGCGGCCGGCGCCGCCGTGCCCTCGAGCGCCTGCGGGAGGTCCGCAGCTGCCTCGCCCCCCCGGCGGGCGCCGACGTGGAGTCCGACCACCTCGCAAAGCGCCGCGCCGAGGCCCTGCTCGCGGTGCTGGAGACGCTCCCGCCCGTCCTGCGCGAGGCCTTCGTGCTGGTGGACCTGCGCGGCGTGCCCCCCAAGGAGGCGGCCGGCCTCCTGGGTGTGCGGCCGGGGACGCTGCGGGTGCGCGCGAGCCGGGCGCGACGGCGCGTGCGCGACGGCCTCGCCGGGCTGGGCTGGGACGTGGGGGGTGCCTCGTGAGCGGCGGCGCCTCCCGTCCGCCGCAGGAACCGTCGCCCCTGGCGCCGTTTTGCGAGGCCCTGCGCGACGAGCTCGACCGCCGTCTCGCGCGGGCCGACGCGGCGACCGACCCCGTCACCGTGGCCGAGCGCGCCCGAGCCCTCGACCCGCGCGCCGTCTCCGAGGCGTTCGTGGCCGCCACCCGGGATCTCGCGCCGGTGGTGCCGCTGGCCGCGGCCCGGACGCGTGCGGAGCGTCTGGGCGTCTTCGTCGAGGCGACCCGGCGGCACCTCGACGACCAGCTCGCCGAGCGCGCACTCGGACCGGTGGGCGCGCCCCCGCCCGAGGTCCGACGCGGCGGTTCGGGGCGGTGGCGTCCGGCTCGCGCCGTCGCCGCGGCAGCGGCCGTGCTGCTGTTCGTGGGGGCCGGGGCGCTTGCCGCCACGCGGATCCTCGCTCCCTCCGCCGGTTCCGCACCGGCCCAGGCCGTACGCCGCGCTGCGCCCGCCGTGGCCGTGGCGAGAGCCGGTGGCGGTTCGCCCGTTCCGGCCGCGGACTCGGAACGCGGCTCGGGGCTGGTGAGGCGCTCCGAGACCGTCGGCCCGGCGCCGACCAGCGACGGGGTCGCCACCGCTTCGGGCGGGGACGGTGGCCCCGGGCCGGCGAGCATGGCCCAGGCGACCGACCCGGAACCCCCGGAACATGCGGCTCCGCCGACCGGCCCCGCCCTCGACGCCCGCCTGGCCGCGCTCGATCGCAAGGCCCGAGCGGCCTGGCGTGCTGGCGAGCTGCGGCGGGCCGAGCGCCTGTTCCGCCGGCTCGTGGCCGAGGGGGGGCGTCACCCGCGCGTCGAGATCGCCCTCGGCGAGCTGTTCCTGCTGGCGGACCAGCGCGGCGCGTCGCCGGCCCGGCGCCAGGCGACCTTCCGGCGCTACCTCGCCCGCTTTCCCCGCGGTCGGTTCGCCTCGGACGCCCGCGCGGGGTTGTGCCGCCTGGCCCCGGCGCCGAAGGCCGCGGCGTGCTGGCGCACCTACCTGGCGCGGCACCCGAGCGGCGCCCACGTGGCCGAGGCGCGCCGAGCGATCAAGGAGGCGAAGGCGCCGTGAAGGCGGTCGGCCGGCTCGCGGCGTTCGTGGCGCTGGTGTGGACCGCCGCCTGCGGCGCCGTCTACCAGATCGGGGGGGAGGACGGCGGCGGCGGGACGGCCACCACGGGGGGGCCGGCCTGCGCGGACGGCCGCCTCCCGTGTGACGGGGTGTGCGTGGACCCGCAGACCGACCCCCTGCACTGCGGCGGCTGCGGCCGGGCGTGCGCGGCCGGGACGGCGTGCGTGGGCGGAGGCTGCACCGACCCGTGCGACGGGGGCTGCGACGAGGCCACCGAGGTCTGCGACGCGGGGGTGTGCACCTGCCGGCCGGGGCTTACCCGCTGCGGCGAGGGTTGCCTCGACCTGGCGAGCGACCCGGAGCACTGCGGCGGCTGCGGGCAGGCCTGCGGCGGCGACCAGCGCTGCCTCGAAGGCGCGTGCACGCAGGCCGCCTGCCCGAGCGGCTACACCGACTGCGACGGCGCCTGCGTGCGAACGGACGGCCACCCCCTGCACTGCGGCGGGTGCGAGAAGCCGTGCGACGGCGGCGAGGTGTGCGCCGGCGGGACGTGCCGCGACGCGTGGCCCGCCCCCTGCGGGGCGTGTCCGTGCGAGGCCTGCGGCGACCGAAGCTGTTGCGAGGTCGCCGGGGCCGGCCCGGCGTGCGTGGCCAGCTCCGTGTGCCCCCCGGGGTGACGGGTGCTCCGGACGCCTCGTGGATCGACCCCGAACTGCATCCGGGAGGGTGCGCCGCGCTCGCACGGTGCCTGGCCGCAGCGACGTTGGAGGTCCCGCGAGGCCGGCGGGCGGCGCGGGCGTGGGTCCACCGTCGGTGCCGTGACGGGTGGGACCGGTGCGCGGGCCCTATGGCGCGGGGTCCCGATCGGGCACCATGGGCGCCACGATGCCCCCACCCGCCCTCGCTGTCGCCCTCCTCGTCGGGGTCGGGGCCATGGCGCCGGTCGAGCCGTCGCCGCCGGACCCCGGGCGGGCGGGTGCCGCCGGCCGTGACCCGGCCCCGCGCCTCGGTCGGGTGGTCGTCGCGGCCGAGGGGCTCGACCCCGTGCGGCTCGAGCAGGCCCTGGCGGTTCGCCTGCGCGGCCGGACGGTGACCCTGATGCCGAGGGGAGAGGCGGCGGCCGCGCGGCCCCGAGGGGAGGGGGCGACGATCGTTGCCCTCGAGGGGCCGGATCCCCTGTTCGTGCGCGTGACCACCCCCGACGGTCTCCGGTACGAGCGGGCCGTCGCACCGGACGGGGCCGACGAGCCCGAGCGCCTGGCGGCCATGACCGTCGCCCACCTGCTCCTGGGGATCGAGCAGGGCCGGGAAACCCCCGTGGCGGCGAGCGATGCGCCGAAACCGCCGAAGCCGGGGCTGACCCCACCGGCCGCCACCCCGACCCTCGCCGCCCCGAAGCCCCGCGCGCGTTCCTCCGGCCCCGCGCCATCGTGGGTCGGGTTGGCCGTCTCCGGGGGCACGGTGCTGGCGCCGGGCCGCCCGGCGGGCGGGGACGTGTTCGCCGCGGCCGGCGGCGGTCTGGCCCTGCGGTTGCTTCGCCCGGACGGCCTGTCGGCGCGGCTCGGCCTTCGGCTGGCCGGGCGCGACGTGGGTCCCGGGGCCGGGGTCCTGCGAATCCGCACGGACGTGGGACTCGGGGCCGTAACGCGCGTGCGGGACGTCGTGCTTGCGGCCGCCGGCCTCGTGTACGCCGAGCCCGTCGTGCCCCTGGTGGCTGGGCGGGTCGCGCCCGCGACACGGGGCGGCGAGCGCCGGCGGCCGTGGCTCGTCGGGGGCGCCGTGCGCCTGGCGGCGAGTTGGGTCTTCGAGGGGGCCGGCCGGCGGGTGCGCGTAGGGCCGTATGCCGAGCTCGGGGCCGGTCTGTCGTTCGCCGGCGGCCGGGCGCACGTGCCCTCGTTCGAGCATGCCGGGAGCCGCGCCCGGGTGCGGGCCGGCGGCTTCGAGATCGCCTCGGGGATCGAGGTCACCGCCGAATGGGCGTTTCGCCGCCGTCGATCGCGCCGGTCGCCGGTTCGCGCCCACCGATGAACCGCCCGTGCCGGTGCCCGCCGCGCCCGGCCGGTTCGGTGTGGGACCCCACCGCCGGACCCTCGGGTTGCGCGACGGTGGGGCGGCGCGCCAAATCGCGCGCGCATTTCGCGGATCGACCGGTCCGGTGCCATAATGGACGGTGCGTGTCCCTTCCCGAACCGCACGGGTCCACCCTCGCGG
>JALSIN010000440.1 GCA_026989935.1 Polyangiaceae bacterium | reverse complement strand
AGGGGTGGGCTGGGCCGTGAGGCGTGCCTTCCTCGTCGCTGCGCTGCTCGGCCTCGGGGCTTTGGTGGCCGGGGCCGGGGCCCGGCGGCCTGCGGCCGCCCACGCGCTCGAGCGCGTCGTCGGGGTGGCCATCGAGGAGATCGAGACGGTCGCGGGCCTGGCGGGCGCCGCTACGCCCCTGGGGGTCGTCCCGCGGGTGCCGTCTTCGGCGCCGGCGTGGTCGCGCCGGGCCGTGGTCCGGGCCGTCGAGCGTGCGGAGCATCTTCGCGCCAGGCCCGCAGCGGCGGCCGTCCTGCAGGTGGAGACCCTGGGGGGGCGGGGAGCCTTCGCGGTGCGGCTTTCGTTGTGGCGCCGGGGCTGGTCGGTGGTGTCGCCCCGGCCCGTGATCGGGCACGCGGCCCCGGTGGCGGCTCTGGCGACGGTCGTCTTGCTGGCGCTGGCGGACCGCCGGCGCCCGTGGCGAGTCGCGGTGCTGGCGGCTCTCATGGGACAGGGGGTCGCGGCGTGGCTGGCCGCGACGGTCGCGGCACCGGGGCTGTCGCCGGGGGAGCGCATCCTGGCCTCCGCCGCGACGGGGCCGGTGGCGCGTGTCGGGGTCGCGGCGCTCCAGGCCGAACCGCCGTGGGGCGCGGCGCTTTTGGGTGGGTTTGCAGCGGCCGGGCTCGTGTTGGCGTGGGCCGACCACCGCCGTGCCGCGCGGCGCGGTCACGGTCTTCCGGGGCCGGCTGCGGTCGGGGCGGTCGTCGCCGTGTTCGCCGGGTTGGCCGCGGTCGAGGCCGCCTTGCGCCTGGGCCTTTGGGACCTCGCGCGCACGGTTCCCGGTGGGCTCGCGGTGCTGGCGGCCGGGGCGGGCGTGTGGGTCCTGCGGCACGCGCGCAGGAGCGCCGGTCCGCCGGAGGCGCTCGCATGAGGGGGGCCTGCCGGATCCTGGGCGCGTTCCTGGCCGCCGGGGGGTGCGGTTCCGGCCCTTCGGTGGGGGAAGCCGGCACGGCGGGGCGTCGGAGCGCGCCCGTGGCGAACCCCGAGTCCCCGCCCGCCGCGCCGGTGGCCCGGGTCGCCACGACGACGGCCTGGCTCGACCTGCTCGCCCAGCGCCCGACGGCCACGCGCCTGCGAGACGGTCGCGTCGCCGTGGACCTGTCCAGCACCGCCGCCCTCGCCCACGGGGTGCTCGGGGCGCTCGGCGGCTGGGTGCCCGGGGCCGATGCCGGCGGCGAGCGCGCGGGGTTGGTGCGGGGCCGGGCGGCGGAGCTCGAGCTGCCGGTGGCCGGCGGCCTTGTGCCGATCGCGGCGGCCGCCACCGCCGAATCGCCGTCGCTGGCCGTGGCGATCCGATGGCGCGCCCTGGTCGAGGGGCAGCGGGTGACCGTGGCGTTCGGCGGCCGCCCCATCGCCCACCTGGCGGCTGGGACCGCCTGGGAGGTCCGGACCCTGTCGGTTCCGGGCGATCTTTCCCGCGCGGGGGACCTGCGCCTGTCCCTGTTCCTGCGCAAGGAGGGGCTGGCCGTCTCGGACGTGCAACTCGGCCCCATCGACCGGATCCGCGAGGGCCTGGCGGCCGAGGCCGCCGTGCGCTTCGAGGGCGGAGGGGCGGCTCCGGTGCGCATGCGCGTCGAGCGAGGCGGGGGCATCGCCTGGACCCTCGCACCGCCGCGGCGCAGCCGGCTGGCCCTCGAGGCGCGCGGGCGGGGCCGGCTGCGCGTGCTCGCCGCCACGGAGGCGGACCAGGCGGCCGGACGCCTCCCTCGGGCGCTGCTCGCCGAGCCGCTGCGGCCGAGCAGCACGTCCTACGACGTGGACCTCGGCGGGCTCGGCGGCGAGCCCGTCTGGCTGGAGCTGCGGGTCGAGGGCACGCGGCCGGGGGACCACGCGGTCGTCACGCGCGCCGAGGTCATCGCCCGCCGCGCCGCGCCGGTGGACCGTCGGCCCCGTGCGATCCGGGACCTGGTGGTGGTGGCCCTCGAAGGCGCCCGCGCCGACGACCTGTTGCCGGACGGCGGTCCCGCCCCCCACCCGGTGTTCGAACGGCTGGCCCGCGAGGGGCTCGTGTTCACGCGGGCCTACGCCACGGGGGCCTGGGCGGTGCCGAACCACGCCGCACTGCTGTCATCGGTGCCGCCGCCGTTCCACCGCACGTCCCGCGGGACCGTAGTGGCCGACGCCCTGGTGACCTTGCCCGAGCACCTCGAGCGCGCCGGCTACCACTCGGTGCTCGCCACCACGAATCCCGACGTCAACGAGCGCCGCGGGCTCGCCCAGGGCTTCGACCGTTACGTCTACGTCCAGCCTCAGACGGACCGTAGCCCCTCGTCCCTCGTGCTGCCGGCGGCCCTGGCCGCCCTCGAACGGGGCGAGGCCGGCGCGCCCCGCTTCCTCTACCTGGTCGTCAACGATCCCCAGCCACCGTTCGATCCGCCGCGGGACCGGATCAAGGGGCTCGAGATCCCACCCGGCGCCCCGCTGCCGCACCTTACGCACATCTGGATCGAGCGGGTGCGGCGCAAGCGACGGGTGCCGACCGCGGAGGAACTGCGGTACGTGCGGGCGCTCTACCGGGCGGAGCTTACGACCGTGGGGGAGGCCCTTGCGGAGCTGCTCGATGTCCTCGAACGCGCGGGCCGCCTCGACGACACGATCCTCGTGGTCGTCGGCGTCCACGGCGAGGAGTTCTACGAGCACGAAGGGGCCGGCCACGGTCGCACGCTGTTCGAGGAGACCCTGCGCGTGCCGTTGTTCGTGCGCGCGCCGGGCCTGGTCGGGGCCCACCGGGTGGATGCGCCGGTCGACCTCGTGGACCTGTCGCCGACGCTGCTCGATCTCCTGGGCCTTCCGTTGCCCGCGACGTTTCGTGGGGTGTCGCTGCTGCCGGTGGCGGACGACCCGGTGCCGTCGCCGCGGACCGCCGCGGCCTACCTGGGCGACGGGAGCCGGGCGCTCATCGGGCGCCGGTACAAGCTCGTGGTCGGCCCCGGGCGCCGCCAGCGCCTGTTCGACCTCCTGGAGGATCCGGGCGAGCAGCGGGACCTCGTCGCGGCCGGTCGAGGCACGGTGGCCCTGCGGTGGCTGCGGGCGGCCCAGGCGTGGCAGGACGCCCGCGCCCGCCGTTGGCACCGCAGCCGCTGGGGCTTCGGGGTGGCCCTGTCCCCCGCGTTCGCGCTCGACGAGGGGCTGTGATTCCCGCGGCATGGCACGGTCCGCGGATGGAGGGAGGGGACCGCTTGGGCCGCCGAACCCTCGTGCGAGCGGTGTGTCGGCCGAACGGGCGCGTCTTCGACGAGGTTCGGCACCTGGGTCGAGCGGTTCGCCGTGGGACGGCCGCCAACCCACGGGCGCCGCCACGGGCATGGGCGGCGATGCGAGCGCGTCAGCCGTGGTCGGGGTCGTGCTCGGGGCCCTCGGCGAGGGCTTCCTCGTGGCCGTCCGCTTCGACGACCTCGTCCATCGTGTAGGACGGTTCCTCTGCCTCGGCCTGCGAGCCCTCGAAGCTCTCCTCGTCGAGGACCACCATCTCGGAGTCCATCATCTCGACGTCCTCGGGGCCCGCCTCGGTCCCCTCCGTCGCGTCGTCGTAGGCCGGCGGGACCTCGCCCAGATCTTCGGCCAGGGTGTCTTCCGCGTCGAACGTGCCCGAGCTTTGCGGGCGGGGAGCCGTCTGGGCCTTCCAGGCGGACAGGGCATCGACGAGGACTTCGTACGGGATCATCGCGAGGGATGCTACGCGCCGACGGCCCGGTGGACAAGGGGCGAGGTACCTTGCTGGGAGCGTGTGATAGGGTGCCGGCCATGCGAGCAAGCACGTTGTTTCGAGCCGTGGCGGTCGTGTCGGTGCTCGTCGCCATGCCCGCGGCAGCGGGCGAACCGGCGGCGGAACCCGAGGACGACGTCCTGCTGGTGCTGGACCTGCCGCTCGCGGCCCAGCAGGCGCGGGCCGCGGGGGTCCCGGAGACGGTGATCGAGGCGGTCCTGACATCCGCACGGGACGCGGGGTTGCCAGCGCAGGAGACCGTGGAGATCCTGGAGGTCACCGCGGAGGCACCCGCGGGGGGGGAGGGATCGGCACGGCGGCCTCCACGGCACCTCGGCGCCTTCGTTCGGGTCAAGCTGGCCGAAGGGCTGCGCGGCCCGGCCCTGGCGGAGGCGATCCGGGCCTACGTGGCGAAGCCCTCCGACGCCCCGCCGGTGGTGCCGGCGGACGTCTCCGACAAGCTCGAAGCCCTCGCCAAGAAGCGCAGGAAGGAGCGCGCCGACCGGCTCCGCGCGCTCGCGAAGGCGCGCAAGGAGGGGCGGAAGGTCGCCATCGCGGCGCGCAGGCGTCACGATGCCCGCCTGGCGGCGGCGCGGGCCCGCCTGCGCGCCCGGCCGAAGAACCCGGGCCATGGCCCCGGGCCGAAGCGGGGGCCGGCCCTCGCACCGCACCTCGGCGCGAAACCGAAACCGGGGCCGAAGCCGGCACCGGGCAAGGACGCGACCGTGCCTCCGACGGTGGCCGCGCCCGCCCGTCCGACGCCGCCGCCGGGCCGCGGGCCGAAGGACCTGGCGGCGCCGCCCGGGCCGAAGCCGCCCGTGGGCCGCCGCCCCGCCCCCGGACGTGGAGCGGGCCTGGGCCGACCGGCCGGGGAGAAACCGATGTCCGATCGTGCCCGACCCACCCACGGGGCGTCCGGGCGCCCCCACGAGGCCCGGCGAGGAGGTCCGAAATGAACCGGAACGCAACGATCCATGCGGGTGCGCTGTGGCTCGCCCTCGCGGCGGCGGCCTGCGGCGGTGGCGCCGCGGGCGGGGATGCCGGTTCGCCGGCGAAGGCCGCGCCGACGAAGGCCGACGGCGAGACGGCGGCGGCCCCGGCGAAGGCCGAACCCCCCGCCGAGGCGCCCCCGGCCTTGCCGCCCAAGGTGGCGAAGGCGGTGGAACTGGCCAAGGCGATCTCCGCGCGGCCCGAGGATGCGGACGCGATCCTGGCGCGGGCGGGCCTCGACCGCGCGGGGCTCGAGGCGCTCATGGCCGAGATCGCAGCCGACCCAGCCCTTTCGGCCGCCTACGAAGCGGCGCTGGCGGGCGGTTGATCCCGCCTGGTGCCGTCCGGCCGCGTCCGGCGCCCCGATCCGGAACGCGCGGGGGGCGCCGGCGGTCTAGAAACGGTACGCGACCCCGGCGCTGGCGGCCACGTAGGTCTGGAACGTCGCCACGGGCAGCGCCCGGTCGGCGTCCGTGGCGTCCTCGAACAGGGGGCCGCGCAGGGCCATGGCGCGGTCGTCGGACACGACCCCGTACGAGCGGACCGACAGCAGGAAGGCCACGCGCTCGAGCAGGAACTCCGCGTCGAGTCCGACGTGGAGGGTGAAGGCGCCGAAGCGCTGGACCGACTTGCCTTCGTCCGAAAAGTACGCGATCCGGTGGAACTGGCCGCCCAGACCGGCGCCGGCGGCCAGGCGGGCCCGTTCCCCCTGGGCGAGGTACAGGAGGACGCCCGCCGAGGCGAGGACCATGTCCTCCGATGCGCGCTTGTTCTTGGCCTGGTCGCGGTAGACGACCGAACCCGACCGGACCCCGACCTCGACGCCCACGATGGGCACGGGCTGGAAGCGCCCGATCAGCCCGGCGCCGCCGAGCGCCACGGAGTTCCCGACGAAGCGAGGGTCGAGGCGGACCACCCGCGGCGCGAGGGCGGGGACCTGGAAGACGACGCCTTCGAGCCCCACGAGGAAGCGGCGCTTGCGCGGGGCGGGGAGCGTCCCGGGCCGGCGGCGCCCGGGCGGGGCCGGCGCCGCGGCGCTCGGATCCGAGCGCGTCGTCCGAGCGCCGTCGTCGGACGCGGCGGCCGTCCCCTCGGTGGCCGCGACGGTGGCGAGGACCGTCGCCAGCGCGTACACCCGCCCACACGCGCAACGGTTCGAGGGCGGCCGCATGGGCGCAGAGGATAGCCCCGGGGGCGGGCTTGCGACAGGGGGCGGGGGGCGGTACCCAGGCGAACGTGCCCCTGGCGAGCATGACCGGGTTCGGGGCCGCCGAGCGGCCGTGGCCCGAGGAAGACCGGCGGATCGTCGTCGAGGTGCGCTCGGTCAACGCCCGCTACCGGGAGATCCGGGTCCGAAGCGACTTCGGGCTCGCCGACGAGCGCTCGATCCACGAGGCCGTGGCGGCTCGGGTGGGCCGCGGGAAGGTGACCGTGGTGGTCGCGGCGCGTCCGGCCGCGGGCTGCGCGGGTGGGGCCGCCGAACGCCTCGCCGCACACCTGGAGGTGGCGTTCGAGCGGTACGGTCTCGCGGCCGCCGCCGCCCGGGCGCGGGGGGTGCCCCTTGCGCCGCCGGGCCTGCGCGACCTCCTGGCCCTGGCCGACGCGGGCGCGACCGGGGCGCCGGCCGCGGGTCCGCCGTGGCTGGCCGAGGTGGTGGGCGAGGCGGCCGACGCCCTCGCGGCCGCCCGTCGCGCGGAGGGCCGCGTGCTGGAGGCCGAGCTTCGCGGCCTGCTGGACGACCTCGACGGCGCGCTTTCGGGGGTCGCCGGGGTACTCGCCGGGCGGGAGCGGGATCTCGCCGAGCAGCTTCGCGCCAAGGTGGCCGCCCTGGCGACCGTGGGACTGACCGAGCCCGCCGCCGAGCGGGTCGAGCAGGAGCTGGTGGTGTTGCTGCTGCGGGGCGACCCGCGCGAGGAGCAGGTGCGCCTTGCGGCCCACGTCGCCCGCGCGCGGGCGGTGCTCGACGCCCCGGCCCAATCGGGTCAGGGGCGCCGCCTCGAGTTCCTCGGGCAGGAGATGGTCCGCGAGGCCGGCACCCTGGCCACGAAAGCGGCGGGGAGCGGCTGCGACGACGACTTGCTGCGGATCCGGCTCCTGGTCGATCGCTTCAGAGAGCAGGTGCAAAATGTCGAATAGCGCTCGCGGCGTGCTGCTGGTGGTCTCGTCCCCCTCGGGGGCCGGCAAGACGACCTTGTGTCGCCGGCTTCGCGCCGAATTCTCGAACCTGACCTTTTCGGTGTCGTACACCACCCGAACCCCCCGCCCGGGCGAGGTGGACGGCCGCGACTACCACTTCGTGGACACGGAGACCTTCCAGAAGATGGTCGCGCGCGACGAGTTCGCCGAGTACGCCATGGTGCACGAGAACCTCTACGGCACGGCGGTGGCGGCCATCGAGGAGGCGCTCGCGGCCGGCCGGGACGTGCTGTTCGACGTGGACTACCAGGGCGGGCGGATGCTGCGCCAGCGCTTCGGGGACGAGGTCGTGCTGGTGTTCATCTTGCCGCCGAGCCTTGCCGAACTCGCGCGGCGCCTTCGGGCCCGGGGCACGGATGCGCCGGAGGTCATCGAACGCCGCCTCGAGGTGGCCCGCGAGGAGCTGCGGCACTACCATGAGTACGACTACCTGGTGATGAACGACCACCTCGAACGCGCCTACGACGCCCTGCGCTCCATCTACGTGGCGCAGCGCCACCTGCGCCCGCGCCTCGAACACCTGGCCCGCGCGATCCTCGACGCGCATGGGCCGGCCTCGTCATGAGGGACGAGGCCGCCGCCCTGCGCTCGAGGTGCGCCGCGTCCGGCGCCCCCGTCCCGGTCGTGGCCCATCGCGGCTGGTCGGTCGAGCGCTCGGCGGGGCTCGTGGTCGATCCGAGCGCGGCCCGGGCGCGGATCGAAAGCGGAGCGTCGCTGGCGCAGCTCGAGGCCGTCGTGCGCCGCGTCCACGGCCCCGAGACCGACTGCGCCGTCGTGCGGGAGGCCTACCGCATCGCCGAATCCTGTCACCGCAGCCAGGTGCGAAAGAGCGGCGAGCCGTACCTGGTGCACCCGCTGCGCGTGGCCGAGACGATTGCCGGACTCGGCCTCGACCCCACCACGGTCGCCGCCGCCCTGCTGCACGACACGGTGGAGGACAGCGACCTTACGGTGTTCGACCTGAGCGAGCGCCTGGGCCGCGAGGTGGCCGCGCTCGTGGACGGGGTCACGAAGATCGGCAAGATCCCCTATCTGTCGCGCAAGGAGCACCAGGCCGAGAGCTTCCGCAAGATGCTGCTGGCGATGAGCCATGACATCCGGGTGCTCGTGGTCAAGCTGGCCGATCGCCTCGACAACATCCGCACCCTCGAGCACATGCCGCCCGAAAAGCGCGATCGGATCAGCCGCGAGACGATGGACATCTACGCCCCGCTGGCCCACCGACTCGGCCTCGAGGACCTGCGCCTCGAACTGGAGGACTTTTCGTTGCGCTGGCTGCAGCCGTCCGCGTGGCAGGCCAAGCGCAACCTCATCGCCCAGTTCGAGGCCGACCTGCCGGCCCGGATCGCCCGCGCCCTGGGGGCGGTCAGCGCCGTGTTCGAGGCCAAGGCCGAGCCGGGGCAGGGCATGCGTTGGGACGTGGCACGCTTCGGACCGGTGGAGTTCTTCGCGACGCGCCGCTGGCCCTGCCAGCTCCACCGCATGATGCAGGCGACCGGCCACCGCGTCGAACGCCCCGAGGATCTGTTCACGATCCAGGTGGTGACGGCCGACGCGGTGGCCTGTTACGTGGCCCTCGGGATCCTGCACGCGGCGCTCAAGCCGGTGCCCGGGCGCTTTCGCGACTACGTGGCGTTGCCGCGGCCGAACGGCTACCGAGCCCTGCACACGGCGCTGGTGGACGACCAGGGGGT
>JALSIN010000439.1 GCA_026989935.1 Polyangiaceae bacterium | reverse complement strand
GGCACCACAGCGAACACGGTGATCGTGGCCGGCCGCCCGGTCCCGGTGCAGCGCCCCGGCAAGGCCCCGCCCCCGTGCCGGCGCTCGCGGGCGCGCCCGTCCACGGCGCTCGACCTGCGCGACCCATTCCGCGCCCGCTGACCGCGCCCCACGGCCGCCCCGGGTGGGTCGCACGCCGCGCTCGGGTCGCCTTCGCGGTGAGCTTGGACACATCCCCCTGCAGCCGCCCGGCACCGCGTACCGCCGAAAACCTCCAACGAGCCTGCTAGGTTCGGCGCCATGACCACGCTCGAAAGCTTCGTCGCAGGCTCGTGGACCGCCGGCACGGGTCGGTCCTTCGTGCTCGAGAACCCGGCCACCGGCGCTCGGCTGGCCGAGGGCAAGGCGCTCGCGAGCGCGGCGCCGGCCTTCGCCTGGGCGCGCGAGAAGGGGATCCCGAACGTCCGTGCCCTCGGCTACCGCGAGCGGGCCGAGCGCCTCGGCGCGCTGGCCAAGCGGATGTTCGAGCACCGCGAGGCCCTGCTCGACGTCGCGGTCGAAAACGGCGGCAACACGCGCAAGGACGCCAAGTTCGACGTGGACGGGGCGGCGGCCGTGCTGGCCGCCTACGCGAAGATCGGCGCGGAGCTGCCCGAGGGTAACGTCCGCCCCGACACCGAGGCGGTGCCGCTGCTCAAGACGGGCAAGCTGCGGGCCCAGCAGGTCTTCGTGCCCCGCTGCGGCGTGGCCGTCCAGGTCAATGCGTTCAACTTCCCCGCCTGGGGCATGGTGGGCAAGTTCGCGGTGGCCTTCCTGGCCGGGATGCCCACGATCGCCAAGCCCGCCACGAGCACGTGCCTGCTGGCCCACCGCATCGCACGCCTGTTCCTCGATTCGGGCCTGTTGCCCGAGGGCGCGCTCCAGCTCCACCTCGGGCCCGCGGGCGACCTGCTCGACCACGTGACGGGGCAGGACGTGATCGCCTTCACCGGTTCGGCCGACACGGGCCGGGTGGTCCGCACCCACGCGCAAGTCCTCGAAACGGGCGCGCGGGTCAACCTGGAGGCCGACAGCTTGAACGCGGCGATCCTGGCGGCGGACGTCGAGCCGGGCACGGAGCTGTACGACGTGGTGCTGCGCGACCTCGTGACCGAGACGACCCAGAAGGCGGGCCAGAAGTGCACGGCGTTTCGTCGGATCCTGGTGCCGGCGGGCCTCGTCGAGACGCTCCAGGCGGATCTTTGCGAGCGTCTGTCCGAGGTGGCCGAGCGCACGGGCGATCCGGCGCGCGACGACGTGCGCATGGGGCCGCTTACGTCCGCCGCGCAGAAGACCGCCGCCCTGCAGGGCCTCGCGCGCCTCGAACGGGCGGCGGCGCGGGTCTTCGGCGATCCGGGCCGCGCGACCTTCGTGGGCGTGCCCGAGGGTGCGGGGCACTTCGTCGAACCGATCCTGCTGCGCGCCGAGCCCGCGGCCGTCGAAGACCCGGCGGCCCCGTTCCACCACACGGAGGTCTTCGGGCCCGTCGCGACGATTTTGCCCTATGATGGGACGGTTGCGTCGGCCGCGCGGATCGTGGCCCTGGGCGGAGGGTGCCTGCAGTCCACCCTGTACACGAACGACCGCGCCGTGGCGGCAGAGGGGATCGAGCGCCTCGGCCCCTACCTCGGGCGGCTGGTGGTGGACGACGAGAAGCACGCCGGGGGCTCGATCCCCCCGGGCGGCGTGCTGCCCCTGGTCCACCACGGCGGCCCCGGCCGGGCCGGCGACGGCAGCGAGCTCGGCGGCCGGACGGGCCTTGCGCTCTACCAGCAGCGGCTGTCGGTGCAGGCCGGTGCCTCGCTACTAGCGAAGACGATCCCGCCCGGATGAGGGGCGGATCCGCGCGTTCGAACCAGACGGGCGCCGCGCACCGGCAGGTCGGTTAGACTGTGAACATGCGGTCGCGTGTCCTTCTCCTCCTGGCCCTTGGCAGCGGCGGTTGCCTCGAGTTCAACCCGGACTTCGATTCCGCAGGCGGCGGGGGCACGGCGCAGGCCTCGGGTTCGGGCGAAGGTTCCGCAGGCACGGCGACCACGGCCGGCACGGCGGCGGCTTCGAGCGGCCCGACGAGCCAGGGCTCGGCCAGCGCCTCGTCCGGTTCGACCTCGACCACGGGGGCCGCTTCCGCGACGAGCGGGGGCGTGTCCACGGGGCCCGCGACGACCGGTCCCGTGGACACCACCGGGCCGGCTTCGACGGGGGCCGGAACCTCTGCAAGCACGGGTATGGGGACCACCACCGGCGCGGGGACCACCACCGGCGCGGGGACCACCACCGGCGCGGGGACCACCACCGGCGCGTCCACGACCGGTGGCGGAGGGCTGCCGCCCGGGTACGGTGCGTCCTGCACGATCGACTCCGAGTGCAACATCATTGACGGCCTCGAGTGCTGCACGGACAGCAACTGCCAGGACGCGTGCTTCCTGCCGTGCGGCAACGATCCGAACGTCTGCCCGGCGGGGACAACGTGCGCGCACGGCTATTGCCTCGTGGAATGCAACGACAACGACGCGGACTGCAACTGGATCCCGGCCGGGGGATTTAGCTGCCAGCACAAGCAGCAAGGGGTGGACACCCTGTGCGAGAACGACTGACGGCCCCGCCGGGGTGCCCCCGGTAGGCCGCCCCAATTGGGACCGTTGCCCCGCCGCGGTCGGGCGCGTAAATTGCCGCCGCTCATGGGACGCCTCGTCTGCGTGATCGCCCTCCTCTTCGCGTGGCTGCTCGCCACGCCGGCGGGCGTCCACGCGAGTGCCGCGGGTTGCCATGCAGAAGCGGTCGGCTTCGTCACCGCCGGCGGCCCCGTGGATGGGCCCGCAGTGGCCACCCTCGCGGCCCGGGCCGAGACCGACGAGGACGGCGCCGAGGACGGGCCGGCCCATGCGGCCGAACCGAGAACCTTCGTGCAGCTTCGCCCCGCGGGCAAGATGCGCGTACGGCATGCGATGCAACTCGGGGCCGTGTGCCGGCCGGGCCCGAACCCCGAGCAGCCACGCGGTCCTCCTTCTCGACGCGGATGATCCTGCGGCCCAGGCCGCCGTTTGGTGGGCGTGATCGCGCGCCCGTTCCAACCCTCGCTCGATCCGCGTCGAACCATGTTGCCCAACCGTACGATCCCTCGCCCCTTCCGAGATTCCCGCGCGGCCTCGCCGCAGCGCCGCCGGGTGCATTCGAGCCGTGTCGCACCGTGCGCCCTCCTGTTCCTGGCGGCCGCCGGCTGCGAGCCGGCCCAAAGCGCCGAGCACGAGGCGAGGCCCACGTTGCCCGTCACGACCCCGATGCGCAGGGACGTGTCGGTGGACCGGCCCTACGTCGCCCGGGTCCAGGCGATCCAGCACATCGAGGTCCGCGCCATCGAGCACGGCTACCTCGACGAGATCCTGGTGGACGAGGGCCAGGTGGTCGAGGCGGGGCAAAAGATGTTCGTCATCCTGCCGGTGGTCTACCGGGCGGAGGTGGCCAAGGCCAAGGCGGAGACGGAGGCCGCACGCATCGAGTACGACAACGCCAGGCGGCTCGCCGACAAGAACATCATCTCGCCGGCCAAGCTCGCGCTGGCCAAGGCCAACTACGAAAAGGCCAAGGCGGCGCTGGCGCTGGCCAAGGCACACCTTCGCTTCACGGAGATCCGGGCGCCGTTTCGCGGCATCATGGACAAGTTCCACGTCCGGCTGGGAAGCCTCGTGGACGAGGGCGAGCTGCTGACGGAGCTGTCCGACGTCAGCACCGTGTGGATCTACTTCAACGTGCCCGAGGCCGAGTACCTGGATCTGGCGCCGCGGATCGAGGCGATCAAGGCGCGTCCCGTCCGCTTCCGCATGGCCAACGGCAAGATCTTCGCGCACGAGGGCAAGATCGACACCATCGAGGCGGACTTCGACACGACCACGGGCAACATCCCGTTCCGAGCCTCGTTCCCGAACCCGGCCCTGCTGCTGCGCGACGGAGAGACGGGCACGGTCCTGTTGTCCGAGCCGTACCCGAACGCGCTGCTCGTGCCGCAGAAGGCGACCTATTCGGTCCTCGACCGCCGCTTCGTCTACGTGGTGGACGAATCGGGGTCGGTCCACGCCAAGGAGATCACGGTCGGGGCCGAGCTTCCGCACGTGTTCGTGGTGACCGGCGGCCTCGCAGACACCGATCGCTTCCTCGTGGAGGGCCTGCGCAAGGTCCGCGACGGCGACGAGATCGAGGTGCGCGAAGAGGACCCGAAGACGGTCTTCGAGAACCTCGAACCCTACGCCGAGTAGCCGGACGTACGTTCGAGCCACGCCTGCCTTCGACGAGGTCTTCATGTTCGCCAAGATCCTCCGGCGCCCCGTCCTCGCGTACGTCCTTTCGATCTTCCTGCTGATCCTCGGCGGGATCTCCATCGCCACGCGCCCGGTCTCGCAGTTTCCTTCCATCGCGCCCCCGCGGGTGTCGATCTTCGTGGCCTACCCGGGTGCGAGCGCGAACGTGCTCGTGCGCTCGACGATCATCCCCATCGAGCAGGCGCTCAACGGCGTGCCGGGAATGCTCTACATCCTGTCCGACGCCACCAGCGCCGGCGAGGGCACGATCCAGGTGGTCTTCGACCACGACGTCGATCCGAACACGGCCGTCGTCAACACGAAGACGCGCCTCGACCAGATCATGACCCGCCTGCCGCCGCTCGTGCAGCGCGAGGGCGTCATCTTGCGCCGGATCACACCGAGCGTCCTGATGAAGGTCAACATCACGAGTGACGACCCCAAGGCGGACGAGAAGTTCCTGTTCAACTACACGGCGGTCCACATCCTGCCCGAGATCAAGCGCATCAAGGGGGTCGGCCGGGCACGCATCCTGGGGAGCCGCCAGTACGCCATGCGCATCTGGGTGGACCCCGACCGCATGCGCGCCTACGACATCGGCATCGAGGACATCCTGGAGGCGATCGACGAGCAGAGCGTCATCGGTCGCCCCGGTCGCATCGGGCGTTCGTCGGGCAAGCGGGCCCAGGCCCTCGATTACGTGCTGGTGTACCCCGGCCGCTACAACAAGCCCGAACAGTACGCGGACATCGTGCTGCGCGCGACCCCGGACGGCCACGTGCTGCGCCTGGGTGACGTGGCGAAAATCGAGCTGGGCAGCGAATTCTTCGACATCTACTCCAACCAGGACGGCCGCCCATCGGCGACGGTATCCCTCAAACAGACCCTCGGCAGCAACGCCCAGGCGGTCATCGCCCGGGTCAAACAGCGGCTCCAGGAGCTCGAGCGCGACTTCCCCCCGGGGATGAAGGTAAGCTTCGCCTACGACGTCTCGCGCTTCCTGGACGCCTCCATCGACCAGGTCAAGCACACGATCTTCGAGGCCTTCGTCCTGGTCGCCCTGGTGGTGCTCGTCTTCCTGGGCGACGCCCGGTCCACCATCATCCCCACCATCGCCGTGCCGGTCTCCCTGGTGGGCGCCTTCGTCGTGTCGGGCCTGCTGGGCGTGACGATCAACCTCATCAGCCTGTTCGCCGTCGTGCTCGCCATCGGCGTCGTGGTGGACGACGCCATCGTGGTGGTGGAGGCCGTCCATGCCAAGATGGAGGCCGAGCACCTTGCGCCGGTGCACGCCGTTCGAGGCGTCCTCGGCGAGATCACGTCTGCGATCGTGGCGATCACCCTGGTGATGGCGTCGGTGTTCGTGCCGATCACCTTCCTGCCGGGCCCGGTCGGCGTCTTCTACCGCGAGTTCGGCCTGACGATGGCCTCGTCCATCGTGCTTTCCGGCCTCGTGGCCCTGACGTTGACGCCCGTGCTGTGCGCCACGTTCCTGCGACCGCACCATGGCGTCAAACCGGGCACCAAGAACCCGTGGGCCCTGTTCCTGGGGCTGTTCAACCGGACCTTCCACCGGGTCACGAACGTCTACACGGCCATCCTGCGCCGGATTGCGGGGCGCCCGTTGCTCACGATTGCGCTGCTCGGTGGCTTCGTGGCCGGGATCGTCACCGTGCAGCGGACCCTGCCCGCGGGCTTCGTCCCGAACGAAGATCAAGGCGTCATCTACGCCATCGTGCAGACTCCGCCGGGCAGCACGCTGGAGCGCACGAACGAGGTGGCCCGTCGCCTCCAAGAGGTCGCCAAGGAGATCGACGCGGTCGAGTCCGTGACGTCGCTGGCGGGCTACGAGATCCTCACCGAAGGCCGCGGATCGAACGCCGGCACCTGCCTCATCAACCTCAAGGACTGGTCCGAGCGCCATGCCTCCGTTCACGCGGTGATCGAGGAACTCGAGGAGAAGACCAAGGACTTCGGCGCCATCGTGGAGTATTTCGAGCCCCCCGCGGTGCCCGGCTACGGGTCGGCGGGCGGCATCGCGCTGCGGCTGCTCGACAAGAACCCGACCCCCGACTACCAGGAATTCGACCGGGTCACCCACGCGTTCATGGAGGCCCTCGAAGCCCGCCCGGAGATCACGGGGCTGTTTACGTTCTATGCCGCAAACTTCCCCCAGATCAAACTGGACATCGACCCCAAGCTCGCCCGGCAGAAGGGCGTGTCGGTGGCGAAGGCCATGGAGACGCTCGGGATCCTGGTCGGCAGCACCTATGAGCAGGGTTTCATCCGGTTCGGACGGTTCTTCAAGGTCTACACGCAGGCCGCCCCGGAGTTTCGGGCGCTGCCCTCGGACCTCCTGCGCCTGTACGTGAAGAACGAAGAGGGCGAGATGGTGCCGTTTTCGTCCTTCATGCGGCTCGAACGCAGCCAGGGGCCCAACGAGATCACCCGCTACAACATCTACAACTCCGCGGCGATCCGCGGGGTACCCGGCCCCGGGTACACCACCGGGGATGCCATCGCCGCGGTGCGGGAGGTCGCCAAGGATCTGCCCCGCGGCTACGACATCGCCTGGGAGGGCATCTCCTACGACGAGGCACGGCGCGGGAACGAGGCCGTGATCATCTTCGGCGCCGTGGTCCTGTTCGTGTACCTCATCCTCTCCGCGCAGTACGAGAGCTTCGTGCTGCCGCTGGCCGTGCTGTTCTCGCTGCCGCCGGGAATCTTCGGCGCCATGGGCTTCTTGAAGGTCCTCGGGGTCGCCAACGACGTCTACGCCCAGCTTGCCTTCATCATGCTGGTGGGCATGCTCGGCAAGAACGCCATCCTGGTGGTGGAGTTCGCCGAGCAACGCCGTCGCGCCGGGCGCCCGATCCTCGAAGCCGCCATCGAAGGGGCCCGGGCGCGCTTCCGGCCCATCCTGATGACGTCCTTCGCGTTCATCGCCGGCCTCGTGCCGCTCGTGCGCGCGACGGGGGCCGGCGCGGTCGGCAACCGGACGATCGGCGGCACGGCCATGGGCGGGATGCTCCTCGGCACGGTCGTGGGCGTCTTCGTGATCCCCGGCCTCTACTACATCTTCGCCAACATCGCGGCACGGGAGTCCTACGTCCGCGACGACGGCCCGCCACCCAAATCGCAGGCGCCCGCCGACGAGGAAGGAGGGGCGGCGTGAGGCACGCTCTCCTTCTTCGCCGGTCCATCACCGCCGCCGCACTCCTTCTCGCGTCCACCGCGGGTTGTAAGGCCACCTTGGAGGGCAACCTCCCCCGGGAGCCGAAGACGGAGGTGCCCGACGGGTACGGGGCCGGCGCCGCGGCGGCCCAGACGGCCTCGGACGAGGCGGTCCAGCGCTTCTGGAAGGACCTGTTCGCGGATCCCGACCTCCAGGCGCTCATCCGGGCCGCGATGGAGACGAACCAGGAACTGGCCGTGCTGCGCCAGGAGATCATCATCGCCAAGGCGGAGATCGGCGCACGACGCGGCGAATACATCCCGCGCCTCGGCGCCCAGGCCGGCGCGGGCATCGAGAAGGTCGGCGACTTTACCAGCCAAGGGGTCAGCGACGAGGCCCACGACGTCGCCGTCCACCTGCCAGACTTTCGTTTCGGGCTCGTGGCCTCGTGGGAGGTGGACATCTGGGGGCGTCTGCGCAATCTCAAGCAGGCCGCCCAAAAGGCCTACCTTGCCACCATCGAGGCCAAAAACTTCTTCGTCACCGAGCTGGTCGCCGAGATTGCGAAGTCCTACTTCGAGCTCGTCGCCCTCGACAAACAGATCGACATCGTCGAGCGCAACCTCCAGATCCAACGGGACGCCCTCGAGATCGTGCGGCAAAAGAAGATCGCGGCCGAAGAGACGGAGCTGGGCGTACAGCGGCTCGCCGCCGAGGTCCTCAAGAACGAGGGGGTCCTCGCGAACCTCGCGCAGGAGCGCGTCGCCCTGGAGAACCGGATCAACTTCCTCGTCGGCCGCTATCCGCAGCCCGTACGCCGAAACCACCGTCTGTTCGACGCGGGCGCGCCGGACAAGGCCGTCGTGGGACTCCCGAGCGCCCTGCTCGACAACCGCCCCGACGTGCGGCGGGCGGCCCGGGAGCTCGAGGCTGCCAAGCTCGACGCAAAGGCGGCCAAGAAGCGCTTCTATCCGTCGCTGACCATCGACGCGGCCGCCGGCTATCACGCCTTCGACCTGCGGCACTTCCTCGCCACGCCTGCCTCGCTGGTCTACGACGTCGCGGGGAGCCTCGTCGCGCCGCTGCTCAACCGCGCGGCGATCAAGGCCGAGTACCAGCAGGCCAACGCCCGGCAGATCGAGGCGGTCTACGACTTCGAACGCACGCTCGTGCGCGCCTACACCGAGACCGTCACCCAGCTCGCCGCGATCCAGAACTATGCGAAGCGCTACGAGAAGATCTCCGAGCAGGTGCGCGC
>JALSIN010000438.1 GCA_026989935.1 Polyangiaceae bacterium | reverse complement strand
GGAGGCACCATGTCCGGCGGCACCATGTCCGGCGGCACCATGTCCGGCGGCACCATGTCCGGCGGCACCATGTCCGGCGGGAGCACGGGCGGAAACGTCGAACCGTGCGACGTGGCCATGGCGACCTTGCAGCCGATCCCCCCGAACATCATTCTGGTCCTCGACAAGTCGGGCAGCATGGTGGCGCAAACCCCCACCCGCTGGAGTGAGCTCTACAACGTGGTGGATGCGGTGGTCACGGCCTTCGAAAGCCAGATCAACTTCGGGGCCTGGCTGTTTCCGTCGATCCAGGCCACGAACGACCTCAACCAAAACGCCTGCGTCGTCAACGCCAATCCAGAGGTGGGCGTCGCGCCCAACAACGCGGCGGCGATCCTCGCCGGGATCCCACCGGCCAATTCCACGAGCGCGACGATCAAGGGCGGTACACCCGCCGCCCGCACCATCGATTCGGCGGTCACCTACCTCAAGGGCCTCAACCCCCAAAACCCCCGCGCCATCATCCTGATCACGGACGGGGCCGCCAACTGCCAGGTGGGCACGAACTGGCCGCAGGTCTTCAACCAGTACGACAACACGCTGCACACCTTCGTGGCGAACGCCTGGACGAACGACCAGATCCCCACCCACGTCGTGGGCATCGACATCGACAACGCCACGACCTCGAACGTGCAGGACGGCACCCCGGACAGCGTCAACCCCTGGCAGAAGCTCGACCAGCTCGCAAACGAGGGGGGTACCTGCATCGGAGACTGCGCACCCGGCGGCGTCGCGGACTTCTACGCCACGACGAACCAGCAGGAACTGCTCGACGCGCTGCAGGCCGCCGTGGACAGTGCGCTCAGCTGCGTGGTGCCGCTGAACCCGGAACCGCCGTTCCCGGACCTGATGGAGGTGGAGATCGGCGGCATGATGGTGCCGAAGGTCAACGACTGCGCCAACGAGGACGGCTGGGTGTACGTCAATCCGAACGGCCCCTACGACGCCGTGGAGATCTGCGGATCGTGGTGTGACACCCTCAAGATGCAGGGCTCGCTCGAGGCGAAGTACTACTGCATCCCGGGCTGACGCAGGGCGCTCGAACGACGGTGGACAGACGCCCGGGGCCGCGCAAAGCTCGGCGCATGCGCCCCCCCGCCCGCCATCACCACCTCCCCGCGCGGGCTGTGGCGGCCGTGCTCCTCGCTGCCAACCCTTCGTCGGCCCGTGCCGACGAAGGGCCGTGGCCTCCGGAGCAACTCGCGGAAGTGATGGACGCCGCGCTGGCCGAGCGCGGCTTCGAACTCGACGCGGCCGCGCTGTGGACCGCGGGCGGCGGCCTCCTGCGGGCGGCGGTGCGCGTGGGGGGCTGCTCCGCCTCGTTCATCTCCCCTGACGGCCTCGTCGCGACGAACCACCATTGCGCCTACGGGGCGATCCAGGCCGTGTCCACCGTGGCGCAGGACCGGCTCGCCGACGGCTTCGTGGCACGCTCACGGGACGAAGAACTGCCGGCGCCGGGCGTGACGATCCAGGTGATCGCTCGTATCGAGGACGTAAGCGCCCGCTTCGACGCCCTGCGCACGAAGCACACGGACCCGGTCGAACTCGCCAAGGCCTACGACGACCTCGTCGAGTCCATCGTGGACGACTGTGAGCGGGCGCGCCCGGATCACCGGTGCCGCGTGGCCTCGTTCTTCGGGGGGCGCGTCCACCGGCTCTATGACACCTTCGAGATCCGTGACGTGCGCCTGGTGTTCGCACCACCGTCGTCCATCGGAGAGTACGGCGGCGAGATCGACAACTGGCACTGGCCCCGGCACACCGGCGACGTCGCGCTCCTGCGGGCCTACGTGGCGCCCGACGGCGGCGGCCAGCCGACCGGCGATACGAACGTGCCCTATCGACCCCCGCAGCACCTGACCGTCGCGCCGGAGGGGGTCGAACCCGGGCAAACGGTGGCGGTCCTCGGCTATCCCGGGCGCACGCTCCGCCACGTCCCCGCGGCCGAGGCCGCCTTCTACGCCGACGTGGTCTACCCCCTGCGCCAGTCGTTCTACGCCGACCTCCTCGGGCGCCTGCACGAACACGCCGCGCGCGATCCCAAGGTGGCGCTGGCCGTTGCGTCCAAGATCAAGAGTCTCGAAAATCGGCGCAAGAACGCCGCGGGGATGCTGGATGGACTGCGGCGCGGTGCAATCGTCGAGCTGCGCCGTGAGGAGGCGGCCCGCATCGAGGCCCTGGCCGCGCGCAAGGGACCGAATTACCAGGCCGCCCTGCGCACGCTCGCGGGTCTCGTAGACGAGCGCCGGGCCGAGTATCGCCTGCGGTTCCTCCTCGCGCAGGCCGGGACGGTCTCGAACGTGCTTGCCGTCGCGCGCGACATCGTCGGCTTCGCCGCCGACGACGGGCCGGCGCAATCGCCCGACGCTCGGGCCCGCCGGCGGGCCCGCATCGAGTCGGCAATCGACCGGCGGCTTCGCTCCTTCGAACCCGCCGTGGAGCGCGCCCTGCTGGGCGTATGGTTCTCCGCCCTCGAAAACGAGCCCAGGGCCGCCGAGGTCTTACCGGCGTCGCTGCGCCGGCCGGCGCGGATCGCCGGGTCGGTGCTCACCGACCCGCACCGGGCCAAGGCGCTGTTGGGTCGCAGCCGGGCCGAGCTCGCGCGACTGCGGGACCCGGCCCTGGCCGTGGCACTCGCCCTCGCCGCCCATCGAGACACCCACGAGGAAGACGACCTGCGGCGCCGGGGCCTTCGCCTTGCGGCCATGCCCTTGTACTCGGAACTGGTCGAGCAAGTGCGGGGTCGGCCGTTCTACCCCGACGCCAACCGTACGCTGCGGGTCTCCTTCGCCACCGTCCGGGGCTACGATCCCGAGGACGGCCTGCGGGCCCTGCCCCAGACCACCCTGTCCGGTGCGGTGACCAAGCACCGCGACGCGCCTCCTTTCGATCTTCCGGACGACGTGCTGGCCGCCGCGCCGACCGCCCCGGACACCTACTGGGCGGACCCCCACCTCAAGGACGTACCGGTCTGTTTCCTGACCGACGCCGACACCACCGGCGGCAACTCCGGCAGTGCGGTCATCGACGGTCGCGGCCGCCTCGTGGGCCTGAACTTCGACCGGGTGTGGGAAAACGTCGTGGGTGACTTCGCCTACGACCCGAGGCGTTCGCGCAACATCGTGGTGGACATCCGCTACGTGCTGTGGCTGCTCGACGACGTCTACCACGCCACGAACCTCCTCGAAGAGCTCGGGGTGGCCGAGCACGCGGGCGCCGCGCGTCGTCCCGCCCCGCCACCGGCGAAGCGCCCACAAACGCGAGACCTTTCGACGAAACCGGATGCCGAGACGGATCGGCAGCGGCGCTCCGGCTGCACCTGTAGGGCGGGCGAACCGCTCGGCGGACCGGCGCCCCTCGCCGTGACTATGGTCCTGCTGTACCGGTGTCACCCGAGGCGCCGCCGGTCGCGGGGCCGCCGGACGTGACGCCGCCGGTCGTCGTGACGCCGGAGGTGGACGGCGGCCCACCGCAGTAACCCGTCGCCACGTCACAGGCGCCGCTGCAGCAGGCCGCGTCGTCGAGGCACCAGTACGGCACGAAGCCGTCCGGCACGCAGGCGTCACGACAGATCCCCGTCGCGGGGGGCGCGGTCGTGCCGGCGTGGTGGTCGGCCGCGCAGTGGCACGGCACATCCGCGTCGGGATCGCTCACCTCGCACGAAACGGGCCCGACACCACCGCCACCCGAGCTGGACGAACCCGTGCTTCCGGACGAGACACCGGGGATCGGACCGGGCGTCGTCGCGTTGCCCGACGTGGCCGACCCGGCGTCGTCCGAGCAGCCGGGGACGGCGAAAACGGCGGCCAGAAGCACGAGACGAGGATCCAGAGGCACGGCGCTTGGACGCTAGGAGGGGCAGCGGTCGCGGTCAAGACCCGGCGGCCGGCCGGGTGCGCACGGCCGTGCCGTAGCAGAGGATCTCCGCCGCCCCCTGCATCACCATCGAAGTCGTGATCCGCACCCCTACGACCGCGTCCGCCCCGCGCGCGAGGGCCTGCGCACGGAGCCGGTCGAGGGCCTGCTCGCGCGTTTCGGCCAGCATCTTCGTGTACCCGCGGACCTCACCGCCCACGAAGTTGCGAAAGGCTGCGAGAAGGTCCACGCCCACGTGACGCACCCGCACGGCGTTGCCCCGCACCAGGCCGAGCACCTCGACGATCTCCCGCCCGGCGAGCGTCTCCGTGGTGACGACCGGCATCCCCTCGGCCGCCACGAGGTGCGCGGGTTCAGAGGTTCGTACGAGGTCGGTCACTCCTGCACGTCCCGGTAGGGGTCCTTCGTACGGGCGGCGAAGGCCGTTCGCAAGAACGACCACAGCAACGTCACGGTGCCGGCGGCCATCAACCCGGCTCCGACTTCGGCCGACACGAGCCCCACGACGACCGCCCCCACCAGGAGCGCCACGCCGACACCGCGCTCCAGGCGGACCGACCGGCGGTGCTCGAGGGTCGCGAGGGCCCGATCGTCCTCCACGCGCCGTAGCCATGCCCCGCCGAGATCCCGCATCTTGCGCGCCCGCGACAGCGCCGCCGCGCGGGCGTCGTCGCCTTCGGCGTACAGCGCCAGTTCCTCCTCCTCGGGCTCGGTCAACTCGCCGCGCACGAGACGGGCCAGCAGGGCCTCGAATCGTGCGCCTTCGGGATCGCGGTCGTCGCGACGGCGTGCGGGGTGGCCGGTCATGGCGCTTCTCCACCAAGCCTACCTCACCCGGAGGGCTCGAGCCCATGAAACCGCTCCCGGCGGCTATCATGCCGCCATGGCCCCCATGCGCGCCGTCGTCGCCCTCGGCCTGTTCGCCACGGCTGGATGCAAAGACCCCTTGCCTGCCGCTTCCGACCCGGCGGGGTCGGCCCCCACGCGGCCCCGCGCCGGGACGGTCGAGGCGCTGCCCGGCCACCCTGCCCGGACCGACGAAAAGATGCCCTACGCGACCACGACCGGCCGCATCGAGGCCGTGGTGGACGGCACGCCCATGACGTTCACGACGATGCCGGCGGGCAGCAACGTGTGGGTCCACACCGACCGTGTCAGGCGCCTTCTCCTGACGGGCGAGGCCGGCCCCAACGAGGCGCCGCGCCTGCAGATCTACGCCTACGGCTTCGACCTGTCCCGCGGCCCGCTGCCGCGGCCCCTCAAGACGGACCGCAGCGCCGGGCACGTGGTGGAGATTCGGTACGAGCGGGACGGCCACCGCTTTGCGGGCTCGAACGACGCCGTGGATGTGGTGCTCGAAGACGTGGAGGACGGCCGGTTTCGCGGCCGTTTCGCGGGCACGTTGACCCCCATGGACCCGCGGGCCACACCCGTTCGGATCGCGCGAGGCCACTTCGACGTGGTGACACGGATCGGCGGCTCGGGCGATCGGCGGGGACCCGGCACGAAGCGAGCCCCCGCCCCCTCGGACCAGAGCCGCACCGAGCCCGCGCCCACCCCGTGAACCGACGGCTCGCCGTCAGCCGCCCGCGGGGAAGCAGGCGTCACAGACGTTCGGCAGGTCGTCCGGCGGTCGCCCGTCGTCGCTGTTCCACACCGTCTCGGACCGCTGGCGGAAACGGAAGGTGCTGGGCGGATCCTCGCGCGAACCGAACAGCCCCTCCGGCAGCGGCTGGAACAGGACCTCCGCGGCGGTCATCTCGTCCACCTCGACCTTGACCTCCGTCACGTCGTCGGCCATGGGATCGACCGCGGCCGGCGGCGTCGAACCCGCGTTGAACTCGAGCCAGTACATCGTGTTCTCCTCGAACTCGTAGCGGAAACAGCGACAGTTCCACTGGCTGCCCGGGTCGATGTGGCAACTCGAGTTGTTCGGCCAGTGGTTGCCAGAGGAGTCCTGGCACGCCGCCGCGGCGACGACGCCGCTGCCCTTCTCGTCGGCGACGAAGCGCAGCAAGTAGCCGTCGGTTCGTGAGTCGATGACCTCTTCGTTGCCCTGCCCGAGGTCGTAGGTCACCACGGACCAGATGCCCTTCGTCTCGTCGAAGGCAGTTTTCGGGCCGTCGTCGTCCTTGCACGAAGCGGCTGCGGTCAAGGCAACGGTCAGACAGAATGCGACGGGCAGGCGGTACGAGATGGGGGACATGGGCGACCTCGCGATGCAATGGGGGGTTCGGGCGGGACGGTACCACACGATCGGGCCACCTCGACAGGCCGGGGCAACCCGGCCCCGGGCGGACCTTCTCGCACCTTGCGCAGCTTGGTAGGTTCTCGCCAAGGTGCCCCGCCATGACCCGTGACACGACCCCGACCGACGCTTCTGCGACCGCCTCGACCGACGAGGAGGGCCCGAACTTCGTCGCGGACCTCGTGGCGGCCGACGTGGCCGCGGGCAAGCACGGCGGCCGCGTCGTCACACGCTTTCCGCCCGAGCCGAACGGTTACCTGCACATCGGACACGCCAAGGCCATCGTCCTCGACTTCGACCTGGCGGCGCGTTTCGGCGGCCGCTGCAACCTGCGCTTCGACGACACGAATCCCGAGGCCGAAAGCGAGGAGTACGTCGAAGCGATCCGCCGCGACGTGCGGTGGCTCGGTTACGACTGGGACGGCCACGAGCACTTCGCCTCGGACTACTTCGAGCAATTGTACGAGTGGGCGAAGTTGCTCGTGCGCAAGGGGCTGGCCTACGTGGACTCGCAAACGCCCGAGGAGATCCGCAAGAACCGCGGCGACTACCACAGCCCGGGTGTGGACAGCCCCTACCGCACACGCTCGGTGGAGGAGAACCTCACCTTGCTCGAAACGATGCGGGCGGGCGAACTGGCGGAGGGGGCGGCCGTCCTGCGCGCCAAGATCGACATGGCACACCCGAACGTGGTGATGCGCGACCCGCTCATGTACCGCATCCGCCACGTGCCCCACCACCGTACGGGCGACGCCTGGTGCATCTATCCCATGTACGACTGGGCGCACGGCCAGTCCGACGCCATCGAGGGCGTGACGCACTCGCTGTGCACGCTGGAGTTCGAGGACCACCGGCCGCTGTACGACTGGTTCCTCGAAGCGCTGGAAATCGATCCACGCCCGCAGCAGATCGAGTTTGCACGGCTGAACCTGTCGTACACCGTTCTCAGCAAGCGAAAGCTGCGCCGCCTCGTGGAGGAGGGGCACGTGGACGGATGGGACGACCCCCGCATGCCGACGCTCGCCGGCATGCGCCGGCGCGGCTTTCCGCCAGCGGCAATCCGCCGCTTCTGCCGCCGCATCGGGATCTCCAAGCGCGAGGGTGTCGTGGACGTGACGCTGCTCGAACACATGGTCCGGGACCACCTCGAACACACGGCGCCCCGGGCGCTCGCCGTCCTCGATCCGATCAAGCTGGTGATCGAGAACTACCCCGACGACGAGGAGGAATGGTTCGAGGTACCGAACCACCCGACGGACCCATCGTTCGGCACGCGGCGGGTGCCCTTCTCGCGCGAGATCTGGATCGAGCGCGACGACTTCATGCTGGACCCTCCCCGCAAGTACCACCGGCTCGCGCCCGGCCGCGAGGTTCGCCTTCGGTATGCGTGCCTGGTCACCTGCACGGGCGTGCGCACGGACGACGAGGGTCGGCCCGTGGAGGTCCGCTGCACCTTCGACCCGCAAAGCCGGGGCGGCACGGCCCCCGACGGCCGCAAGGTCCGCGGCACGATCCACTGGGTGTCGGCCCGTCATGCCGTGCGCGGCACCTGCCGCCTCTACGACCGCCTGTTCGACGCCGAGAACCCGTCGGCGGGCGACGACTTCACGGACCACCTGAATCCGGACTCGTGCATCGTGCGCGGCGACGCCCGCCTCGAGCCGTCGCTCGCCGCTCTCGCCGCGGGTACCACGCGACAGTTCGAACGGCGCGGCTACTTCACCGTGGATCCGTCGAGCACCCCCGAGCACCCGGTCTGGAACCGCACGATCGCCCTCAAGGACACCTGGGCCAAGCTCGTCGCCCGCGGCGCCACCGGCTGAGCCCCACCCATCGTCCTCCGGCCCGCCCCGGGGCCGACACGAGGCGCCCCCCTTGTCTACGGCTTCCAGCCGGGGCCGAGCAACCCGTCCACCAGTTCACGGACGGCGCCGCGGCCACCGCGGGCGCGGGTGACGAGGTCGGCGTGACCGAGGACCTCGGGATGGGCGTCCGCGGGGGCGACGAAAGCGGCGGCGCGGGTGCGCATGGGCAGGTCGAGCACGTCGTCCCCCATGGCGATCGTGCGCTCCGGGGGGACGCCGAGGCGGGCCTGGATCTCGGCGAGATCCCGCGCCTTGTCCCGCGAGCCCAGCACGATGTCGTCCACCCGCAGCTTCTGGCCGCGAAGGCGCGCGGCGTTGGAGCGCTCGCCCGTCAGCAGGGCCACCTTGCCGCCGTGGGCCCGAAACCGCGCGATGCCGGCGCCGTCGCGCGTGTCGAACCGCTTGAGTTCCTCCCCGGTCTCCCCGTAGTACATCGCCGCGTCGGTCAGGGTGCCATCCACGTCGAGGACCAGCAGGGCCGGTTCCACACCCACGAGCGGCCCGGGCTCCCGCCGACGCGCCGCCAGGGTGCGAGCGAGCCACAGGTCTTCAGGGGTGTCGATCTCGAGGGCGTCCTCCTCCGGCACGGCGAATGCCTCGACCCGACCGCCCATGCGCGATCCGGTCGCCTCGAAGGTGGCCCGGGAAAACACGTAGAACGACCCGGTCTCCAGGAACACGCCATCGATCTCCTGCCGGCGTGGGCGACGGACCGGGTCGTAGGTGGCCGGCCGGGCGGCGCCGTCGGGCCCCGTGGTCCACACGAAGCCGCAAAACGG
>JALSIN010000437.1 GCA_026989935.1 Polyangiaceae bacterium | reverse complement strand
GAACGACCGCATCGACGCCGATATCCTGGCCCTGGTCCTCGAAGAAGGGCGCATCCCGAAGGCCCACGTGCTCAGCCCTCGCGCTCGCAAGGTGCGGGAGTTGCTGACCGTCCGTGAGATCTCGTCTCCACGCGCGCACGCTACGTCACCCAGTGCCGCGCCCTTCTCCAGGCGCTCCTGGTCACGGTGCCGCGCTGCAAGGCTGCGGACTTCGTGCCCATGATGCGCGAGCTGGACCTCCCCTCGGAATGCCGCGAGCTCGTAGCCCCCCTGCTCGAGCTCTTGCCATCCATCGAACTGCAGATTGCCCAGGTCGAAGAACGACTTCATGCGCTGGTCGAACAAACCGATGTCGTCCAGCGCCTTTCGGCCGTGCCGGGGACCGTGGCCGAATCCGTCTGCGTTTCCGTCTGCGTTCCCGTCGGCGACCCGGGCCGCCCCGTCCCGAGCGAAACGGGGGCTCGCGGCCGCACCGAGCCCCGGGGCCTATGGGGCGGTTCGTGCGCGCATCTTCTCGAGGTGCGATGCGCACACGAACCACCCCGCCGGCCCCTCCGAGTCACCCCAGCCTCGCCGTCACCACCGCCCAGCGGTGCGCGATGGAACTTCTGTCGGCGCTTCGAGGTCCCGTGCGGGGCGTGGGCGACCTCGCAGACCAGACGCGGCGGGCGGCGGTCAGCGCCGTGCTCAACCTCGTCGAAGGGCTCGCGGCGCGGGGCGGGCGGCGGCGGCACCTGCTGGGGGTGGCCCACGGGTCGCTCCAAGAGGCCAAGGCGTGCGTGCAACTGCTGGGGGCCGCGGGGGTGTTGCCGATGGACCAGGCGCGGCGACTGTGGCAGGCGCTCGACCGGGCGGGGGCGCTTGCCTGGGGGCTCCTTCGGAAGGCTCGGTGACGGCGAACCGGGCCCGGCAGCGTCCGGGGGGACCCGCCAGCCGGGGCTTGGCGGTGCCTCCAGCGCTCCGGTGTACGGGGACGCACACGCGCACGGGGACCGGCACAGGGACTGGGTCCGCGACGGGGACGGGGGTTCACGGACGCCTCGCAGCACCGGGAGGCCGGCCCGGGGTCCGGCGGGTTGCCCCGAGGAACCTACGAGGGCCGCGGGCGCAGCGCGTCGGACCGCGGGCCAATCCGCAGGCCGACCGCCAACCTCCGAGACCTACGAGAAGCCAGCCGGCCGAGGACCGGCCCGCGGGGCGACGCGCGAAAGCCCAAGAGGCCCGGCGCCCGGGGGCTCCTCTGCCGCCCGGTCCACCGGCCGGCCGGGGCATCGGGACACCTCGAACGTTCGCGGGTTCGGGTTCGGGGACGGAGACGCACACGCGCACGGCCACCGGCACCGGCACGGGTGACCGTAGCCGTGTCGGTGGCCGTGGCCGTACCCGTCGGCGTTCCCGTCGGCGTCCCCGTCGGCGTCCCGGCCCCCGTCCCGAGTGATGCGGGCGCTCGCGGCCGCACCGAGCTCCGGGGCCTATGGGGTGGTTCGTGTGCGCATCTTCTTGGGGTGCGATGCGCACACGAACCACCCCGCCGGCCCCTCCGAGTCATCCCAGCCTCGCCGTCACCACCGCCGAGCGATGCGCGGTCGAGCTTCTTTCCGCCCTTCGAGGGCCCGTGCGGGGCGTGGGCGACCTTGCAGACCAGACGCGGCGGGCGGCGGTCAGCGCCGTGCTCAACCTCGTCGAGGGGCTCGCGGCGCGGGGCGGGCGGCGGCGGCAGCTCCTGGAAGTGGCCCACGGGTCGCTCCAGGAGGCCAAGACGTGCGTGCGAGTGCTGGAGGCGGCGGGGGTGTTGCCGAAGGAGCAGGCGCGGCGATGGTGGCGGGAGCTCGACCGGGCGGGGGCGCTGACCTGGGGGCTCCTTCGGAAGGCTCGGTGACGGCGAATCGGGCCCGGCAGCGGCCGGGTGGACCCGCCGGCCGATGCTTGGCGGTGCCTCCAGCGCTCCGGTGTACGGGGACGAGGACAGGGACGCGCACCGGCACCGGCACGGGCACCGCAGCGGCTCGGTGCATCCAGCGCTGGAGCGTACGGGCACGAAAACGGACACGCGCACGGGGACCGGCACGGCCAAGCCGACCGCAGCACCGGGAGGCCGGCCCGTGGTCCGGCGGGTTGCCCCGAGGAACCTACGAGGGCCGCGGGGCGACGCGCGAAAGCCCAGGAGGCCCGGGGCCCGGGGGCGCCTCTCCCGCCCGACCCACCGGCCGGCCGGGGTATCGAGATACCTCCAACGTTCGTAGTTACGGGCACGGGCACGCACACGCACACGTGCACGGAGACCGGCACGGGTACGGGCCGGCACGGGGAGCGGTGGCCGTGTCGGTCTGCGGCCTCGTTTGCGCCTCCGTACCCGTCACGGTATCGGTGTGCGTGCCGGTCTGCGGGGCCGTTTCCGTCTGGCGGCGGGTACGGTCACCCGGTCCGGGGACTGCAAAGGCGGGGGCGGTTCCAAGGCGGGCGCGCCTCGGTGCCGGCGCCGGGGCGAGTCTCCGTAGCGGTCGCGGTCCCGGTCCGACGCGTCGTCGCCGTACGCGCCCGCGGCGGCCTCGGCCCGATGGCGGCGAGGTGGGTCAGGCGACGGCGGCCTGGATCGCCGTGTGCACCTGCCGGGCGAGGTAGCGCGCGCCGGCAGTCGTCAGGTGGATCCCATCGTCGGCGCGGATCGTGCGGACCCGCCCGCCGATGCGCTTCGTGGCCGTGAAACGACCCCCGTCGGCCAGGATGTCCCAGGTGTCCACGTACGTGCCGCCGGGGCGGGCCTGCATGGCGGCACGGGCCACGGCGTTGATCCGCTCGAGCCGCCGGCGCAGCTTGGGGAGGCGCACGATGGGATAGCCGATCCAGGCGACGGGCCCCCCCGCGGGCAGCAGCGCCTCGCACAGGGCGGCGATCCGCCCGCGGTAGGTCGCCGACCAGGCGTCCTCGTCCTCCCAGCGGACCCAGCGGCCGGGGGCCGCGTAGAGGGCCTGGCCGTCGTTGCCTCCGAACATGAGCACGGCGGCCCGCGGGTGGTGGCGGGCCGCAAGGCGTCGGGCGTGGGCGATCCAGTCGAAGTGGTCGGGGCGCGCCAGGCCCGTGGCGGGGCGGGCCACGTTGCGTGCGGCCAGCCCGCCGCCGGCCAACAGGTCCGCCAGGACGTTGCCGAACCCACCGGCCATCGTGCTGCCCCCGCACAACAGGACGGGGCCGGCGCCGGCCCGGGCCGTACCGAAAGGCGCGGCCGCGGCCAGGGCCGCGGCGGCTCGGAGCAGGAAACTTCGTCGGCCGAAGGCGTCCATCGCACCCTTCATCCTACGGATCCACGGCGGCGCCGCCAGTTTCCCGCGTAGGGGCCGGGGGCGCGGCGCCCGGGTGGGGCGCGCCGGCCGCACGCGGCGTCACGGTCGGGGCCGCCCGGCGGCGATAGGCCACGTAGGCCTCGACGATGGCGCGATAGAGCAAGGCCCCGAGCAGGCGCTGGCCGGCCGGCGTGGCGTGGGCCAGGTCGCCCGACAGCAGGCGCGGGCGGTGGCGGTACCAGCGCTCGGCCGCCCGCTCGCCGCCCATGGCCGCGATCGTGTCGAAGAAGGCGCAGCCCTCGGCGCGGGCGGCGTTTCGTTGCGCCTGGGCCAGGGGGCGGACCTTCGGGACGGACTCGATCCGCCGCCCCTTGCGTACGCCGTGGTCGAGCGGCGCCATCACCAGGCACGCCATCTGGGGCCGCGCGGCTCGAAGGTGGCGCAGCACGGCGCGCATCTCCGTCTCGTAGGTGGCGGCGGAGATCGAGCGCACGAGGTCGTTGCCACCGAAGGTCAGCACCACGAGGTCGGCCTCGCGCGCGCCGAGCTGCGCGGCCAGGTGCTCGCGATCGAACTCGAGCAGGCGGTTCGTAAAGGCCCCCACGAGCGCGAGCCCGTCCCAGGACACCCCCGGCCCCGGGCGGTCGAGGGCGACGCCGTAGACCCGCACCCGGCCGCCGCCGGCCGCCCGGACCGAAAGGGTGTGCGGGCCGTCGGGCACGTCCAGCCTGTAGAATCGGTCTTCGAGGGCGTCGGCCTCGGTGGAGATCACCACGGGCGGCTGGTCGTCGAGGACGAGCCGGAGGTTCCCGCCGCGCGGGCGGCCGGCGTAGTGGACCGTAAACCGCGCCACGCGCCCCCCGCCGACCTTGGGGTTCGGTGCGAAGCGGCTCTCGGCCCCCCCCGCCGAGCGGCCCGCCACGCCGCCGAGGCCGTAGTGCCCGTCGGGCAGGCACTTGTGGATGATGAAGCACAGGTTCCAGCGGCCGTTGTGGCGAAACCGCACCTCCCGGTGGCGGTAGGAGGTGTTCGGTGGGGCGATGGCGTGGAAGCCGTGGCCGGCGTCACCGAAGCGGGCCTGCATGTGCGCCCGCACGGCCCCGGGGATCCCGTCCACCCCGATGGCCGAGTCGCCGTAGTGGACGACCCGCACGGCGATCGCCTCGCCGTCGTCTGCGCGGGCGAGCCGGGCGAAGAACGGATCCAGCTCGTCGCCGCGGAACAGCTCGAGGGGCTGGGGCGCCGGGCGCAGGTCCTCGGGGGCGGGGGTCCAGGGGGCGCCCGGCGCTTGCTCGGCGCGCGGCGGGGCGGGGCGCGGCGCCGGCGGCTCGGCCTGCAAGATCTCCTGTGCGAGGTCCTCGAGGGCCTCGTGCCGGGCGGACGGCGGCGCCTCTTCGAAGGGACGGCCCAGGAGGTTCCAGAAGGGGATCGAGTCCCCCGGCTTCCAGGGCCGCGCGAACGACAGCGCGGGTACCAGGTACGTGGCGGCCACGAGCAGGGCGATCACCGCCATCGCCCCGCCCACTTGCCCGAGCACGGCGCGGTCGGGGCGGTCCGTCGTCTCGTCGTCGTCGCGGGTGGGGGCGTCGATGGACATGGCGGCCCTAGAACTGAAAGTAGATGAAGGCCTTGGGGGCGCCTTCGAGGAGCTTCATGAAGCCGTAGAAGGCCAGGGCCGAGGCGGTGCCGAGGACCGGCCCGGGCAGTGTGCGGAAGATCCGAAAGAGCGTAACGTCCACCAGGCGCCGTGGCGTCAGGTGGCAGGCGAACCCGAAGGCCAGCGCGGCGTAGACCGCGGGCGAGACCAGGCCCGGGCGCACCCCGAGGCCGTCCCAGTGCACGAGGCCCGCAACGAACGCCGAGGCCGTGTCGAGATCCGGGGCGCGGAAGAAGATCCGCGACAACACCACGAAGTGCAGCAAGAGCGCCACGCGCACCACTCGCCACGACCCGTGATCGCGTCGGGGCACGAGCGCCACGGCGAGGGCGGCCGCGGCCCCGAGTACGGCGAGTCGCACGGCGGCCGGCGGATCCAGGTCCAGGACGGTGCGGCCCGTGACGCCGAGGACGAGCGCCACGCAAAGCGCCGGCACGACGACGAATGCGCGCCGCAGGGGCGTCGAGCGGTCGCGCTTGCGGTTCCAGCGGTTGAAGACCATGGCGCCGGCGTGCAGGTTGGAGTACACGACGAAGTTCCAGCTCGCCCCGTGCCACATGCCCACGAGGAACATCGTCAGCCACAGGGCGGCGTAGGCCCCGAAGCGGGACGTGAGCGCGCCGCGCAGCGGATAGTAGAGATAGTCGCGCAGCCAGCCCGACAGCGTCATGTGCCAGCGCCGCCAGAACTCGGCGATGTCGCGCGCCTGGTACGGCCGGTCGAAGTTCTCGGGGAACCGGTACCCGAGCAGCCGCCCCAGGCCGATTGCGATGTCCGAGTAGCCGGAGAAGTCGGCGTAGATCTGAAGGGTGTAGCCATACAGCGCCAGCATCAGCTCGGCCGACGTGTAGGTCTGCGGCGCGTCGAAGATCGGGTCGCAAAGCTGCACGGCGATCCAGTCCCCGAGCACGATCTTCTTCGTCAGGCCCTTGAGCACGCGGAAGGCGCCCTCGGCCATGCCGGCGCGGCTGTAGCGCGGGCCGCGGCGAAGCTGTGGCAGCAGGTCGGCCGCCCGCACGATGGGGCCCGCGACGAGCTGCGGGAAGAACACCACGAACAGGGCGAAGCGCGCAAAGGAGGTCTCCGGTTCGAGCCGGCCCCGGTAGACGTCGATGGTGTAGCTTAGGCTCTGGAAGGTGTAGAAGCTGATCCCGAGGGGCAGCACCACGTCCAGGTGGAACCCCGTGGCCTCGACCCCCAGGGCGCCGAGGATGTCGGTGGCGGCCTCGACCAGGAAGTTGACGTACTTGAAGTACGCCAGGACGCCGAGGTTGCCGGCGAGGCTGGCGGCGAGGATCGCTCGGAGCCGCGGATCGTGGTCGCCGGCCCCCGCCCGCCGCAGCGCGGCGATCCCCCGGGCGCAGGCGAAATCGAGGAAGGTCGAGAACACCAGCAGGCCGGCGTAGGCGGGCGACGCCGGCGGCGGCTCCGTCTTCGGGCCCGCCATGTAGAAGAAGTAGCTCGCCGCCAGCAAGAACCCCGTTCGCAGCCCCGGCCGCCGCGAAAGGCCCCACGCCGCCGGGAGCACGGCGAGCGCGAAGAGCAGGAAGTCGAAGGTGGGAAAGAGCATGGCGGCGGCGCGGACGGTACTATGGGCCCCCGGTACGGGGCACCGGTGCGGGCGTCGGGAGTTGTGCGATACTTGCGCACATCGGGTGGCCGTGCCTCGGCGCGGCAGGCTCGTCCGGATCGATCGAAGGGGGGGCCATGGGTCGCACGGCAGCCACATGGACGGTCTTGGGGACGAGATCTTCCTCGTATCGGCGCGTGGCGGCGGCGGGAAGGGGACGGGTGGGGCGACACGTTGGCGACGATGGCCGGCGCAAGCGCGGCGAGGGCGACCGGAACCACCGGCGCGAGCGCCACGTGGACCTTCACGCCGGGGGAAGCGGGGCCTTTGGCGGGACGGCGATGGCGGGGACCTCCGCCAAGGCGCCGAAGATCGCTACGATGGGATCCGTGGATCGTTCGTCGGACGCATCGTCTCCCGGGGCGCGGGGCCGCGGTCCGCCGGCGCTCCCGTCGGACGCGGCGGACCCAGACGCGACCGGGCCGTTTCCTCCCCCCCGCAGCGACGCGGCGGCGCCCGGGGGGCGGGCCGAGGGCGATCCGTTCGCCGCCGTTCGCCACCTTCGGCGGGTGGACCGTTTCGCGATCCTGGAGGTCCTCGGCGAAGGGGGGGAGGGGATCGTCTTCGCCGCCTACGACCCGCGCCTCGATCGCCGCGTCGCGCTCAAGATCCTTCCCCGCCGCGGGGACGCGCCGTCCGCCGACGTCGCCTTGCGCGAGGCGAGGGCGATGGCTCGGCTTGCGGATCCGAACGTGCTGTCGGTCTACGACGCGGGGATGGTGGATGGGGCGGTCTATGTGGTGCTCGAGTACGTGCGGGGTCGGACCCTGGCGACGGTGCTGCGCGAGGAGGACCTTTCTGCCGCGCAGGTCCTCGCGCTGTACCGCGAGGCGGGGCGGGGGCTCGCGGCGGCGCACCGCGCCGGGGTGGTCCACGGCGACTTCAAGCCGGGGAACGTGCTCGTGGGCGACGACGGCCGCGTGCGTGTGATGGACTTCGGCCTCGCGCGCCTGGCCGGCGCGGACGAGCGGCACCTTTCTCGCTTCGGCACCCTGGCGTACATGGCCCCCGAGCGCCTGCGGGGGATGCCGGGCACGGCGGCGTCGGACCAGTTCTCCTTTTGTGTGGCTCTGTTCGAGGGGTTGTTCGGGGCCCGGCCGTTCGAGTGGGGCTCGTTCGAGGAGTTGGTCGAGGCGACCACCGCCGGGCGCGTACGCCTGCCGTCCGGGGCGCCGCGGGTGCCCCGGCGGGTGCGAAGAGCCGTCCTGCGAGGCCTTTCGCCCGAGCCGGCCGACCGCTTCCCCACCATGGAGGCGCTGCTGGCGCGGCTCGGGCGTTTCGCCCTGGGGCGGCGGGGCGTGGCGACGATCGTCGCGGGGACGGCGATCGTGGCAGGGGTGGCGGGCTACGGCGCCCACCAGTCCGCGGCCGAGGACCTGTGCAGGACCCGGGCGGCGCGTCTTGCCCGGGTCTGGGAACCATCGCGCCGGGCGGCGGTCCTGCGTGCGTTCACCGAGGCCGACCCCGACCTTGCGCAGACCACCATGGGGGTGCTCGATGCGGCGCTTTCGCGCTATGCCCGGCGGTGGGGGGACGCGGCGTACGAGACGTGCCGCGAGCAGGGACGGGACGACGGGGAGGACAAGGCGGCGTCGCTCGTCCGATCGTACTGTCTCGAACGCAATGCACGCGCGTTCGAGGCGTTCGTGGACACGCTGCAGGATGGGGGCAGGACGGCGCTGTTGCGGGCCGCCGAGGGGGCGGCGTCCTTGCCGGCGCCGGACGAGTGCGATCGGGCGGCCTTCGAGTTCGATGCGCGGTCGGCCGACCCCGAGCGGGCCGCCGCGCTGCGGGCCCGCCTCGACGAAGCGCTCGGCCGGCAACTCGCGGGCGACTACGAAGGCGGCGTGGCGCTGGCGCGCACGGTGGTCCGTGGTGCCGAGGGGACGGGGCGGACCGATCTCGTGGCCGAGGCGCGCCTTCGGCTGGGAATGCTCGAGCACTATGCCGGCGATTACGCCGAGGCGGCGCGGGATCTCGCCGAAGCGGCCTTCGTGGCGGACGCCGCGGGCGCCGATCGAACCCTTGCCCTCGCGCGGACCGTCCTCGTGCACGTGGAGGGGCGCCATCTCGCCCACTACGAGGCGGCCCACACCTGGCTGCGACACGCGCGCGCCGCCGTCGCGCGGGCGGGGGCCGACGACACAGACGTCGCGGCGCGCCTTTTGCTGTACGAGGCCATGCTCGCCCGGGACCAGGGGGATCTGGCGGGGGCCCGCCGCAACCTCGAACATGCGCGGGTCTTGCGTGTCTCCTTGTTCGGGGATCCGTCCCTCGAGGTGG
>JALSIN010000436.1 GCA_026989935.1 Polyangiaceae bacterium | reverse complement strand
CCCTCGAGATGCCGACACACACCGGTCGTTGGCAGAAGACCGGCCTGCGCGGACCCCGCCTCGACCTCCTTCAAACCCTCGTCGAGGACTTCGGCTGGACCCTTGCTCCCATAGACTGAAACCCGAACCGAACTTCCGATCCGATGTACTAGGCTCCGGCGCCGTGATCCTCCGCGACCCCGTCCACGGCCTCGTGCGCTTTACGGCGCCCCACGAGCGCGTCGTGGTGGAGTTGCTCGACACGCCCGAGGTGCAGCGCCTGCGCCGGATCCGCATGCTGGGCCTGGCGTCGCTGGCGTTTCCGGGGGCGGAGCACTCACGCTTCGCCCACGCCGTCGGCGCCGCCCACGTCATGAAGCGCTACCTCGCGCGCATGGCCGAGCTGGAGGGGGCGCTGGGCAGCGCGGCCACGATCGCCCCCGAAGATGCCGAGGCCGCCATGGCCGCGGCCTTGCTGCACGACCTCGGTCACGGGCCACTGAGCCACACCTTCGAGGCGCTGGCCGGGCCGGCGGCGCGGCACGAGCACTGGACGCGCCGGCTCCTCGAGCGCGACGGCCCCGTGCGCGCCGTGCTCGACCGGCGCGGCCCGGGCTTCGCCGGGCGCGTGGTGGGGCTCGTCTTCGGCCGCCACCCGGTCGCTCATCTGGCGCGCTCGGTCAGCGGCACCTTCGACGTGGACCGGCTCGACTACCTCTTGCGCGACGCGTACATGACGGGCACGCGCTACGGCCTGCTCGACGTGGACTGGCTGCTGCAATCGCTGCGCCTGGTCCCGCGCCCCGACGGCACGGGCGGCGATCTGGCCGTGGACGACGAAAAGGGCCTGTCCGCCGTGGAGGGTTACTTCCTGGCGCGGCTTTCGATGTACCGGCAGGTGTACCTGCACAAGGCCGTGCGCGGGGCGGAGATGGTCCTCGGCGGCCTCGTCCGCCGGGCCCGGGCCCTGGGCGACGTGCCGGGGCCGCCGGCCCTGCGGGCGTTCCTCGCGGGCGAGCCGCTGACCTGCGAGGCCTATCTGTCGCTCGACGACGGCGTCCTCGCCACGGCCATCGCGGCCTGGGCCGGGCACGACGACCCGATCCTCGCGGACCTCTCGGCGCGCTTTCGGGACCGCCGCCTATTCAAGAGTCTACCCCTGGCCGACGACGCCGACCCCGAGGCCGCCCGCGCCGCCGCCGCCGACGTGGCGCAGGCCCAGGGGTTCGATCCCACCTACTATGTCGCCGTGGACCGTGTGGCCGTGCACGTGCTCGAAGGGGCCGAGCTGCCCTGTGTCGTACGCGGCGCCGTGCGCCAGGACCTGCTCGAAGCCTCCCAGCTCCTGCGGTCCCTGTCCCAGCGCCCCTTCGTACACCACCGGATCTACATGCCCGAGACGGTCCGTGCCGCCGCGCGCGAGCGGATCCCCGGCGTCGTGGGCGGCTGATGGGAGCGCGCAAGTACGGAACCCCCCGCTGCGACGGCTGCGGCCTGTGGCCCAGCCTGTGCCTTTGCGACACGATCCCCCGGGTGTCGTCGGGCACGCGCTTCGTCGTGGTCCAGCGCCACGCCGAACGCTTCAAGCCCACGAACACCGGAAAGCTGGTCCTGCGGGCCTTCGATCCCTCCGAGCGGGTGCTTTTCGGGGGGCCGGACGACCACGTCTCGCCCGCGATCTTCGAGGGCCACGGGCCGGCCTACGTGCTGTACCCGGCCGACGACGCGGTCACGGCCGGACCGGACACGCTCGCGGGCCCGCGGCGCACGGTGGTCGTCCTCGACGGCACATGGCACCAGGGCTCGCGCATGCGCCGGCGCGTCCCGGGCGTCCGCGACCTCCCGGCCGTGGCCCTGCCGCCGGGGCCGCCGTCGATCTGGCCCGCGCGTACCCAGCACGATCCGCGCGGCGTGTCCACCTTCGAGGCGTGCCTGCGCCTGGCCTGCGCCCTGGACGGCCCCGAACGCTACGAACCCCTCGCCCGCTTCTTCGAGACCTACTGCGAGCGTCTGCACCAGATGCGACGCGGCCGCCCCTAGCCCGTCCTACGACCAGGCCCCACGAGCGCCCACCCGGCCGGCGTCTTCGGCCCCCCCGGCCGATGCCGCCTCCGAGGTGGCGCACGACGGGGGGGTGCCCGTGACCCGCCCGCCCGTTGCCCGTGACCCGCCCGAAGGTCATGTCCGCGCGTGACCCGCCCGAAGGTCGTGTCCGCGAAGGTCGTGTCCGCGTCGACCCGCCCGAAGGTCGTGTCCGTTAAGCCCGTGACCCGTGACCCGCCCGAAGGTCATGTCCGCGCGTGACCCGCCCGCGTGACCCGCCCGAAGGTCGTGTCCGCGTCGACCCGTCGACCCGCCCGAAGGTCGTGTCCGTTAGTGCCCCGCCCGAAGGTCGTGTGGCCGAAGGTCGTGTGGCCGCCCGAAGGTCGTGTGGCCGAAGGTCGTGTGGCCGAAGGTCGTGTGGCCGCCGGGCGTGCAACGAAACGAGCTTGCGGCCGACTTATGAGGACGTGGCCACGCCCGCACGCTGCATCCTCCCCGACGCGACCTACTTCGTCTCCGTCCGGTGCGTGTCGCGCACCATGCGCCTGGTCCCGACCCCCCGCGTGCTCCGGGTCGTCCGCTACTGCCTGGCCTTCGTCCTACAGCGCTACCGCCAACAATACGGCCTGCGCCTGTTCGAGTTCCTCTTCATGTCCAACCACTTCCACCTCCTCCTCTACAACGAACGCCCCTGTATCCCCGACTTCATGCGCGACCTCAACGCGCTACTCTCCCGCGCCTTGAACGCCATGCGAGGACTCCGTGGCACCAACTTCGAAAAAAACTACAGCCTCGTACGCGTCCTCGACCCCGAGCACGCCCTCGAACACGCCGTCTACACCCTCGCAAACCCCGTCGCGGCTCACCTCGTCACCCGCACCCGAAAATGGCCTGGCGCCTCGTCCGTCGGCATGCGCTACGGGGAGCCCGTCGAGGTGGTCCGACCCGATGTCGGCCTGTGGAAAACCGGCGCCGACGCCTCTCGCCTGCGCTCGAAGCTCCCCGAGACCGCAACCCTCGTCCTCGATCGCCCCCCGTGCCGCCCGGAACTCGACGATGACGCCCTGCGCGCCGAGGTCTTGAAGCGGCTGCGGACACGCGAGGACCTGTTCGCGGCCGAGCGCCGGCGTCGAGGCCGCCGGGTGCTCGGTGCGCGTGCCGTCCGTCGGATGCGTTTCTTCGAGATGCCACCGCCCGAGGAGCTGTTCCGCCGCAAGCCGACGTTCTCGGGCGTCGCCGGCGTAATGCGCAGGGCCGCAGCCGCAGCCGCACGAGCATTTCAGCGTGCCTATCGCGAGGCCAGCGCCCGCTTCCGTGCCGGCCATCGAGACGTGGTCTTCCCGGCGGGTACCTGGTTGTACCGGGTCCGCTTCGGCGCGGCCTGTCACCCCTGCGGCCCGCCGTAGCCAGCTCGCCCCGACCTTCCGCCGGCAACCCAGCCCCGCGCGTCCTTTCGTTGGCCCGCGGGAAGGGGTGCCGGTTCCACATCGCCGAGACCACCACCCTCCGGGCACCGCCGAACGTGCGCCGCCCGTAGGTTCCTACAACGGGACACTACCTTCGGGAGGGCGCCTCCGTTCCTACAACGGGACACTACCTTCGGGAGGGCGCCTCCGGGAGGGCGCCTCCCTTCGGGAGGGGCTGGGCGAAGGACACTACCTTCGGGAAGGGTTGGGGTTACCTTCGGGAGGGGCTGGGAAGGACACTACCTTCGGGAAGGGTTGGGGTTACGGGACGGGCACCCCACCTTCAGAACAAGCTCCACCAGGATAACCTTCGGGACGGGCTCCCAGGACACTACCTTCGGGAAGGGCTCAAGGAAGGGCTCAAACGATGCATCCATCGCTGGAATCTACGGGGGCAGGGACAGCGACACGCACGGACGGGGTACGGACTCAGCGACCGGTGCGCCCCGGGCCCATTCGGTTCCACGATCGGCCGGCCACCGTCGCCCCCTCGCCGTTCGGGCAACCTCCAAGGATCGCGGGTGGCGCGCGGCGGCGGCCTTGGGGGCCGGTCGGCCCCCACTCCGTCCCGTTTCCTTGGACAGCGAAGGCAAACGGATGGCCCACGGTATGTCCATTCGGAACACGACGGAGGTCCACTTTCTACTTGACGTCCCCTTTTCGAGTCCGTACGATTCGAGTCATGAAAGGCTCTCTCGCTCTCTCGCTCTCTCGCTCTCTTTGCTAACCGCGTGTATGATTGACACTGTCGGTGATGTTGACGATCTAGATCGAGACGACATAGCTGTCGCGGAGGTGGGGGACGAAACGCCGGAGCCTGACTCGGGGGTGCCAGAATCGGGGGTTGGCCTTCCCGATATGACGATATCCGAAGATGTACGGGGGATCTTGGAGGCCTTGAAGGGCAGCGGGACATGGGAGGTGGCGGCCCATCAGCCGGATCAACCGGTCGATCCGATGGAATTTCAACCCGCAGGGCGCGGGAAGACCGCCGACCCGGAAAAGTCACCTGCGGAAGATCTGGTCTGGTTCGACGCCAAGAACGAACGCTACGACGCCCTCTTTGTCACCGGTCAAGGACTCGTGTTCGGACGGAAAGGAGGCGCACCGCAATTTCCAGAGCCGACACAAGAAAACGCCTACGGAGGCTGGAAGGGCGAGGGGAAGTCATCCCAAGTTTTTCAGGTTGACCCCTCCGGTTCCGAGCCCCCCTCACCGGGCTCGGCCGCGGTTGGCGACGATGGGTTCGCGCTCCAAAACGACGTGACGCCACAGAAAGGCTTCATTGAGACCGACTGGTGGAACGACGATCGGCTGCGGGTTCCGTCAGCCTCTCAACTGACGTCCTATCCATTTCGCGTGATCGGTGCCATGAGCGGAAGCGGTAGCACCACGAGCGGATCCTGTTCGGGAGCCAAGGTGGGTCCTCGGGCCGTTCTTACCGCTTCGCATTGCGTCATGAACGGCGCTGGGGAGATCTCGTTCAGCGGTCGCTTCAATCCGGGGCAGAGCGCGACCAGCGCCTTCAATGGCTCGATCCCGTGGTCGGGTGTGTTTTTGCGGGATTGGCGGATTCATAGAAAGTACGACTACGCAATCATCTTCCTGCAGGACTCTCAATCCGTGGTAAGTCTGGGATGGCTGGGCATCGTGTGGTGGAATTCGGCGTCGGGATATCTTGGAAAGGGCACCGTCAACCGGGGATACCCCTGTGGTCCCACGGCCCCGAATGGCTGTGGACTGGTGACGAGTCAACGGTGCAAGCAATCTCCATATGTGAGCATGCTCTGCGGCGGATGGATGTATATGGACGATGGCAGCATCGCGTTCTCCGACCAGGTCACGAGCGACGACCTGTCGATCTTTTGGGAGGACGTCTCCTGGGGCCACAGCGGGAGCCCGATCACGACGACGACCAACAACGTCCTGGCGGTGGCGACCCACTGCCCATCTGCGGTCTATCCGAATGCATGTGCCGGGCCGCGGTTCCGCCCGTCCATGTGGAACGACGTCTGTAGCTGGATCGCGGCCGTTCCCAGCGCATATGCGACGCATCCACTGTGCAACTGAGGGGGTGATGTGAACACCGAGACGCCACAAAGCAGCGTGCGTCCTGGGCGTTTCTTGCAGGTTGTGTTGCGGCTACACGCCGCTTGGCTCCTTTGGAGCGCCTTGTCGGGGTGTGGATCCGTCGCGGTGGATGAGCCACGGGAGACGACGGAAGGTGCAGCCACGACGTGGATGCCAGAGGTATGCGATCCGTCGGGATCCCCGTTCACGGAGGCGTGCGCGGGGGCGTTGCAGGTGGCGTGCAACCGTCACGAGACAGAAAGCGACTGCTCGGCTCAACAGACCCTGCGGTTCAACGGGTACAGCATCGTTTGCGCGTGGGCCAAGGTGGTACGCTTCTCGGATCCGGTGACGTGTGAGGTGGACGAGGTGTTCGGGCGATGCGAGGCGAAGCTCATTGGAAACCCGGGCGGGTGCACGGGCGGATACTGCGGCAGTGATGTGGGGCTGATCGAAACCGAACTGAAAGCGTTTCCTGCACGGCGTGAGCTCGTTTTCCTGTGTAATGGTCCGCTGCGCGCGTCGTCGGCCCCCGGCGGGCCCGAACCCGAGTCGGTCTCCTGCGTGAGCGCCGAGACCTACCCAAAGGGTCACCTGTGCAACTGCGGCCCCGTGGCCTGCGAGGCATGGTGATGGCGGGACGAACGGGACGACGTGCGGGCGCGTTGCTTGCGGGAGCCCTGCTGGCCGCTGTCGGCTGCGCGCCCGAGTCGGAGGACACACTGGCCTGTGATGTGGAGCGCGGGCTCATGGTGGTGGCGCAGGTACAGGAAGACCCCGAGGACCCCTGCGGTCCCTGGGCGCGGTCGGTCGCCGGCGGTGTCGTGCGGATCGACGACATCGTGTCGGGGAGCGCAAGCCTGTGGTCCCTGGATACGGACGCGGGGGTGGGAGTCCTGGTCTCCGCCGCCCACGTGCTGTCGCCCTGCTGGTCGATCATCTGGGCGCAGGACGACGCCGGGCTGCCGCAGGACTGCCCCTCGCGGTTCTATGACCCCACCGAGGAGGAGGGAAAGCCCGTGATCCGGCTGGCGGAGGGCGACACGGCCAGGCCGGCGTCCGAATGGTCGCCCGTGTTCCCGCTGTTCTCTCCGGACTTTCCGGTGTCCGAGGTGTTCGCCGGGACGCTGGCGCCGCGGGACGACTTCTCGGTGTACGTGGTCGATGGGCAGACGATCCCCGCCTACGCCGACATTCAGCCGCCGGAGCCGGAGCCGATCACCGGCACGGCGCCGCAGGTCCACGACCCTCAGGGGCGGCTGCGCGGCACACCTTCCTGGCGAGAGGCGCCCGGGGGGGCGGCGGTTTTGCTGGTGGGGTACCCGGACCGGTCCGATCCGTACATCCCGCAGGCGCGGCAGATGGAGGCAAGCGTCGGGGAGGTCCTGGACGACGACACTGCGCGGGCGGTGATCTCTGAGCTTGCTGCCGCCGGGGACGAAGAGGGCGAGATCCCCTATGACCCCGCCGCAGAGATGCTCTTGTGGGGCCAGGCCCTTCCCGGGATGAGCGGCTCGGGGGTCTACGACCAGGAAGGCACGCTGGTGGGGGTGGCGGTGCGCGCCACCACCACCCCGAATGGGCGGGGGTTGGTCCGGGCCGTGCGCATGTCTCACATCGCGAAGAGACTGGCCGACGCTGCAGCTACGCTTCCGGCAGCCCAGCGTGGCGGGGTCACGCCCTATTTGCCGCCGCTTTGAAGGCGCGTCCATCTGGCCGCGAATGACCTCAAGGTCGCGCCCAGCCCACCCGAAGGTTGTGCGAAGGGCCGTTCGAACGCCTCCTCAACCACTCGGCCCGCCCAACTCGGCCCGCCCGAAGGTCGTGCAACCCAACTCGGCCCGCCCGAAGGTCGTGCAACCCAAGGTCGTGCAACCCAAAATGCCCACACACCGGTCGTTGACAGAAGACCGGACTGCGCAGATCCCGCCTCACCCTCCTTCAAACCCTGGTCGAGGACCTCGGCCGGCCCCTCGTCCCCATCGACTGAAATCCGGACCGAACTTCCGATCCGATGTACTAACGCGTCACGCAGGGGCCGCAGCGCCGCCCGCTGCGGAGCTTTCGCAGCTGCCAGGTGTGATAGAAGTCGTTGAATGCGAGGCAGAGATCGTCGCTTCCGCGGGCCCGAAAGTCGAGCTTCAGCTCGCGGATCCGCTTCCCCTTGGCGGTCGAGATGACAATCGTGTGGCGCTTGCGCGGATCGAGGCCGTCGAGTTCGAAGCCCTGCTTCGTCGTCCACCGCAAGGGCTCGCCGCCGTCGACCCGGACGTCGAAACCGCGTCGGAGCCGGGCCGTCGCCTCGGCGTAGTCGGCCGCCGTCTTGCCCGCCCGCCCCGCGCCCTTTCCGGGGGTCCCCGAGAGGCGATAGGGCTTTGCGCACAGGCGCGCCGCCGGTCGCTCATCGGCTTCGGGGCCGGGGGCGGCGGCGTTCGTCGTCGCCTCGTCCATCGCCGCCCCCACGCCGCCCGCGACCCTTGCGTCTGTCGTCGTGCCGCCACCCGTCGCCGGTACATCGCTCGGCGTATCCCCCACGCTCGCCACCGGAGCGGGCTCGGGCGCAACCGTCACGCTCGGCGTCACGCGCGCGCGCGTCTCCCCATCCGCCGGCCGCGGGCGAACGGCGCGCTCGACCGGCGACCCGCAACCGACGCTCCCTACGATCCACAGGGAGAGGATGGCCCGGCAACGCGCGTTCAAGCCGCGCAGACGAACTTCGGCACAGGTCCCGCCCACCGCCAGCGAGCATACCAGGCCTGCGCCCTGCACACCCGATAGCCGTGCGATGCGCGCCCAACTCGCCCGAAGGTCGTGCGCGGCGACCCCGCCGGCGCCTGCTGACGCACCCTCGCCGATCCCGCCGCGCCCGGGTTGCGCGTGACCCGACCGAAGGTCGCCCTCCACCGGGGCCCCTGCACGCCCGAAGGTCGTGCGCGGCGAGCATGCCCGAAGGTCGTGCGCGCGGACCGACCTGCACGCCCGAAGGTCGTGTGCGGCGACCTGACCGCGCCGATCCCGCCGCTTACGGATGGACCCACCGGTCGCCCTGCACGCCCGAAGGTCGTGCGCGGCAGCGACCCGACCGCGCCGATCCCGCCGCTTACGGATGGACCCACCGGTCGCCCTGCACGCCCGAAGGTCGTGCGCGCGCGCCCGAAGGTCGTGCGCGCGGCCCTGCACGCCCGAAGGTCGTGCGCGGCGGCGACCCGACCGCGCCGATCCCGCCGCTTACGGATGGACCCACCGGTCGCCCTGCACGCCCGAAGGTCGTGCGGGCGAAGGTCGTGCGGGCGACTG
>JALSIN010000435.1 GCA_026989935.1 Polyangiaceae bacterium | reverse complement strand
GAGCGGCCGGTTCATCTCGCGGCAGGCGCGCTCGAAGAAGCGCTCGACGAGGGAGGGGATGTCCTCCTTGCGCCGCCGCAGCGGCGGCAGGACGATCTGCACCACGTTGAGGCGAAAGTAGAGGTCTTGGCGAAACTCGCCGGCCTGGACCGCACGCTCGAGGTCGCGGTTCGTCGCCGCGATGACCCGGCAGTCCACCGGCACCTCGCCCGAAGCCCCCACCGGTCGCACCACGCGCTCTTGCAGCACCCGCAGGAGCTTGACCTGCAGCGACGGGTCGAGCTCCCCGATCTCGTCGAGAAAGATCGTGCCGCCGCTGGCCTCGCGGAACAGGCCGGCGCGCGCGGCGGCCGCGCCCGTAAAGGCGCCCCTTTCGTGCCCGAAGAGCTCCGATTCCATGAGGTCGGCCGGAATCGCGCCGCAGTTGACCGCGACGAAGGGGCCGTCCTTGCGGTCCGACAGGTTGTGCAGCGCCCGCGCGACGAGTTCCTTGCCGGTGCCCGACTCCCCGACCACCAGCACGTTCGCGCGGGTGGGGGCCACGCGCCGGACGAGCTCGAACACGCGCCGCATGGGCTCGGAGCGGCCCACCATGCGATCGAGCCTGGCGACGCCGCGCAGGGCCTCGCGCAGCCGGACGTTCTCCTGGCCCAGCGCCCGCCGCTCGAGGGCCCGGTCCACCACCAGTTCGATCTCGTCCACCTTGAAGGGCTTGGCGATGTAGTCGTAGGCGCCCAGCCGCATGGCCTCGACGGCGGTCTGGGCGGTGGCGAAGGCGGTGATCATGATGACGAGGGGGGGATCGGGCAGCTCCACGGCGTGGCGCAGCACCTCCATGCCGTTGATCCCGGGCATCGTTAGATCCGACAGGACCACGTCGAACGAGCGATCTCCGAGCAGGCGCAGGGCGGCGGCGCCGCTTTCGGCCGTCGTGACCCGATGACCGGCGCCCGACAGGGCGATCTCGAGCAACTCGCGGACGGAGCGCTCGTCGTCCACGACCAGGATGGCGCCCGTACGGGGGGAGGGCATGGCCCCATCGTAGCAAGCGGCATCCGGGCCGTCCGGCGGCGACCGCGGTCGCCTGCGGCGGTCACCGGTCCGCGCGGCGCCCCCCCGCGTTGCGCAGCACGATGACCAGGTGGGAGGCCACCCGCCGCAACAGCGGCAGCGAGCCGGCCCGCCACTCGAACCACTCGAGGGCCCGGCCGACGAGGGGCAGGCGTCGGGGGCGGTCGGGGGCGTGGACCAGCTCGACGCCGTGCAACTCGACGAACTCCAGGAAGTCGGGCAGGTCGGCCATGAAGCGCTCCAGGGTGTCGAAGCGGTTCGGACCCTCGGGTGTGTCGGCCACGAGGGGGCCGGCCTCGATGGCCTTGGCCAGGTGTCGCACACCGAAGTAGGCACCCCGCAGGCTCTGCGGATTGTCGATGTCGAACACGAGGGTCCCGCCCGGAACCAGCTTCTCGGCCATGGTCGCCACGAGGAGCCTGGCGCGCTGCTCCGAGGTGCGGCTGTCGGGCCCGAAGAACGGCAGCACGCGCAGGGCCACGACCACCTCGAAGGTGGTGTCCTTCGTGACGAGCTCGCCCGCGGCGCCGGGGTGGGGGACGACCTCCACCCGGCCGGCATGACGCTCGACCATCGCCGTGACCCACGGGTCGGGCGGCCCGACGAGCAGCACGGTGCGGCCCGGGACGGCGCGCAGGGCGATCTCGGTGGCCATGCGCAGCGCCAGCGGCGGCCCATGGGCCGCCGGTTCGCCGCCGGGCGCGTTCGTTGACCGCTTCACGGGTCGCATGGTACCCATGGTGCCGTCCCAAGGAGCCCCTGCATGCCGACCAAGATCCTCGCCATCGACGACAGCAAGACGATGCGGCTTGCGATCAAGATCACGTTCGCCGCCGAGGATGCCGAGGTGGTGGCGGTCAGCAAGGGCTCCGAGGCGGTGGCGCGCGCCAAGCAGATGGGGGCGGACATCGTGCTGGTGGACCACCGCCTGGCGCCGGGGGAACCGTCCGGGTTCGACGTCTGCAAGGCGCTCGCGTCCGATCCGGCGACCGCGAAGATCCCCGTGCTCCTCCTGACGAAGGGCCCGCCCGACGAGGCCACCTCGCAGCGGATCGCGGCCTGCGGGGCGGCCGGGTTCGTGGCCAAGCCGTTCGGTACGCAGGAACTCATCGACAAGGTCCGTGCTGTGGTCGGGGGCAAGGCGCCCCGTCCGGCCGCGGGGGCGCCCAAGCCCGTCCCGCGGGCGCCCCAGGCACCCGCGGCTGGACCGAAGGTGGCCCCGCCGCCGCCGGTTCGCACGCCGGCCGCTGCACCGAAACCTGCGGCTCGTCCGGCGGCTGCGCCCAAGCCTGCGCCCCGTCCCGCGGCGGCGAAGCCCGCGGCTCGCCCGGCTGCGGCACCCAAGCCCGCGCCCCGTCCTGCCGCGTCGGCGCCGCAACCCGGAGCTGGTGGGGGGGAAATCCCGATCGCGGTCCCGATCCCCTTCGTCGCGGCCGACGCGCCCACGCCGGGGATCGTCGAGCGTCTCGCGAAGGCGCAGGGGGCGGCGGCTGGGCTCGATCCGAAGGTGGCCGAGGCGCTCGTGGCGCTCAGCCGCGAGGTGGTCGAGAAGGTCGTGTGGGAGGTGGTGCCGGAGCTGGCCGAGGCGATGATCGCGAAGGCCCAGCGCAGCGGCTGAGGCGGGCGCGGGGGGCGGCAACCGCTGCGCGTTCGTGCTAGGAGGCGGCCATGGCCGAACTGCGCGCGACCTATGACCCCGCCTCCGTCGAGGGGCGCTGGTACGACGTGTGGCGGGACCGCGGCTACTTCCAGCCCTCCGGCGACCCGGATCGCGAGCCCTTTACGGTGGTGCTGCCGCCGCCGAACGTCACCGGGCGGCTGCACATGGGGCACGCCCTGACCGCGACCATCGAGGACGCGTACGTTCGCTGGAAGCGGATGAGCGGGTACGCGGCCCTGTGGCTGCCGGGTACGGATCACGCCGGCATCGCGACCCAGGTGATGGTCGAGCGCCAGCTCGCGGCGGAGGGGACGAGCCGGCTCGAGATCGGGCGCGAGGCATTCCTCGAACGCGTGTGGCGCTGGAAGGAGGAGCACGGCGGAATCATCGATCGGCAGCACGAGCGGCTCGGCGCCTCCCTCGACTGGTCGCGGTACCGATTCACCCTGGACGAAGTTTCCTCCAAGGCGGTCCTGGAGGCCTTTTGCCGCCTGTACGAGGAGGGGCTCGTCTACCGCGCCCACCGGCTCATCAACTGGGACTGGAAGAGCCAGACGGCGCTTTCGGACCTGGAGGTGGACCCGCGGCCCGTCCAGGGGAAGATCTGGAAGATCGCCTATCCGGTGGAGGGCACGGATGAACGGCTGGTGGTGGCGACCACGCGCCCCGAGACCATGCTCGGGGACACGGCGGTGGCGGTGCATCCGGACGACCCGCGATACCGGCACCTCATCGGCAAACAGGTGGTGCTGCCGCTGGTCGGCCGGCGGATCCCCATCGTCGCCGACCCGATCCTGGTGGACATGGCGTTTGGAACCGGCGCCGTGAAGGTGACGCCCGCCCACGACTTCAACGACTTCGAGACGGGCAAGCGCCACGACCTGCCGCTCGTGTGCGTGATCGGGCCGGACGGGCGCCTGACGGATACGGTGCCGGAACGGTTCCGGGGCCTTTCGGTGCGGGAGGCCCGCAGAGCCGTCCTCGAGGCGCTGGCCGAGGCGGGGGTCCTCGTCGGCGAGGAACCGCACGAGATGGTCGTGGGCTTTTCGAGCCGCAACCCGGACGTGGCGGTGGAGCCGCTGCCTTCGACCCAGTGGTTCGTGAAGGTGGCGCCCCTGGCCGGGCCGGCGCTCGAGGCGGTGCGGACGGGGCGGACCGTCATCCATCCGGCGCACCGGACGGCCGACTACGAGCGCTGGATGGAGAACATCCACGATTGGTGCATCTCGCGGCAGCTATGGTGGGGGCACCGGATCCCGGCGTGGCACTGCCCCTGCGGCCACATCACGGTCGCCCGCACGGACCCCGATGCCTGCGAAACGTGCGGGTCCACGCAAATCGAACAGGACCCGGATGTACTCGACACGTGGTTTTCGTCGGGGCTGTGGCCGCTGACCACCCTGGGGTGGCCGCAGCGAAGCGACGATCTGGCCCGTTTCTATCCCACCTCCTTGATGGAGACCGGGTACGACATCTTGTTCTTCTGGGTGGCCCGCATGATGATGTTCGGGCTGCACTTCGGCGGGGACGTGCCGTTTCGCACCGTCTTCCTGCACTCGATGGTGTTGGGGGAAGACGGGCAGAAGATGTCCAAGACGCGGGGCAACGTGGTGGATCCGGTCGAACTCATCGACGAGCACGGGGCGGATGCGCTGCGGTTCTACCTGGCGACCATGGCGGGCCAGGATGCCGGGATCATCTTCTCCCGGGCGCGGGTGGAGGGCTACCGCCACTTTTGCAACAAATTGTGGAACGCCGCGCGCTTCGTGCGGATGAACCTTGAGGGCTACGATCCGGATGCCTTCGCGGCGGCCCTCGAGCGGGGGGACACGACGGGCTGGTCGGCGGCGGAGGGGTGGATCGTCGCGCGTGCGGCCGACCTCATCGACGAGGTGGAGCGCCGACTCTCGGAGTATCGGCTCGATCTCGCCGCGCACGCCATCTACCAGTTCGTGTGGTACGAGTACTGCGACTGGTACCTCGAAGCGGCGAAGGTGGCGCTTCGAGGCGACGACCGGGCGGCGCGTATGGCGGCCCAGGGGGTGCTGGCGACGGTCCTCGACGTGGTGTTGCGCCTCGCACACCCCATCGTCCCCTTTATCACCGAGGAGCTGTGGCAGCATCTGCCCAAGCCGGCGGGCGCGCCCGACTCGATCATGATCGCCGCCTATCCGCGTCCGGGGGAGGCGGCGTACGAGGGGCCGCTTCGGCCGATCCCCGCCTTGCGGCGTGGGGCGGCGCTTTCCGAGGGGGCCGGCGTGTTCGAGCTGTTGCGCGAGGTGGTGACGACGGCGCGGGCGCTGCGGGCGGAGTTCGGGGTGCCGCCGGGCAAGCGCGCTCCGCTCGTGGTGCGGGTGGACGATCCTGCACGGGCCGAGGGACTCGCGGCGTCGTCGGGCGTAGTTTGCATGCTGGCGCGCGCCTCGGATCTTTCCGTGGTGGGGCCCGGCGCCGCGGTGCCCGAGCCCGCGGCGTCGGGGGTCGTGACGGGCGCCGAGGTCTTCGTGCCCCTCGAAGGCGTCGTGGACCTGGGGGCCGAGCGGCGCCGCATCGAGCGCGCCCTTGCGAAGGTCCGCGCCGACCTGGAGAAGGTCACGCGCAAGCTGGACAATCCGAACTTTCGGGCGAAGGCACCGGCGGCGGTCGTCGCCAAGGACGAGGCCCGCCGCGACGAGCTGGCGCAGGCGGCCGCCAAGCTGGAGGCCACGCGCGCGCGCCTCGAGGCCGCCGGCGCTTCCACCGACTGATCGCGCGGCCCACAGGAGCGGGTCGCAGCCCCACCGTCCCTCGCCACCGCCCGCCGCGTTCGCCGTCTTCGTGCCGGTGCGGCAGCGCGTCCCTGTTCCGGTCCCCGTACGAGCCCGCACTGGACGCCCCGGTTCCCCTCTCGGTCCGGGTCGCTCCGCCCGTCGTCCGGGGCCCTGGATGCGCTGGTCCCCCGCGGTCCCCGCCTCGGTCCGGGTCGCCCCGCCCGTCGTCCGCGGCCCTGGATGCCCCGGTCCGCCGCGGTCTCCGCACCCGTGCCCGTGCGCGTGCCCGTCGCCGTCCCCGTACGGACCCGCGTCGGACACACCGCCAAACATCGACCGGCCGGTTCACCCGGGCACCTGGGTGCCGGATGGGCCGGCCTCCCGGTGAGCCGAGGGCCCCGGTCCAACCCGATCTCGGAACGCGCGCCGGTGCCCGTGCGCGTCGCTGTTCCCGTAGCCCCCAGCGCTCGACGCCCCGCCGATCATCGGCCAGCGGGGAGGGGCGAGCGGTGTGGTGCGCCCGAGGTCGGCCGGTGGATCCTGTCGCGCGGCACCTCGGGGGGCGATGATCTCCCGACTGGGCGAGCGTGGTCGATTTCCGGAACGCATACGGGGTCGGCCACGGTCCCCGGCACGTTCGCGGCGACGGTCAGCCGTAACCGAACCCGGGGTGCCGTCCGGAGCTTGGCGCCCGTTCGGGGGGCCATGCCGGCGGTCTCCTCGGTTGCCGGAAACTCGAACGTAGAAGGCAACCCCAGTTCCGGGCCGGGGCGGCGGGTCATGGCGGTCACGGTGGTCACGGCAGGTCGTGGGAGGTCACGGGCGGGCCGCCGGGGCAGCCGGCGGGCGGCAGGCCGTCCTCGCACCACACGAAGTAGGTACATTCGCATCCCGACTCTCCATCTCCGTGGTACTCGCAACAGTTCTGGAACGACTCCGTGCACAGCTTGCCGGGCCACCAGAGGATGGCATAACCATTGATTGGCTCCCCTGTTTCACGGTCCACACGAACGCGCTCGAAGGGCCCGCAGACCCCGCGCAGCCGGCGAAAGCGCCAGGCCTCGTCCTCCTGAATCGTGGGATCGAGCGGGCGGGGCTGCTCCTCGGCCCGCACCACCCAAAACTCGTCCTCGCTGCGCGGGATCGCTTCCATCCGAAAGAAGTCCTCGACCGGCGTGTGGGTCGTTGACGACGTTGTCGTAGTATATCCCGTGCCATCCTCGCGGACGTAGAGGATGCGTGCATTGGCAAAACGATCCTCCAACGGCTCGTACACGTCGTTGCGGCTGGACTTGTAGCCGAGCATCCACGGCAGCAACTCGGCCGGGGCGGCGGCCTCGGGGCCGCAGGCGGAAAGCAGGGCGAGCAGGGGGACGAGGGCCACGAGAACCGGGGCCGGGGCCCACCGTGCACGCCGCCGGCTCACGGCGCACCCCCTTCCGGCCCCACCCACACGTACCGGGCCTGGGAGACCGCCCCGTCCTCCCCCAGCAAAAACAGCATGTAGTAGCCCGGCGGGGCCAGCGCGGCGGCCGTCCAGGGGCCGCCGTCCGCGGGGCCCAGCACCCGGTACGCCCCGGGCTGCCCCGCGACGGGCGCCACCTCGAGAGGCACCCGGCGCTGCCCCATGTCGAACCCGTGCGTCACGCTCCCCAGCCCCATCAGCACCGCCCCCGCCACCGGCACGCCGTTCGTCACGTACACGACGAGGTCCGACCCGTAGAAGAGGTGCGGCGGGCCGCTGGTCATCCATCCCGAGGGGCTCGAGGGGCCGAAGCCGTACGCCGGCGGCACCGCCCCCGGCGGGCCGTACTGCGGCTCGAAGTACTCCACGCTGGACTGCTCGGCCAGGCCGCCCCGGTGCCCGCCCCCCGTGGACATGACCCGGCCGTCCGGCAGCAACAGCGCCACCGAGTGGTACATGCGCGCGGCCTCCTGCGGCGCCAGCTCGGTCCAGACGTCGCACGCCGGGTCCCACACCTCGGCCGTGCGCGTGGCCAGGCAGGCGTTGTTCTGCGGCGGGCAGGTGCCGGCCTGCGGGCCGGCGGGCAAGGCGTTGCAGGAGGTGTTTTCGGAGAGCATCCCGCACAGGGCCCCTTCCTCATCGCACGGCAGGACGCAGCGACGCGAGATGGCCCCCTCGCAGGTCGCGCCCGGCAGGTGCTCTTCGCAGTCGGAGTCCGCGGTGCATTCGATCATCTCCAGCAGGCTACAGCGCAGCCGGGGCTGGTGTACCTCGCAGGTGCCAGCCTCGGCGTCGGCACCGCCCGGGGCGCCCATGTCCACGCACAGGCTGGGACAGCCCTCGGTGCACGGACGCTCGTGCAGGGGCTGGCCCTCGTACTCGCAGGGGGCCCGCGGCGACTGGCCGGCCACGCTGTTGGAGAAGGAATTGCCCCCGGTGGCCAGCACGCGCCCGTCGGGCAGCACCGTCAGGGTGTGGAAGTGGCGGGGCTGGTGCATGGGCGCGGCGGGGGTGAAGGCGTCCGGCGCCGCCGCGTAGCCCGCCTCCGTCGCCGGCACCTCCGAAAGGTCCAGCACCTCGGCCTCGGCCGTCGCGGTCGCGAGGACCACGTTGTCTGCCATGCGCGGGCCGCCGGTCTTGAGCACCTTGCCCGGGGCGTACTGCACCGCCGACCCGCCGGTCACGTCGCTCGCGAAGGTCTTGCTGCGCCAGAAGAAGTCCTCCGGGGCGGGGCCCGTGGCCAGCACCCGGCCGTTTCGGTGCTCTGCGCGCGTCACGTCCTCGGACCCGGCGTAGAGCACGTCCCCGTTGGGCAGGGGGAACAGCAGGGGGTAGGTGGGGAAGTTCGGCCATGGGTAATCGGCGTTGGGCAGGGGGACGATCGTCCCGTTCGGGCCCGCCGACGGGTCGAACAGCTCCAGCAGCGTCGTGCGCTTGGCGTCGATGCCGTCGTCCGTCAGGGGCTCGCTGCCGGCGGCGATCTTCGAGCCGCCGCCGGCGATGAGCACCCGGCCGTCGGCCAGGCGCACCAGGGTGGGGTACCAGCGGTCGTGGGTCAGGGGCGGGCTGGCCGTGCGGTAGGTGCCGCTGGCGTCCGGCGCCCCGCGCCAGCCGAAGGTGCAGGCGTCCGTGGCCGCGGCCACCGGGTCGAAGCGCCAGGTCTCTTGCAGGCCGCCGCCGCGGAGCCGGCCGTTGTTGTTGCCGCTGGCCACCAGGACCGTGCCGTCGGCGAGCTGGACGTGGCCGGAGCAGAACAGGTCCGGCGGCCGGCCGGTGGCCGCCAGCGGCAGCAGGAGGGGGCGCCAGGCGATCTGCCCGGGGGGCGCGCCGATGGGCCAGACCTGCTGGTCACGGGTGTCGCGGAACACCAGGACCTGGCGGGTGGGCAGATGAATCGCGTGGACGGCCGTGACGTAGCAGTG
>JALSIN010000434.1 GCA_026989935.1 Polyangiaceae bacterium | reverse complement strand
CCTGCTGTGCTGGCTGCAGCTTCTCATCCGCTGGACGCTGCCGCGCTTTCGCTACGACCAGCTCATGCGCCTGGGCTGGCGGGGCCTTTTGCCGCTGGCCATCGCGAACGTGGTGATCACCGCCGTCTTCGTCTACTTCCTCCTCCCCGGAAAGGACGGGCCGCTGCCATGACCATCGGTGTCAAAGAGGTCGAGCTCCAGCGCACTGCCGCAGATCAGATCTTCCTGCCCGCGGTCCTCGAGGGCCTGGTCACGACGGCCCGGCACTTCTTCCGCAACACCTTCGGCAAGGGCCAGCCCGGGATCGACACGATCCGCTACGGCGAGCCGGAGGTCAAGACGGAGGACTACTACCCGCCCCGGTTTCGCGGTGTGCACCGGCTCATGTACCGCGACGACGGCACCGTCCGCTGCGTCGCATGCATGTGCTGCTCGACCGTCTGCCCGGCCAACTGCATCCACATCGAGGCCGAGGACCGCCACGACGACGAGGAGAAGGCGCCCCGCGTGTTCGTCATCGACGAGCTCAAGTGCGTGGTGTGCGGCCTGTGCGTCGAGGCCTGCCCCTGCGACGCGATCCGGATGGACACGCGCACCCACATGACCGCGGTGGAGACGCGCGAGGAGGCCGTGCTGTCCAAGATCGACCTGCTCAAGCGCGGGGCGCCGTCCGTGGCCGTCCAGGGAGGCCTCGGCCCGGACTACCGCACGCTTCAGCCGGACCGCGATCCGCGCTTTCCCGGCGCGTGACCCGACGGTCGGCGAGGCCCGCGCCCGCATCCGACAAGCCCCCACCGCGTCGGGCGGGCGAGGGAAGCGGCCGAAAGCAACCAAAAAAGAGCCGGGAGACCGTGCCTCCGTGCGACGCTCAACCCCTACCGATGGTAGGTGGGCACCACGATATCCGCTTCGGGCTTCCCGCCGGACGGGCCTGCACGCCCACGGACAGGGGCGGTTCCCGGGTCGAGCAGCGTAGGGAAGAACGTTCGGCGTGGAGGGTCACGGTTCCCGCTCACCGGACATCGTAGCCCGGCCGAAGGCCGCGGGCCAAACAAAACCTCGGGCCGATGCCGCCAGGCTGTCGGGGCGCGTGACCGAGACCGTCCTGCTCACCTGCGCGAAAACTTGGCGAACAGAGCCTCGATCCCGCGATACCGCATCGCCACGCCCTCCCCCGCGATCGCGCGCGTCAGGGCGGCGGGGTCGAGGCCAAGATCGGGCACGGAAGGTGGAAGCACGGGAAGGACAACCGCGAAAAATGCGCTGACGAGGAACATGGGGATCTCTCCTTTCGCTTACGCCGCCGTCCGAGATGGCGGCGGCCCCAGCCCTTCCTGGGTCGCACGGGCCCGACCCACCGGCCAAGAATTCGTCGCACTTTCCTGCCCATGCTCGTGCGCCACTGCCAGTACCACGCGTACCTCGCCTACGGTGAGGCAAAGGTCAGGCTCGCCAGGTCGAGGACACCGCCCCGGAACACGGGTTCGGCCAGGCGACGGTCCACCAAAATGACCTGCGCCGGGTGGGCGAGCACCGAAAAGGGCACGAGTTCGGCGAGTCGGGTTTCGATCGAGCGCTCGGCGAAACGCCGCTCGGCAGGCGTTCGGGCCGTCCGGTAGGCTTCGAGCGATGTATCGATGATTGCGTCTTCAAGCCCGAAAAGATTCGAGAAACCGTTGCGATAAAAGTACGGGGTGGGATCTCGGTTGCGGCCGAAAGCGAGCTTGACGAGGGCCAGATCGAACGCCCCCTTCGCGATGGGCTCGGCCCGGAGGTAGGAGAAGGCGGCCGTCGCGTGCCCCACCTGCACACCGCCCGCCTCCAGGGCGCGTTCGACGATCCGAGCGATCGCCCGGGCGCGCGGGCCATGATCGTACAGCAGCACGACCCGCAGGGGATCCTTGCCGCGGCGCAGCACGCCGCGCTCGTCCGCGACGATCCCGGCCGACTCGAACAGCGCAGCCGCAGCCTGCCTCCGGGCGAGGTCTTCTTCCTCGGTCGGCGCCACGGGAAGACCGAAGCGTGCAGGGTGGAACGCCGGCCCGCCGGCCTCGATGGCGGCAAGATCGAGTCTGAAGGCCCCCTCATCGGTGCCAGGGGGGCGTCCCGGGACGACCAGCGTCCCAAGCAGTTTCGCCACGGCCGCGCGCGGGATCAGGGCGTCGAGTGCCCTACGTACGTTCAGGTCGCGCATCATGGGGCGATCGAGCCGGTAAGCGACCAGGTCGAAGGCCGGCGTCACCGCCAGATAGCCGCGAAAACGCGCGGCGGTCCCGGTGCGGCGCAGTTCGTCCGGCACGTGCGCGGACGCCACGGGCCAGACCACGTGGGCGCTGTGCCGTCGCAGCAGACGCAGGCGATCGGCGCCGTCCGGCACGGCTCGAAGCACCACCACGCCCGGTTCCGCAGCGCCCCGCTCGACACGAACGAGTTCGATCCGGTCAGCAGTCATCGACCGCACGGCGAACGGTCCGGCCCCCACGGTGGGGCGCCGGGTCCGGCGGACATCCCGCGCCGGTAGCACGGACACGGCCGACAGGCGCTCGAACGCCAGGGGATCCGCGATCGAGAAGTCTACCCGCACCCAGCGACCGTCGGCCGCCACGTCGCGCCCGGAGCCCACCCATACCCCCGCCGAGGCGGCCGCCGGCGGGCCGTCCACCGCCTCGGCCCCGCGCAGGTGCCACAGGCCGAGAGCGCCGCGCAACTCGCCCGCACGAGGGTCCACCACCGCGCCGATGCTCGCCACCACGTCGGCGGGGGAGAGGGGGCGGCCGTCGTGGAATCGGCGCTGCGCCGGGATGTGGCAGTAGATGCGCCGAATCGCGGGGGCGGGCGCACCCGGCCGTCCAGAGGCCCCCAGCGGCCGGTTCGGCGATGCCTTCCGCGCTCCGGAGCCCTCCGGCGACGGCGATGCCTCCGTTCCCGGGGGCCACCCGGCGGCGGCGAAGGGCTGCGGCGAGGAATCGGACGCGGAGGCCGATGGCGCGAGCGCGCCCGGCGCAGCCGTGGGGCCCGAGGGCCCGGCAGGACCAGGCGCGGGGGGCGAACCCGGCGCCGGGGGCGTTGCCGGGCCAGCAGGCGTTGGCAGGTTTCCCTGCGCGATCGCCGGTGGCCCGCCGTCACCTCCGGCCCCTGCCCCCTCCTCGCCCGGGCGCTTCGTCTCCTTGCCTTCGGCCTGCGGTGGAGATTCGATGGGTACAGGGGCCGACCCCGATTCGCCCATCGTCGGCAGATTCCTTCCGGAGCTCGGTCCCGGTCGCCGTCCCCGTGGAGCGTCACCGGACGGCGACGCTCCGTCGTGCGAACCCGTACCCGGCCCGTCGCCATCGGCTTCTTCGCCTCCGCCGGGGGCCTCCGATGCGACAGCCGCAGGCCCGACCCCCACGCAGACATCCGCGACCGCAGGCACGGCCCATGGGTACCCGGCATGGTCGGCGCGCACGAGCCCGGTCATGACGAGGTCGCGCGCAATGTGGTCGGCCAGCCGATCGAGCGGGCGCCAGGGAGCCAGGGTCGTCGGCAAGCGCGGCACGAGCACCACGACCTCCCTGGGCCCGCCCTGCTCGGTGGCGCGCCCGGGGCCCGGCAACGCACGCGCCTCGGACAGCGCGCGCGCCATGGCCTCGGCCTCGACCTCTCTCGGTGGTTGCGCACATCCCACGACGAGGAGCAGCCCCAGGGCCGCCCGCGTGGCCGCCCCCTCCCCCCGACGGCGCCGGGGCGACACTTCCTGTTGGCTCCCGCCCTGGATAGCCACGGCGACGGCACGATAGGGATCCGCGGGCGCCGGAACAACCGGCCAGGCCGGCGCGGGCTCCACCGTCCGCGGAAAAACGACCTGCCCACCGCGAAACAGGCCATTTCACCGCTTCCCGCGGCGGTGAGCCGGCCATCTCGTAGCCTTGAATTTTGCCTCAGGGGCGTGGTACGAACGCACTGCCCGCCTATGTTGGGCTACTACTCCTCGCAGGTGCCCGCCCATGTCGCGTACTCGCCCCCTTCGTTCCCACCCGTTGCTCGGGTCGTTTCTCGCCGCCGGCCTCGCCGTCACCGCCTGTGACAAGGGCGACAAGGAGGCGAACGCCAAGCAACAAGAGCCCCCTCCACCGGCCGTCAAGGTGGAGTTGCCGCCCCCGCCCAACTTCGACGAGGCGAAGGTGGACGAGCAGTACCAGGACGGTGCGTACTCGATCTACGGCCTGCGCAAGCACCTCGACGAGCGCGTCAAGGAAGGGGATGCGGGCAAGGAGATCACCGTTCGCGGGTACGTGCAGGAGATCTACGTCCCGCCGGAGTGCCCGGAAGGCGAGATCTGCCCACCAGGCAAACAGCCGCACTTTTGGATCGTGGACAAGCCCGAGGAGAAGGGCAAAAAGCGCGCCATGATGGTGGTCAACTACCAGTTCAAGATCCCGGAGTGGGATGCGAAGCGGTGGAAAGACCAGCCGGTGGTCGTCGTCGAGATCGGCAAGCGCTACACGATCAAGGGCAAGTTTCGTCGCTTCAGCGACACCGGCTTCGCGGACGACCGCGGTCTACTCGAGTTCGTGGCGTACAAGCCCCTCGACCCGGAGAGCGGGCAGGAACTCGACCAGTGGATCTACCCGCCGGGAGCCCCCTGGCATCCGATGGAGATCGCGCGCCAGGAAGAAGAGAACCGCAAGCTGGCCGAGAAGGCCAACAAGGCCGCGGAGCAGTACAAGAAGCGGCGGAAGTAACCTCGCCCGAGCCTTCGAGCCCCCTTCCTCGCTCCCCCGACGGCGGGTCCCCGCTCCGACACGGGTCCTGGCAGCGACGTACCTTTTCGGGTGATCCTGGCCGTCTCCCCCACGGAGGCTGGGACGAGCCTCCTGTCGCGGTCGCACCCGCACCGGCAGGCCCCCCCCCGGCGCGGGTGCGGCATTCCCCGCGCCCGCATCCGGCCTCCTTCGAGAGTCTTCTTGCACTCGCGGCTTCTTACTTGGGCACGGTCACCGGTGGGCCCCCCTCACAGTCCCAGCCGAAGTTGTCCAGGATCACCGTGCTGTCGAGGATCCCGTCGCTCAGGTCGAAGATCACGAACTGCAGGGTGATCGTCTCACCCGGAACGACCCCCGCGGTCGTCGTCAACCACTTCGTGCCCGCATGTCCCTCCATGGCCGTGCCCGAAAGCTCCGGTGCGCTGCAATTGGGGCAATCGTAGTTGTTCGGGGCGTCCTTGTAGTCCAGGAACCCCGCGTTGAGCGATATCGGGTTGCCCATCTCGTCGAACGAGATGTTCCCGGTCCAGGCCTCCGAATCCAGCCAGGCGATGTACATGTCGTTGAACTGCGTCTTGTAGTAGACCGGGTACTCCGTGGAGAAGAACGCCAGGTTGTAGTGGAACCCGTACGCCCCCTGGGGAACTTCGATCTGCATGCGCATCTCGGCCAGATCGTACGCCCCACTGCCCTGGGACCACTGGTCGTAGATCGTGTTCGAGCAGTCCCCGGTCCCGATGAGCATGGGGTTTTGCGCGCAGGTCTCCGTCTGCGACACCTTGTTGGGGTTGATCGGGGGCGGCAGGGGCACCTGCGCGAAACCTCCCAGGTCCGTGGACATGTAGAGACCGCCCACCGTAAGCTGCTGCGCGACCCCACTGGACAAAATGAGGAGTTTCTCACCTTCGAGGGGCGGAAACGGCGGCGGCTGGTAGGTGCCGAGCGGCCCGGCGAGTACGTAGGTCTGCTGAGGGTTGCCGTTGAACTGCACGGCCCACTGCGGCTCCCCTGGACAGTTGACGCCGATGGCGTGCCAGATGTCGTCGTCGTTTCCATCGCAGGGGACGTGGGTCGGGACCGCGCAGGTCTCACCACCGGGCGCGTCGGGGAACGCGCCAAGGTCGAACTTGAACCCCGGATCGCTGCCCGCCGTTGCACCCGTGGTCGCCATCCCCCCCGTCGAGGACACAACCGCCCCCGAGTCCGCCGCGCCGGTGGCGGTGGAACCGTCCGAGGTCGATCCCGTGTCCGGGTCGAAGGTCGTGAGACTGGTCACCCCCGGCCCCGTGGCCGAGTCGTTCGTCTCGCCGGGCCTCCCCCGTCGCCCCCCGTCTCCACCGCATCCACCGAGGCCACCCGAGACCCCGAGAAGCACCAAAGCCCGACAAAGAAAGATTGTCCCCCCTGTGCATGTCCGCATACTCGATGCCATACGATCCAGTCTGGGAGCGTGTCAAGCCGCCCAGGCGCCCTCCTGGGTGCGGCCACGCGGCCCACACCCCGGCGACGTCGGAGCAGGGGTCCAAGGGACGGTGTTTACCGCCCGGCCCCCCGGGGGAACCCCGGTTTCGCCCCAGGGATTGCGCGCGACCCGCGGCCGCACCGACACGAACGCGTGCCGGTCGGGACGCCCCGAGCGCATGATCCATGCCCTCGATCGCGGTCCCAGCCGGCGGATCGCGCCGGCCCACGGGCCATCTACCCGGCCGCCGGCGCCCCCGGGCGAAACTGCCAGGAGAAGGTCGCGATCCCGTCGCGCCGATCCTCCGGGGTGAGCTGCAGGCCGTCGATGGCCTGTGCCACGCAGCTCGCCAGCGAGGACGGCGCGGTAGTCGCCTCCTCGTCCACTTCCACCTCAGAGATCGTGCCGGTCTTCTTCTCGACCTTGAAGTGGACCGTGACCGTCCCGGACGCCGCCGGGTCTTTTTCGAGAGCCTTGTCGTAGCAGGCCTTGATCGAACCCGTCCGGGTCTCCAGCAAGGCGCGGGTGTCGTCGCGATACTGGTCCGGCCCGCGGGCGATGAAGGTGCAACCGGCCGTCCACAGGGCGAGGACGGCGGCGGTACGAAGGGGGGTCGTGGCAGCGTTCATGGCGAAGAGCTCCTCACTCGGCTTTCTCGGTGGCCTTTTCTTCGGCGACCACCTTCTCCTGGCCGGTCTTGGGATCGATCTCGACCTTCTTGCGGACGACGTCTTGCTCCAGGATCGTAAACTCCACCCGGCGGTTCTTCTCGCGGCCCTCGTCCGTCTCGTTGTCGGCGATGGGCCGCGTCTCGCCGTAGCCCTCCGCCACCAGCATGTCCGCAGGAATTTCCCCGTGCTTGATGAGCCACTTCCGAACCGATTCGGCGCGTTTCTTCGACAACCGCATGTTGTAGTCGTCGTTGCCCTCGGCGCTCGCATGCCCCTCGATCCGGATCTTCTTGATCTGGGGGTTCTCCTTGATCACCTTCGCAATCTCGTGGAGCAAAGAGTCGGACTCCGGCAAGATCCGAGCCTTGTTGAACTCGAACTGGATCTTCTCGTTGATGACGATCTTGTTCTCGCGTACCTCGACGCGCTTGGGCGGCTCGGGCTCCGGCTCCGGCTCGGGCGCCGGCGGCGTGCCCTCCACCGGCAAGGCCGTCGAATCCTCGAAGACGATGGGGCCGCACGCCGTGGCCGCCAGCGCCAGGAAGGAGAACGCCGTGGCCCGGGTGGCCCGACCGAACGTGAACTTGGATACGGTTGGCAACATGGTCTCCAGACTCCGATGTCGTTTCCGCGCACGGACGCCTCGCCAGCGCACGGCGGCCGTCACCATAGGATCGGTGCACGAAACGTCAAGCCCCGCAGACCTCGCCGAGATCGAGTAGCCTGCCCCCGGACCGACCCATGCTCACCGCACGCTCCACGGCCGCTTGCCTCGCCTGGACCGCGACGCTCGCGGGGGCGCCCCTCGTGGCCCAGGCTCAACACCCAGGGACATATGCGTATGGTGACTCAAGGTTGATCGCGAAGGTATACCGCCGTCTCAGAAGTAACCACAGGAATGAGATGCAACCGGCCAACGGGCCGGTGGCCTCCGAGGCGCCGGGGAATTCGGACCGCTCTCCAGGCGACGGGACGGGCGAGCAGCATGAACCCGAGGCGTCCTCCTCGGGCACGGACGCCGGTCCGGTGGCCTCTGGCGACACGCCGAAGGTTCCCGAGCCGGCCTCGCCAGAGGGACGATCTCACGCGCCGCCCACTCCTGCCTCCCGGGAGATCCTCCCGGCGACCGGGAAACGCGCGCCGCCCCACGGCGACCGCGCGTCGGCGACCGAACAACGGTCCAACACTCCGATCCCGTCCGATCTCCTGGACGCTCCCCACGCCACGGGCCCCAGACCACCCGGCGACGCCCGCGCGCCATCGCGTGCGACTGCGCCCCCCTCCGAGCGGCCAGGCGCCCTCCCCGGGAACCCGATCCGCCCGAACGTAGTGCTCCGCGCCCTGTTCTCCAACGTCGGGCTCGCCGGGGGCGACGCTCCGGGCGGGCGCATGGGGGGCCTGCGCCTGGACGCGGGGCTGTCCTGGAACGCCTTCGGTGCAGGACTCGCCGTCGCGGTGTTCGGGGGGCGCGTCGCGCGACGCGCCGGACAACGAATCCCCGCGTTCCTGGCAGGCGGCCCCGCCCTGTCCCTCGGTCGCCTTGCGATGGTCGGCCGCGGCGTCCTGGACCTGCGGCTGGCCTATCTGTTCGGCTGGGCCCCCCTTTTGGAAGACGGCGCGCCCCTGCGAAGCGCAGCGCCCCACGGCCCCGCCGTCACCTTCGACATGGCCCTCGCCGCCCGCGCCAAGGGGTCGTCCCGGCACATCCACGCCTTCGGTGTGAGCCTGTCCTACCAGGCCTTCGTGCACGACCTGCGCGGCCGGCTGCCCGTCGCGCACGTGCTCGGCGCCGGCCTCGTCTACTGGTTCGATTAGCGGCTCGGCGCCCCTTCCGGCTACGGTGGCGGCCGGCCAGCCCCCTGGAGCCGCCGCAAGAGGGTCTCGAGCAGCGCACGATCTTCCGCCGGGACCAGATCGAGTTCGCGGCGGACGTGCGGGAGGAGGTCGGGATTGGCCAGGGTCGCGATGCTCGAACGCGCCCGGTCGGCGTAGACGGGTTCCTGGTCCCGCAGCCGGTCGCACAGGAACTCGAAGGCCTCG
>JALSIN010000433.1 GCA_026989935.1 Polyangiaceae bacterium | reverse complement strand
GCCCTCGTAGAGACGCTGGACCTCGACCAGCAGCGAGGGGGCGATCCTGGCGCCTTCGGCGTCGAGGGCGGCGAGGACGCCGTCCACGAACCGGCCGGCGGCCGCCAGGGGCGCGTGCATCGAAAACCCCATCGCGTAGCGCCGGTCGGCCAGGTTCGTGGCGAAGGCCCGCAAAGGCGCCTCGTCGCCCGACTCGAGCAGCGCACGGTAGCCCTCGAAGCACGCCTCCACGTTGCGGAGGGTCTCGTCTTCCGGTACGGAAGCGAAGTCGGGCAATCGGCGCAACGCCGCGTTCCACGCGGCCACGATGGTGTCCCCGCGTTCGGCGAACAGGCGGGCGAGCAGGTCCTTCACGGCGCCCGCCTCCCGTTCGATGACGCGTGCGGCGGGCCGTCGCCGCACGCCCGATTCGAAGCTCGGGCCCGCCGAACCACGGGGGCGATTGTCGCCGCTTGGCCCCCGGCAATGCAAGCGCCCGGCCGGTGCGACCCCGGGGGGCGCCCCGCGGGCGCTACGCAAGCCCCGAAAAGTCGAAGAACCTGCGAAGATCCATGAGCTTTTTGGGATCGTTCGTCTTGACCTTGCCGCGCGCGATGTCGAGGGGGCCGGGCATCTTGCCGCGCAGCACCATCTTCTCGAACAGCGCCGGGGTGGTCTTGAGGACGCAGTCGGCCGGTGTGTCGGGTTTGCCCTCGGTGACCGTGCAGCCGTCCGGTCGCAGGGCGACGGTGACCTTGTAGTCGCCGATCGAAAAATAATAGGTACCCGCCGCGTCGGCGGCCGGACGGTACCGTTCGGGCAAGGTGGCGAAGAGCTTGGGCAGATCGACGGCCATGGCTGCGGTGGACCGTACGCCGCGCAGCCGCGCCGGGAAAGGGGGTACGCAAGGGCGCGATGTGCGCAAATGAAGCCGGCCGTGCTACGATCGTCGAAGACGAGGCCCGGCGTTCGCCGCCGGGGCCTTCGCCCTTCGATCTTCGCCAAAGGAGCCTGCCATGCCGTCCCGCCCGTTCGTCGTTCCAACCCTGTCCTGCCTGGCCTTCGCCGGGACGATCCTCGCCTTCGCCCCGCCTGCCGCGGCGGGCATCGAAGCCTGCGGAAACATCCAGATCGACGCGAGCGCCAGCTGCGAGGTGCGTGTGGGCGCCGAGTGTCGCGCCTCGTGCACCCCCGTCTCCTTCGAGGTGGCCTGCGCGGCCGACCTCGTGGCGACCTGTGACGGCATGTGCACGGCCTCGGCCGACGTGACCTGTACCACGGACTGCAACCCGAACTGCCTCGACACCTGCACCGTGGACCCGGGGGCCTTCGACTGCCAGGCGTCCTGCTACGCCGATTGCGAGGGGAGCTGCGACGCGAGTTGCGCGGCCGCCGGCGACCAGGGCAAGTGTCGTGCAAGCTGCGAGGCGACGTGCTCGGCCGATTGTGACGCAAACTGCAACGTCGTGCCGCCGTCGGCGACGTGCGAGGAGCAGTGCAACGCCTGCTGCACCGGCACCTGCGAGGCCGAGGCGAACCTCGATTGCCAGATCGACTGCCAGGCCACCCTGTACGCCGACTGCGAGGCCATGCTCCAGGGCGGCTGCGAGGCGGAGTGCGACAAACCCGAGGGAGCCCTGTTCTGCGACGGCCAGTACATCGACCACGGCGGCAACCTGGCCGAGTGCGTGGACGCCCTGCGCGAGTTGCTCGGGATCATGGTGGAGGGCTACGCCGAAGGCTCCTGTAGCAACGGAAGCTGCAGCGGCGAGGCCGGTGGCACCCTAAGCTGCGGTGCGACCATCGATCCGTCGGGCCGCCGCCACCGGGCGGTCGTCTTCGGCGTGCTCGTGGCGCTGGCCGGGGCGGGCGCCGCGCGGCGGCGAAGACGCTGACGAAGTGATACGGTCTGGGGCGTGGCGGATCTGCGCCCAGGGCAGGACGGCACCGGGCCCCCCGACGCCGCGCGTGCGGCTGCCGGTCACGCCCCCACGCTTCTGCCGGGAAAGGGGGCGAACGTCCCCCCGCCCGCGGTGTCGGCCGCGGACGAGCCCACGGCCCTGGCCGCGGCGCCCCCCGCCCCGCCGGATGTCCCGGTTCCGGGGTTGCTGCTCGGCGGGCGGTACCGTCTGGAACGGTGCATCGGCCGCGGCGGCATGGGGGAGGTCTGGGAGGCGGTCCACACGGTGATCGGCCGCCGCGTGGCGATCAAGCTGGTGCTGCCCGAGCGGGCCGCATCGAACGAACACGAGGTGATCGAGCGCTTCTTGCGGGAGGCCCGGGTCATCGCCGCGGTGGGGCATCCCAGCGTGGTGGAGATCCTCGACTTCGGGAAGGCGCCCGGGGACCGGCCCTACTACGTGATGGAGTTGCTCGCCGGGACCACGCTCGCCGAGCGGGTCAAGCGGCAAGGCCCCCTCGACTGGTCCGAGGCGGTGCGCGTGCTGCGGCAGGTGGCGGAGGGGCTGGCCGCCGTGCACGAACGCGGGATCGTCCACCGTGACCTCAAGCCGGGCAACATCTTCCTGGTGGCGTCGTCCGACGGAGCGATCCGCGCCAAGATCATCGATTTCGGGATCGCCAAGAGCAACGCCCTCGATCCGTCGGCCCGCACCTTCACGAAGACCGGGATGGTGTTCGGCACCCCCGCCTACATGAGCCCGGAGCAGGCGCGCGGCGACCGGGTCGATCTGCGTGCGGACATCTACGCGCTCGGGTGCGTGGCGTTCCATGCGCTGACGGGGCGCCTGCCGTTTCCGGCGGAGAACGCCACGAAGATGCTGTTCCACCACCTGTTCTCGGAACCGCGACCCCCCAGTGAGCTGCGTCCCGAGGGGGCGATCCCCCCGTCCCTCGACGCGTGGGTGTTGCGCTGCATGCGAAAGGAGCCCGACAACCGGTTCCGCACCATGCACGAGGCCGCCGAGGCCCTGGCCGCGGTCGCGCCGCAGGCCGCGTGCGTGCCGGTGCCGACCGAGGCATCCATGCCCATCGCGCCGCTGGGGGCGGGAGCGTCGCCGGCGATGCAGACGGGCTGGGCGACCGAGACGGGCGGCACCGGGCCGGCGGAGACCGCGCCGGTCGCGGCGGGGCGTCGGGCGGGCTCTTTCGGTCGCATGTTGGCTCTTGGAGGGGTTGTCGGCGCAGTCGCGGGCGCGGCGATTTTCGCGGTGCGGCTGGGCGGTGGCGCCGATGTAGAGCCAGCGCCCACCGCATCGCCGCCCGCTGCGGCCGCGCCCGCACCATCGCCGCCCGAGGCGCCGATGCCCGCCGCGCCCGAGGCGGGGCGGGGCGGGGCGGCTCCGCCCGACGTCGAGGCTTCGGCGGCCACGGCCGGTGGCGCGCCATCGCAGCTTGCCGGGGGCTCGTCCGGCGGTGACTCCGCCTCGTCCCGGGACGCGGCCCCGGACGGTTCGCTTTCGCGCCGCGCGGCACCCCGCAGCGAGGCGCCCGTGCGCCGGTCGCGGCGCCGTCCGTCCGAGCGTCCGAGCCCCGCAGCCCCGTCGCCAGCCGACTCGAAGACCCCGCCTTCGCCCGCGCCGCCTCCGAAGGAGCCCCCGGCTGAGCCGCTCGAGACCTGGGACGACCTGGAACCGCCGCGCCCACCTTCCGAACCGCCGGAGGCCGAATCGCCTGCTGCGCCGCCGCCGCGGAAGAAGAAGCCGCACGCACAACCCGACGGGGACCTCATCGACCCGGGTTTTTGACGGCGCCGCGCGGGCACCTAGCTGCCGCGCGCGATGGCCACGGCCTCGTCGGGCAGCCGCCGCACGAACAGCACGTGGCGCAGCGCGGCCCACGGGGAGGTCGGCAGACTCGCGAAGTAGCGCATGGCGCCCGGCAGCGTGCCGAAGACTTCGGCGGCCCGGGAAAAGGCCGGGTTGGCGACCACGTTCTCACGCAACATGGGGGGGACCGACCGGTCTTCGCGGTAGGCGCGGACGTGGGCCAAAAGGCGCCGGTGGTACGTGGGGTCTTCGACGATGGCGCCGATGCTCGCGGCCCGCGGGTGGCTGCCGTCGAGGACGGCCTCGATCTGCCGCTCCAGGTCGTCGAGGCCCCCTTCGAAGGATTCGAGGAGCTGGTAGTCGTAGACGGGGTTGGCGTGTACCACCTGCATGAGATGACCGATGATGGCGTCCTTCGAGCTGTTGAACCCCGTGGGATCCACCACGGACGCCGGGTCGTCCAGGAAGCGCAGGAACACGTGGAACCAGAAGCTGATCCCCTTCGACCGGTAGTAGTCGTCCGCACACGGGACGATGAAGAAGCGCATCATGTCGATGGCGCCGACCATGCGCTGGATCTTGGTGGGGACCGTGTCGATGACCCCCAGCCGGGCGAGGCGGTGGAGGCGTGCCGTGACCCTGCGCCCGCCGTAGCCGCGCAGCGCCGAGGCGAGCCCGCGCAGCTTGCGGGCGACCTGCCCGGGGCTTCCCGCCGCGCGCCGCACGAGGGTGAGCGGCGAGGCGCGCAGGCGCGCTGTCGGTTCCACGGCCACCATCGATCTTCAACATAGCGCCGGTGGGGGGCGGTGCAAGGTGGCTCCGGCACGCAGCGTGTGCGCGCCGGGGCGGCTCGGGTAGGCTCCCGGAGCATGGAGGTCGAGGAGCTCAACTTCTCCTACTGCAAGACCTACCTGGTCACCGAGGGGCGGCAGGCGCTGCTCGTCGATCCGGTGCGGGAGCGGCTGGTGACCTACGAGGCGCGGATCGCCGAGGGGGGGCTGCGCCTCGTGGGGATCGTCGAGACCCACACCCATGCCGACCACCTGATGATCGGACGGGCCGGGAAGGCGCGGCTCGGTGCGCCGCTTTGGATGCACCGGGCGAGCCCGAGCCCCCTGGTGGACGTGCACGTGGACCACGGCGACCGGATCCCGCTCGGGGGTGGGGCCCTGTCGGTGATCCACACACCTGGACACACCCCCGATTCGATCTGTCTGCTGGGCGACGGGTTCGTCCTGACGGGCGACACGCTCCTCATCGACGGGACGGGGCGCACGGACTTCGCCGGCGGCGACCCTGGGGCCCAGTACGACGCGATCACGCAGCGGCTGTTCACACTGCCGGACGAGACCGTGGTCTACCCCGGGCACGACGACCGCGGCCGGACCCACACGACGATCGGGGCGCAGCGCCGCGGCAACCCGCGGCTTGCGGGGGTGGACCGCGCGGGCTACGTCGCACGCATGAACAACCTCGGGCTCGTGGCGCCGGAGCGGATCCAGCAGGTCCTGCAGGTCAACCAGTCCGGCTGCGAGACCGAGCAGGTGCCCTTCCCGCCCCTGGCCGAGGTGGGCCGGGTCCCGCAGCGCACGCCGCGGGAGGTGGCGGCCCTGCTGCGCAGCGACCCTCCGCCGGTCGTGCTCGACGTGCGCGAGCCCGAGGAGTTCGTCGGCGAGCTCGGCCACATCGAGGGCGCGCTGCTTACGCCCATGGACGCGCTGGCCGGCCGGCTGCCGCGCCTGTCCCAGTGGGCCCACCGGCCCGTGGTGGTCGTCTGCCGTGCGGGTGCGCGCTCGGCCAGCGCCGCGGTCCTCCTGCGCAAGGCCGGCTTTTGCCACGTCTACAACCTCGCCGGCGGCATGGTGGCCTGGAACGACGCGGGGCTGCCCGTGCAGCGCTAGACGGCGGACCAGGGCTGCCCGGGGACGGCCCCCGGGCCGAATCAGATCTCCAGCAGCGGTCGCAGCTTTTCAAAGGAGCCCTGCCGGTCGGCGACCTTCGTCAGGCGGATCGCCTTTTTGAGGGTGGGTTCCCACTGCTTCTCGGGCAGCGCTTCCTTCATCTCCAGGATGACCTCCAGCAGGTCCTCGTCGTCGGCCGTGTTGAAGACCTCCTCCTCGTCGTACACCAGGCGCTCGAGCAGCGCCTGGGCCCAACCGGCCGCGCTGCGCTCCTTGCGGGCCTCGACCTTCGACAGGATCGCTTGCTTCTTGCGCGCTCTGCGCAGCTCGCGATCGATTCGTTCGGCATCGGTCCGTTTCATGGGTCGTTCTCCTGTCGGTCCGCGCGAAGGAAGGGAGGAGGTCGTCGGCGGGGGATCGGGGCGAGCGCGGGCCTGGCGCGGAAGGCGGCCCGCGGCCGGATAGATAGCGCCCCTCGTGGCGGAATGCGAGGCGCGGGGCGCTCGGGGGGTGGAAAGGTGGCGCCGCCCGCCCGAGTCGGACCATAAGCCGGGTTCTGTACCCGGGTCGGTTGCCCTCCCCGGGGGGCGGTCATTCATCTTACGCGGCACGACCCGGGACTTCGAGGCGGGCCGCCTCCTCCGGCGCGGGGCCGGAGCGTCCCTGTTTGGCCTTGCTCCGGGTGGGGTTTACCGTGCGACCCCCCTCACGGGGAGCCCGGTGCGCTCTTACCGCACCCTTTCACCCTTACCTGGGCGGACCCAGGCGGTTTGCTTTCTGTGGCACTTTCCTTCGGGTCACCCCGACTCGCCTGCGCGAGCACCCTGCCCTGTGGAGCCCGGACTTTCCTCGACGCGGGACCGAAGGCCCGCGCCGCGACCGCCGATCCGCTCGACCGGGCGGCGCCGAAGGTAAGCCTAGCGCGCGCGGGTGGGCGCGGCAACCTGGGACGACTGTGCGTTCCCCGGCGGCGGGTAGGGGGCGAGCGCCGCGCCCTGCGCGCCGCGCAGGGCGTCGAGGACCTCGACGAAGCGGGCGAAGGTGGCGTCGCGCAGGGCCTTGGCCGCCTCGTCCGGGCGCGTGCGGGCCAGGCCCTGGTCGTAGGGGACGGGCGCGAGGCCGCGTACGACCACGGTGCGCGGAGCCGACGGGTCGAGGGTGAACGCACCCTTGCGCACGATGGCCTGGGTCCCGTCGAGGACGATGGGCACGAGGGGGACCCCCGCGCGCACGGCCGCCTGGAACGCCCCCAACTTGAAGCGCTGCAAGGCGCCGTCGGCGCTTCGGGTGCCCTCCGGGAACAGGAGGACCGAGGCCCCCTCGGCCAGCACGCGCTCGACCCGGGCCTGGAGGCTCACCGCGGCCTTGCGGCCGGCCCGGCGGTCCACGGGGATGTGCCCGGCCGACCAGAGGTGCCATCCGACGAACGGCACGCGGAACAGCTCCCGCTTGGCGACCCAGCGGTAGTCGCCTTCGAGCACGGCTCCGAGCACCGGGATGTCGAGGGCGCTTAGGTGATTGGCGGCCAGGATGCAGGGGGCGGCGTCACGGGCCGCCTCGAGGCCGGCCGCGTCGAGGGTCACGCCGAGCTGGCGCACCGTGGCCCGGCACCAGCGCGCGAACAGCCACTGCGAAAGGTGCGGACCAGGGGTGACGGCGCCGACCGTGCTGGACGTGCCGGCGTAGATCGCGGTGCGAAGGCTCAGGCGGATCCATCCGGCGGTCGTGTCGAGCGCCTGGGCGAGCCTGTCGCGGGCCGAGCCGTGCCGAGCGGTCGTCATGGGCGGGGCGAGGGCGCCGCGTCAGGGGGGCACCGTGTCGAGGAGGGTCCGCCGCTTGTCCCGCACGGGGCGCCGCACGTCCTGGTCGTTGGCGAACAGGGTCACGAGGACGGTGATGTTGTCCTCGCCGCCCCGCTGGTTCGCCAGGTCCACACAGATCCGCGGCAGGTCGGCGAGGAAGTGATCCCGGGCCAGCGCGCCCAGTTCGGCCTCGTCGGTGTAGTTCGCGAGCCCGTCCGAGCACAGCAAGATCGCATCCCCCAGCGCGATCCGAACGGAGACCACGTCCGCCCGCACGCCGCGCTCGAAGCCCACCGAGCGCGTGATGATGTGGCGCAGGTCGGAGGCGGCGGCCTCCTCCTCCGTCAGCAGCCCGGCCTGGACCTGCTCGTTGATCCACGAGTGGTCCTCGGTAAGCTGCTGGGCCGTGTCCCCGCGCAGCAGGTAGGCGCGGGAGTCCCCCACGTGCACCACGTGGGCGTGGCCGTCGTGGACGAGCATGCCGGTCAAGGTGGTCCCCATCCCGGCGAGGCGCTCGTCGGCGGCGGCCTGGTCGAAGATCCGGGCGCTGGCCTCGCTCGCGGCGGCCGCCAGCAGGTCCGCGATGGCGGCGGCGCGGCGCTCGGGGGCGAGCCCCTCGATGGTCCCGAGGCCGTGGCGCACCACCCGGTCCACGATGTCCACGCAGGCGCGGGAGGCGTGGGCGCCGCCGGCGTGGCCGCCCATGCCGTCCGCCACGAGGTACAGCCCGATCTCCTCGTCCACGAGGTAGCTGTCCTCGTTGTGGCTGCGGACCCGTCCGACGTCGGTGCATGGCCACGCGAGGATGCGCACGTACCGAAGGCTATCACGAAGACGGCCGCGGGGGCCATGGGGGGCCCGCGGGCCGGGGATCAGGCCGGCCGCGGATCGGCGGCGCGCAGGCGGCCCACGGCGGCGTGGAGGCGGCTCAGCGCCGCGCGGATCTCCCGTGGGGTGTACAGCGCCGGGTAGAGCGACAGGATGATGAGGCTGAAGGGGCCGACCTCCAGGAGGGCGAGGATCAGCAGGTGCATGGTCACCCCGAAGGCGACCCACGGGGTCCGAAGGTCCACGGCAAGGCGCCCGAGACGGAGTTTGGGGGCCGGCCCCATCCCGCGCGCGAGCAGGATCGCCACGAGCACCGGGAAGGACAGCTCGAACCACCAGGCCATCGCCGTGGCGAGCTGGGTGGCCCAGAACACGTGCGCGGCGGCGGACAGGTCGAAGCGGTGCCACGACGGCTGCTGCAGGATGTAGTAGAGGGCGGCGTAGCGCCCCGAGGGAGTCCAGGCGGCCGAGACCTTGTGCAGGGCCGTGCCGCCGTAGACCGCCGCGAGTTGGATCGCCAACAGGGCCCGCGGGTAGCGCAGCACCTTGCGGCGGCGGGCGAACGGCGACAGGGCGGCGCCCGGGTCGCCGACGGCGAGCAGGAACAGGATCCCGGCGAGCAGGGCGTCGTAGCTGCCCTGGGCGTGGGGGTTCGTGCGCGTAAGGGCCAGCAGCGCCTGCCCGCCGACGAGGGCCGCGGCGCGCGGCCAAAGCCCCGCTGCCAAC
>JALSIN010000432.1 GCA_026989935.1 Polyangiaceae bacterium | reverse complement strand
CGACCTCGACGGAGGACGCCCATACTTCCGCGGCGGGGCGGTGGACGATCTTCGTGGGGCGAGACCTTCGGGGGTGGCCGGGGCGTCCGGCGGGGCAACGGGAGCGCTAGTAGCGCGGGGGTGGGGGCGGCGGGGCGAAGCGGGTGTCGCGGGGCCAGGGGTCGGGGGACGGAGTCGGGGGCGGTGGAGGTGCGGGGGGCGCGAGGTAGATCCCCCGTGCGGCCAGGCCCTCGGGGGTGTCGTAGTAGAGGGTGATCAGGTGGTCGGGTCGGCGGCGGTGGCGGCGCCGGAAAGTGGTCTCGACCACGTGACTCGCCCGCGTCTCGCCGTAGGCCGTGCCGATCTCGTTGCGCGGCACGGGGGGCGGGGCGAAGCCGCCTTCCAGGGCCCGGGGGGCCGCGTTCGCGGATCGGGCTCGGCGGGTCCGGCCACTCGCGGCGGCGTCGGCTGCCTCGGCCGGGCGCGGGGCGCCGGCGCTGCCCGCCGCGGAGCGGTAGCGGCGGTCCCCGGCCGCGAGGGGCCTGGGACGGGGGCGGGTTCGTGTTCGCTCGCGGAAGACGGCCACGCCGATGACGCCCACGTGCTGGGGTGTGCCCATCCGCGCGCTGTAGGCGTCCTGAACGGACGAGAAGCGGAAGGTCGCCACGTGGTCGAGAGACTGGCGAAAACCGTCGATGGTGATCGATTCGTAGGGGCCGAGCACGTAGCCGCGCTGCGAGCGGTAGTCGGCCAGGCGACCGCTGACCACGTCACGGCCGTCCACCGAGACCACCGCTTCGATCCGCTCCGGAGACCGGTTCGTCAGCCGGATCCGATAGGCCATGCCGGGCTCGCCCGCCACGTATACGGCACCGCCGGACCAGGTGGCCGGCAGCGGCCAGCCCTGGGCCGACTCCAGGGACACCGACAGCAGGTCGGACTGCGGGGGCAGGTCGTAGGCCGGCGGGGGATAGGCCCCATAGGGCGGGTGGGCGTCGGCTTCGCCCGCCGCACAGGCGACGAGGCCGGCGCACAAGCCGGCGGCGAGAACGAGACGGTGATGCAAGGGGCGGTGGGGCATGGCAGGATCTCCTCGGTCGGGCTGGAACGGGAACGCGCGAGCCGGCCGAACGGTCTTTTCGCGCGCCTCGTTCGCCGGAACGCCGCCCGCCGCCGGCCGCTTACACGCGGATCGACAGCCCGCGGGCCCTGTGCGAAAAACGCGGCGTGCCGGGGAAGACGCCGCCCCTTCGCGTCGCGCGCATCGACGGCGCGGCGGGGCCCGCCACCGTCGAGCTCGTGCGCCGGCGCGGATGGCTGCGCCCGCGCTTCGAGATCTGGCTGCGCTCGCGGGACGGGCGGGTCCGGCTCTGGGCCGGCCCGGGGCCCGGGCGGGCGTTCGAGGTCTTCGAGGCCCGGGTGCGCAGGCTCCAGCGCCCGCCCGTCCCGATCCCCGCCCGCTCGGCGGCCTGGCTCGCCCGACTGCTGGACCGGCCCCTACCCGAGGGCGTACGCGACCTGGCCCTGGCCGATGCCCTCTCGGACCTGGGGTACTCCGACGAGGAGCTGCGCGAGGCGATCGGGGCCTGCGTCGGGATCGGGCCGTCGCTGTGGCGCGATCCGTCCTCGGGTCCCCTGCGCGGCGTGGACGGTGCACGGCTCGCGCGGCTGTTGCCCGAGCTGCCCGCGGCCGGGCCCGCCTACGCGCAGTGGGCGACGGCACTCGCCGCGCGCACGGATCTTCCCGCCCACCTCGCCCCGCCCGACGCTCGTCGCCTGGCCGGGGCCGACAGCCCCGTCGCGGACACCTTCGCCCAGGCATGCGGCGCCGCCCTGCTCGCCGCGGTCGGCGCGGCCGGCCTCGGCATCCTGGCGGCCACGGCGGCTCGCCCCGCCGCGCGAGCCTGCGCCCGGGATCTCCTGCGCGGCATCCGCAAGGGGGCGGGGCGGGGCCGAGCCTGCTAGCGTACGCCGGCCGTGCCACCCCGCGTGCGCCGATCGCCGTCGCTGCTGGCCGTCGTGGTCGCCGCCGCCGCTTGCGGGCACGGGCTGCGTCCCGGCGCTGCGTCCGCCGGAGACGAAGGCACCTGGCAGGCCTGGCTCGTGCTGGGCCCCGTCGTCGAGGCTGCGCGTCACCACACGTCGGCCCCCATCGCGGCGGGTCTTGCCGAGGCGTCGAAGCTGCTCGCGAAGGGCAAGGTGCGGGCCGCGGACGCGCGCCTCGCCCGTCTGGCGTCGGCCGGCGGGGATCCGTGGGTGCTCGTCGCCCGGGCCGACCTCGTGGCGTTCTACTTTACGACGTGCATCAAGGGCGTCGCGTTCCGGCTCGAAGACACCCGGCCCGGGACGGCGCCGCCGGTGGGGGCGCGGCAGCGGATCGACGGGGAAGACGCCCGCGTCCGGCCGGGTGACGTGTCGGTGGAGGCGCTGCTTTCCGGGGTCGAGCGCACCGTGGCCAGCGGGATCGACGAGCTCGCCGTGCAGGGCAAGATGGCCCGCGCCCGGCTGACCGCCTACGCGAGCGCCTGTCCCGCGAACGAGCAGGTACGGGCCCGGGCGCAGGCGGTGATGCGTGCCGATCTCGCGGAGCTGGCCGCGGCCGGCCGCCTGGCGCCGGACCTGGCGTTCATGTGGGCGGGACTGCAGATGAACGAGTACTCCGCGGCGGCGGCCCGTCCCTTCCTCCACGAGGCCCACCGCGGCGGCTTCGACGACCCGTCGCTGCCCCTGCTCCTCGCGATCGCCGAGCGGGACGCGGGCGACCCGAAGGCCGCGCGTGCATGGGCCGAAAAGGCCCGCGCCCGTTTCGCCGCGGCGGGGGACCGTGCGATGGAGGCCGAGGCGGAGTTTCTGCTCGGGACCATCGCGCAGGGGTGGGGGCGGCCGTCCGCCGCGGCGGTCCATTTCCGGCGCGCGCTCGAGCTGGACCCGTACCACGTGCAGGCGGTTCTTTCGCAGGCGACGCTCGTCCTGCGTACCGACGGCGAGGCGGAGGCGGTGGCCTACCTGGCCCGCGTCGTCGCCGACCGCTTCGCGCCCGTCGCATGGGACGAGCCGACGCGCCGCGCCGTGGTCGATTTCGGCGAGGGGCTCGTGCTGGCGGCGGGCGACGAACCCGCCCTCGTGCAGGCCCTGCGCGACGCCTTCCTGCTCGACGTGGACGCCGCCGAGGACCCGGCATCCCGCGGTGCCCGGTACTTCTTTGCATCGACATTGGATGCACGGCTCGCCGAGTACGAGCGAGCGCGCGGGCATGCGTTGCTGGCCCGGCAGGAGCTGGCGGAGTCGGACGTGGATCTCGATCTGTCGGTGGACGAGGTGATCGAGAGCCTGCCGGCGGGCGACGGGCCGTGACCGGCCACCCGCCGGCGGCGGCCGCGGGGCCGGGCGCACGGGGGCCGTGGTCTTTCTGCTACCGTGGGGGCGATGGACGACCCACGCGAGGCATCGACCGAGGCCGAAGCGGCGTCGCCGGACGGCGGCGGTGCTCGCCGACGCCCGACCCCGCCCGTCGCAGCCAACGACGGTGATCGGGCCGCGCCCGCCGACGCGAAGACAGGCTGCGGCCCTGGCGACAGCGGTTCGGCGGACCCGACCGCCGAAGACGGAACGGGGCCCGGGGACGGGGACCGAGGTGCGCCCGCCGGTGCCGAGGCGGTTCCGCGCCACGCGGGCGACGACATCGCGGCCGTGTTGAAGGTGCACGGCGTGCAGGCGGTGTTCACCCTGTGCGGCGGACACATCGCCCCGATTCTGCACGGGGCCAAGCGGGCGGGGATCGCCGTGTTCGACACACGGCACGAGGCCGCCGCGGTGTTCGCCGCCGACGCCTTCGCGCGTCGGACCGGAACCGTGGGCGTTGCGGCCGTCACGGCAGGTCCGGGCGTGACGAACGCCGCAACGCCCCTCGAAAACGCCCGTCTGGCCCAGTCGCCCGTGCTCCTGCTCGGCGGCGCGGCCGCCACCTTGCTCGCCGGCCGCGGCGCGCTGCAGGACATCGATCACGTGGCGGCCGTCCGCCCCCACGTCAAGTGGGCCGCGCGCGTCGGGCGGGTGGCGGACGTGGGGCCGGCCGTGCAGCGGGCGTTGGCCCTGGCGCGCACCGGCACGCCGGGGCCGGTCTTCCTCGAACTTCCGGTGGACCTGCTCTACCCGGAACCGGTGGTGCGGTCGTGGGTGCTCGACCAGGCCCGGGGCCGGTCGGCGGGAGCGCGCCTTTTGTCGTTGTACCTGCGCGCCCACCTGCGCTGGACCTTCGCCGGGGCGGACCGGCCGCCGCCGTCGGAGGTCCTCGAGGTGCCGGTGCGGCGGCCCGAGCGGGCGGACGTGCGCCGGGCGGCGGCGATCCTGGCGCGCGCCAGGCGTCCGGTCGTGCTCGTCGGCAGCCCGGTGACCGCCGACCCGTCGCGCATCGAGGACGTGTGCCTCGCCCTGCGGGCCCTCGGGGCGCCGGTCTACCTGTCCGGCATGGCGCGGGGGCTGCTGGGCGCGGCCGACCCGCTGTGGATGCGCCACGGTCGGGGCAAGGCCCTCCAGGAGGCCGACTGCGTGGTCCTCGTGGGCGTCCCCTGTGACTTCCGGCTGGGGTACGGGGCGTCGATCCCCCGGCGGACGCCGGTGGTCGCCATGCACTTCGACCGGCGCGCGTTGTTCCTCAACCGGCGGCCGACCGTGGCGATCCACGCCGACCCGGCTACGGCCTTCCTCGAGCTGGCGGCCGAGGTCCCGGCGGTGGCCGAGCGCTACGCGCCGTTCGTGGCCGCCCTGCGCGCGCGCGACGAGGCCCGCGAGCGGGAGCTCGACGCGCTGGCCGAACGCGAGGTGGCGGGCGGGCTGCACCCGGTGGCGGTCTTTCGCGCCATGGATGCCGCGCTGTCGGAGGACAGCACCATCGTGGCCGATGGCGGCGACTTCGTCGGAACGGCCAGCTACGTACTGCGCCCGCGCGGGCCCCTTCGATGGCTCGACCCCGGGGTCTTCGGCACCCTCGGCGTCGGTGGCGGCTTCGCCCTCGGGGCCAAGGCGGCGCGCCCCGGCGACGACGTCTGGATCGTGTTCGGCGACGGGTCCGTCGGCTACTCCCTCGCCGAGTTCGACACCTACGTGCGGCACGGGATCGGGTGCGTGGCCGTCGTCGGCAACGACGCCTGCTGGAGCCAGATCGCCCGGGAGCAGGAGGTCATCTTGCGCGACGACGTGGGCACCGTGTTGCGGCGGTCCGACTACCACCGCGTGGCCGAGGCCGTCGGCGGCGTGGGCCTTTGCGTTGCGCGGCGGGCCGAACTGGCCGAGGTGTTCGAGACGGCGCGCGCGGCGGCGCGGCAGGGGCGTCCCGTCCTCGTCAACGTCCACCTGGCGCGGACCGATTTTCGCAAGGGGTCGCTTTCGATCTGAGCGCCCGCGCGAGGCCGGTCCGTGTGCGTTGCGTCCGGACGGGGATCGGGACGTTGCGTGGTCGGTGCAGAGGGCTTGGTGCACCGGCATCACCGGGGGGTGATCGCGGGCGCCGCCGTGCGGCCGTGGGCCGGGCGCCGTGCGCGTGGGGGGCGAGGGGATCGACGGCGCCGCAGCGGCACGAAGTCCACGCCCAGGCACCGTGCGCGTGGGCGTCGAGGGCTTGCGCACGCACCAGCACCGTGACCACGGGACGCCCGGGGTTGGCGCCGCGGGACGGGATCCGGGATACTCGGGCGCGCCATGCGATCGCTGTGCGCAACGCTCATCGGCTCGTCTCTATTACTCGGGTGCGGCGAACCGCCTCCGGCTCCCGCGAAGGTTCCGGCGAAGGCGGCAAAGAACCCCGCTTCGTCGAAGACGAGCCGGGCTGCCCCGGATCCCTCGACGTTGCCGGCCCCGGACCTCTCCGTGGCGTTCTTGCGCGAGACCACGCGCTTCTTGTCCGACGACGCCATGGAAGGGCGTGGCGTGGGGACCCAAGGGGGCCGCCGGGCCGTGGCGGCGATCACGGCCCTGATGAAGCGGGCCGGCCTCGAACCCGCCGGAGACGGAGGCGGATGGACGCAGACGGTGCCGCTTCGCAGCGTATGGGTGGACATGCCCCACACGGGGCTTTCGATCCGGTCGGCCGACGGAAAGACCTACGATCGGCTGCATATCGGCCGTGAGGTGCTGGTAAACTCGTTTGCGCCGGCTGGGATGCAAGCGCTCGCGCTGCCCATCGTCTTCGCGGGCTACGGCGTCACCGCCCCCGAGTACGATTGGGACGACTACGAGGGCGTGGACGTCCGCGGCAAGCTGGTGCTGGTGTTCGTGGGCGACCCGCCCACGAAGGACGGACGGTTCGAGGGCGAGGCGATGACGTACTACGGCCGGTGGAGCTACAAGTTCGAGCGCGCGCTGGCGGCCGGTGCGGCCGGTTGCCTGGTGATCCACGAGGACGAGCCGGCCAGCTACGGGTGGAACGTCGTGCTGGCGAGCTGGTCGAAGCCGCGGTTCCAGGTGCTCGAGGCCGACGGTTCCTTGCCACCGCATCTGGCCGTCCAGGGGTGGATCTCGGCGCAGGCGGCGGACAAGATCGCCAAGATGGCCGGGACGGACCTTGCGGCCTGGCATGCGGCGGCGATGAAGTCGTCGTTTCGGGCGCGGTCGCTCGACCTCGTGTTCGGCGGCAAGCTCACCACGAAGGACGCGCGCACGCAGGACGTCAACGTGGTGGGGCGCCTGCCCGGGAAGGCGCACCCGCAGGAGGGGGTCGTGGTGACCGCGCACTGGGATCACCTGGGGATCGACGACGGTTCCAGCGCCGAGGACACCGTCTACAACGGGGCCGTGGACAACGCCAGCGGGGTGGCGGGCCTGCTCGCCGTGGCCGGTGCGCTGGCGAAGGACCCGCCCGATCGTTCGGTCCTGTTCGTCGCGACGACCGCCGAGGAGCAGGGCTTGTTGGGGGCGCGCTACCAGGCGGCGCACCCGGCGATCCCCATCGATCGGCTGTGGGCGGCGTTCAACCTGGACAGCATGAACGTCGGCGGCCGGACGAAGAACATCGAGGTGATCGGGATGGGGAAGACCACGATCGAGGACGTGCTCGCCGAAGTGGCGCGGAAAGAAGGGCGGGTGCTCACCCCCGATGAACGGCCCGGGGCCGGAGGATACTTCCGATCGGATCATTTCGCCTTCGCACGCCGGGGGGTGCCGGCGCTGTACTTTCGCGGCGGGCTCGACCTCGAAAAGGGCGGTCGGTCGGCCGGCGAGGCGTGGCTGGCCGAGCGCAAGGCGCGCTACCACACCGTGGACGACGAGTTCGATCCGTCGTGGACGTTCGAGGGGGCGTTGCAGGACGCGACCACGCTGGCGGAGGTCGTTCGGCGCGTGGCGGCTGGTCCGGCGCGGCCCGCCTGGAAGAAGGGGGCGAAGATCCCCGCGCCCGAGCCGGCCGGCGGGCGGTGAGCGCCGCGCGGGGCCGCTTCAACGGTCGCCGCCGTCGAGGAGGACCGTGACGCCTCGGCCGCCGAGACGTGCCCGCGCCGCGGCGGGATCGACACGGGTGCCGCGAAGGTCCACGCGCGCGAGTCCCGGCATGGCCTCGAGGTGGTCGAGGACCTTCGTCGAGACGAGCGTCTGGGACAGGTCCAGGTCGGCAAGGTGCGCAAGGTCGGAAAGGTGGGCCACGCCGTCGTCCACGGTGTCGGTGCGGGCGAGGTCGAGCCGTACGAGTCGCCGGAGCTTCGCGAGCGGTCCGAGGCGCCGCGTCACGCGGGTGGCCGACAGGTCGAGCTCGACGAGGGCAGCCTGGGCGGAGATCCGATGCAGGGCATCGTCCCCGACGGCGGTGCCGGCGAGATCGAGGCTGCGAAGCGCCGGCAGCACCGGCAGCGTTCCGAGGCGCCGGTCGTCGAGGCCGGCAACCCGCAGGAGGAGGGCCTCCAGGTGTGCCTTCCGGCCCAGGGGCGCCAGGTCCTCGGCTTCGAGGGCCCCGCTGGAGACGTATAACGCCCGCAGTCGTTCGAGTCCGCCGATTGCTTCGAGAGCCGGTGGGGCGAGCGCCACGCCGTCGAGCTCGATCACCTCGAGGCCACGGGCTCGCCCGAGGTTCGCCAGCCCTGCGGGCGAGGCGGCCGGCTCGACGAGGCGGAGGCGTGTCAGGTGTTCGAGGAAGCGCAGGTGCCCGATCCCGGCGTCTCCGAGCCGCGGGCACTCGCACGCGAAGGTCTCGACGGCGAGGTCGCGCAGGTAGAGTGGTGCGGCATCGGTGAACCCGCGCCCCGCCAGCACGACCTCCCGCAGGGCTTCGTGGCCGGCGAGGGCGTGCAGGCCGTAGTCGCCTGCTCGTGTGCCGAGGACCTCCAGGCGGACCAGGCCGCGCGCGGGCTTGGCCGCAAGCAGCGTGCGCGAATCGGCCCAGCGCCCCTCGAGGACCAGAGTCCGCAGGGTTTTTGCGTGGACGCGGACGAGTTCGACCAACGGCGAGCGGTGGGGGAGATCACGCAGGACCAGGCGTTCGAGTGGGGCACCGGCCGTACGACGCACCTGGAGATCCGACGGGGCGCGTACCTTGTCGAGCTCCAGGGCGCGCAGGGACCCGAGGTGCCCGATGGCTGCGAGATCCTCGTCGGTGAGGTCGAGGTCACGCAGGACGAGGCTCGAAAGCTGGGGCACGGCCTCGGCGAGGCCGCGGGCGGCCAATTGGGCGCAGCCGGACAGGACAAGCTCCGCCAGGCGCGGGGCGCGTCCCGAAAGCGGCGCGAGCGATGGGCCGCAGGGGGGCGGGGTGCCGCCGAGGCCGCCGGTGGTCCCCGTGGCCGGCGGGCCGCTGGACTCACCGGGTGCGCGCGGGGACGGGTCGGCGACCCGGGCGACCAGTTCCAGCCGTTCGAGCACCGCGAGGGTGGCCGGAGGGATCTTCGCAGGATCCTCGGTCGCGGCCGCCCTGGCAGACGCGTCCATCGGCGCACCCGATGCCAACCGGACGGCGCCGTCCGCGCCAGCTTTCGACTGCGCAATCTGCGCACTTTCAACTTGGGCCGGTGGAGG
>JALSIN010000431.1 GCA_026989935.1 Polyangiaceae bacterium | reverse complement strand
GCATGGCGCACTCACCTCCGACGCCGTCGTCGGCCGATGGTCGCCTCCCCCCGCCCGTTTCTACGAGTACAGCGCGTCGGGCCACACGGCACGGGCGAGCCGTCGAAACGCGGTCTCGGCGGCCCACTCTTCCGATGTTGGATCCAGAAGACGCGACCGCGAAAGCATCCCTTCGATCGCGGCCTCGATGGGACCCACCGCCTCGGCGCCATGCACCACGAGGTTCGCCTCTCGCTCCCAGTAGCTCGTCGTCGCGTCGAGATTCGCCGACCCGATCGTGGCGTGTCGGCCGTCCACGGTCACGACCTTCGCGTGCACGTAGGGGCGGACGACGCCGCCGGTGCACACGATGCGCTCGTGGGGCGGTGCCACGTACTCGAAGATCTCCACCCCTCGGCGCAACAGCGGCTCGAGCCGATCCTTCGTCATGTACTCGAACAGTTCCCGGTGCACCGACCCCGGCAGCATCTTGCCGTCGCCCCGCCGCGCCACGGCGGACCCCGTGAGCATCACGACCCGCACCCCCCGCCGCCGCGCGCGCACGAGGACGTCGGCGAGCAGTTCGGTGACCGGAAAGTCGTTGACGACGAGGATCCGCTCGCGCGCCGCATCGAACAGCGCCTCGAACAGCCCCACGGCCGTGGGATCGCCCAACCCCTCGTGCAACACCACCCGTACGCGGGTCTCCCCCGCCCGGCCCCGGGCATCCGTGACGAATCCCTCGCGGTCACCATCGCCCTGCGCGGTCCAGGCGTCCACGAAGGCTCGCTCCAAGGCACCCGCCACGGGGCCTCGGACCTCGGCATGGGCATCGAGCCAGGGGATCCGGTCGCTGGGCGTCCAGTCCCCCACCGCAATCTCGTCGAAGGACCCGAAGTACTCGTCGCCGATGTTGCGCCCCCCCACGATCCCGACGCGACCATCGATGACGAGGATCTTGCGATGGTCGCGGTGCTTCCATGCCTGCGCCGATGGCCGGGAAAACGGCACGGGATCGCGCAGCCGCACCTCGACGTTCGGCTCGTCCCCGAGGATCTTGAGGACCCCGAACCGCCCGAGAACCGCCTCCGGCGCACCATACAGCCCGTCCACCAGGATCCGAACCCGCACGCCTGCGCGCGCCCGACGCACGAGACGCGCCCCGATCTCGTCGGCCATCCGACCGGCCCGGAAGATATACGTTTGCATGTGGATCGTCCGCTGTGCCGACTCGATGAGTTCGAACCACCGCGTCCGTGCAGCCCGTCCGTCGAAGGTCACCTGGACCGCGTTGCCGTCGATGGCCGCGGCCCCCGTCATCTGCTCGACACGAAACTCGGCCTCTTCCTCCTCTCGAAGACGCCTGCGATGGCGTCGCCCGCGACCTCGCACCCCGGTCAGGTCGGCCTCCGTCGGGCGGGTGTCCCAGTCGTAGACCGGGCACCCCAGCCGACGCACGAGCGCCTCCGTCGGTTCCAGCCCCACCACCGCCTCGATCGCAACGCCGCGGGCGCGGGCCCGGCGGATCGCCATGGCGCCGAAGGTCGTACGAAAGTCCACGCCGAGGGCCCGCACGCGCTGCGAAAGCTCCGGCGGCGCCAGGATCGGCCCATCCGGCGCGGGCGAACGGGTCATCTGGCCCCGCAGGTCCACCAGCCGGTCGGGCGGCACGTCCGTCAGATAGGCCACGGTCACTCCAGCGCGTGCCCACGGATCGAGCGCCCCCAACGCGCGCGCGTCCACGCGGCCGTCCGCGTCCACCACGTCGAACAGCGCCGCAACCACCACGGGCCGATCCTCCACCACGAAGACGCGCGCAACCTCCTCACCACGTGCCCCCGCCACCGTGCGCCCCTCGCGGTCCACGGCGCGCACGATCACCGGGAAAACACCCGCCTCGGCCGGCACGAACGAAGCACGCACGTCCGCGCGATCGGGCTCGATCGGCGCCGTCGCCACGACACGGCCGGCGACCTCGAACACCACCTGTTCCGCCCGCAGGCGAACCGCCGGCCCGACCACCGCGGACAACTCCACCTCCGCACCCGGCGCCGTCAGGACGTCTGAGCCCGCAGTTCGAAACCACCGCATCATCGACGCGGCATCCATCCATCGATGGATCTTTTCGGCGATCTGGGCGACCGCCGACCCTTCGTCGGCGGCGCTCCCCGCGCCACTGGCCCGCTGCGCCAGCAACCGGCGGGCGGCGTCGGAGAGCCGCCGCTCGATGGCGTCCGGCCCGTGCGTCGTGTCCGTCATGGCCCCGTGCAGGCAACGTATCAGCCCCCGCCCCCGGCTGCCCGCGCGCCCACCGCCCGTGGTATGTAGACCGCCCATGCGTGCCCGCTCGATCCGGCTGTCGTGCCTTTGCGCCTGCACCGTGGCCTTTTCCGGCTGCCGCGGCAAGGAACGCGCCGAGAACGCCCCCCCTGCGACCACCGCATCGGCCACGGCCGCCCCCACCGCGGCCCCCGAAACGCCCGTCCCCGCGGTCCTGTGCCGCGTCCAGGACGACCCGAAGGCCCCCATCGCACGGCGCGATCTCGACGATCTGACCGGCGCGGCCCAGCGGATCGCGAACATGCTCCGCGGCGAGACGGGCCTGCCCCTTTGGAACCTCCTCGACCCGCAGGTCCGCGACGCGTCCCGGCGCGAACGTTTCCTCGCGAACCTGGACACCGTCGCCGCACGGGTTCGCCGCGCGGGGAGCGCCACGGTGGAGCGGGTCCTGCTGCTCGAAGTCGCCCCGGGGATCCAGGGCCCCATGAAGGTCACGTGCCCCGTGCCGGGCGGCGCCTGGACGGTGGCCACACGGGTGGACGGCGCGGACCTGGCCCTTGCGTACCTCGCCTTCGACGGCGACCCCCTGCCCCCCCGCCTGGTCGTCCGGCTGCGACGCGGTGCGAAGGGCTGGAACCTGCTGGGCATCGAGAGCAGCGCCCACCGCTACCGCGGGGTGGACGCACCGGCGTATCTGGCCCGCGCCGAGGCCGCTCACACCGCCGGCCGCCCCGTCGAGGCCTACCTCGACGCCGGCATCGCCCAGGTGTTGTCCATGCGCGGGCGCGGCGTGAAGACGCCGCTTTCGGGGCGAGTCGCGCAGTTCCTCGCAAAGGGGCGGGCCACCGCCGCCGAGCGGGCCGTCGCGAAGGCCCTCGACCTGCCGTCCGACCGGATCGTCTCGGTGGGGCTGTTCAACACGGAGTTCGATCTCGCGCCCCGGATCCGGTACGTGACGAAGGTGGGCGACCTTCGCGACGAACCCCGCCTGCGCAAGGAGAGTGCGCGGCTGGCCGACGCCCTGGTCCAGCGGATCCCCGCGCTCGCCCAGACGTTCGACACCGTGGTCTTCGAGGCCGTCGAGACACCTCCTGCAACCCCGGGCGCACCCGTGGACGTGGCCCGCATGGCCGTCAGGATCGCCGAGCGGCCGCCCGCGCATCCACCGGCCCCGGCCCCCGGCGGGTGACCGATCCACCCCGCTACCCGTCGAGCGCGTCGAGCCCCTCCGAGCCCACCGGGCGGGCCAGGAGGCTTCCCATGGCGGCCTCGACCGTCGCCTCCCCGGCCAGCACCGCTCCGAGGGCCTCGAGCAGCGGCACCTCCAGTTCGCGCCCATGGGCGAAGCCGAGGACCTGCCGGCACAGGCTACGGCCCTCGATGAACACCTCGTCGTGGGATACCTCGTCGATCGTCACCTCCCCCCGCCCCAGGGCGACGCCGTAGGCGATCTCCGGGCGGGATGGATCGACGAGCAGCGAGGCCAGATCCCCCCAGCCCGCCAGCCCCTGCAGGGTGGTCAGGCGACCGCCGCGCGCCCGCACCACGCGCGCAGCCTCGACCATGCCCCGTGCGGCCAGGACCGCACGCATCGAGGCGCCGAGCCCCAGCCCCGTGCCGATCCCCACACACAGCGCCACCAGCCCCGTCAAGGCCGACGCCAGTTCCACGCCCACGCAATCGTCCGTGCCGTAGATCCGACAACGGGCCCCCGACAGCGCGCGCCGAACGAGCGTCGTGATCTCCGGGAAGCGCGTCCCGACGACGCCGCCACTGGGGTCCCCGGCTTCGAGCGCCCGGGCCGAAAGCGGTCCGGCCAGGGCCCCCACGCGGCGCACGGCGGTGCGCTCGACGAAGGTTTCCCCCACCGTGGCAAGCGAAGGCCCCACGAGCCCGCGGCTTACGTGCACCACCATGTGGCGGCCGTCGAGGTGTGCCGCCGCGAGGGAGGCCACGCGGGCGACGTGCGGCGACGGTACGCACACGAACACGAGTTCACACGGTACGAGGCACGCCGGGTCGTTCGACACGAGGATCCGGTCGTCGTCGAACGTCCGCGCGGCGCGGCTCCACAGGCGGACCGACGACCCACCGCGCGCCGTCGCCGCCGCGAGCGCTCGACCGAAACGGCCGCCCCCCAGGATCCCCACCGGCGCCGTCATCCCCGCCACACCTCCGAGGCCATCTCCCGCGCGGCCGCCTGCTGCGCCGGGCCAGCGACCTCCAGCGCCCAGGGGCGCAGCCGGTTGCCGTAGTAGAGCAGCATCCGCGGATCCTCGGCCACGATGGCGCCGTCGCGCTGTACCGCGATCGTCGCCAGGTGATACCCCGACCACTCGGCGAGCACCCGGTCGAGGATCCGGTCGGGGCCGGCGCCGGCAAGGTAGGGACTGACCCTCAGCCGCCCGGCGCGCTCGAGGTCGAGCAGGCGATCGCGCACGGCCCCGAGCTCGGCCGCCACCTCGCTACGGGGCACCGCAAGCTCCCCCTTGCGGCGCAGGCGGGCAAAGGGCTCCACGCCAGGCGTGGCCTGCACGAGCCGCCGATACAGGACGTGTCCCACCGCCTGGCTCGGCATGATCACCGTGTTCTCGCGGAACGATCGCACGAAGTCGCGCCCGAGGGCTTCCGTGTAGGCGTGGTCGCGCTCGTGATCGACGGTGGGCGTGCCGTCGAGCTGCAGGTAGCCGGTCGGATCGAGGATCCGCCCACCCGGGCCGAGGCTGCGCCCGGCGTCGTCCACCGGGTTGCCGAAGGGATCCATCGGCGCGCCGAACCGCAGGATGCACGCGCCCTCGTGCTCGCGCAGGCGGTGGAAGAACGCCACCCACCGGTCGATCCGGGAGAACTCGTCGTCGTCGATGATGTACCGGGCGCGCCCTTCTCGGTGCAGGAAATCCGAGATGAGGGTCTCCGCCTCCAGTACGAGCGTATAGTTGATCGTGGTGGGCACGAAGACGACCGGCCGGGGGCGGCCGCGGACGGCGTTGCGTGCGAACGCCTCGACGGCGGTCCCCACGAGCCCGAGCTTGAGCCGGCGCTCGATCTCCCCCGAGCGCGAGCGCGTGCCGCCGGGAAAGAACAAGGAGTGGTAGCCGCGCTCGATGAGGACCGTGCTGTAGGTCTTGAGCACCTCCTTGTACAGCCGCGCCCGGATGCGGCGATCGACGCGGTAGGCGCCCAGGTTGTGCATGAAGAACGAGATGATGGGATTCGTGAACAGGTTCTTGCCGGCACCGTAGACCACCGGCGGCAGCCCCTCCCGGTACAGCGCCCACGCCAGCGCGAGGCTGTCGAGGTTCGATGCGTGGGTGGGGACGTAGATCATGGTCGCCACCGTCGCGATCTTGCGCAGCCGTTCGAGATCCCCCTGCACCGTCACCAGGGCGCGCAGTTCCGGATCGAAGGCCTCGTCCACGGGCAACAGGCTCGCCGGGTGCATCACGCCGGCGAGCACGGTGGGGACGACCTTGGCCGCGAAGCGATAGACCCGCGGGTCGAAGTTCCCCGCCACGTCGAACCCCATCCGGCGGGTCCGGTCCTCCAGGGTCGCAAGGCGTGCATCGAACGACATGCCCGGAAGCTCCCGCACCAGCGCCCGCCACGCCCCCAAGCGCGCGCGCGCCTCCTCGTCTCCCTGGCCCTCGAGCCGCTGGATCTCGTGGTACACGGCGTCCGACAGCACCGCCTCGACGGCTTCCGGGTCACCGCCGTAGCGCCCGACGATCCGCCGCACCACCTCCTCGACGAGGTCGTCGCGCTCGGTGTCGAGCCAGAACGTCTTGGGGTCGGCCGCCTTCGGGACATAGGGCTCCCAACGGGGGATCTGGAAGCGCCGCCGGGCAAGTCGCCGCCACATGTCGCTCGGGATGGTACCGCACCCACCGGCCCGGCACAGCGCCCCCGGCCGCCCCGCGCGCGTGCCCTCCGGCCGCTCGTTCGGGCACGCGCACGGGCCGGACCACGGCGGGCGGCGGGCGCGGCGGCACGACCCGTTTTTTGCGGCCCCGCCCCCACCGCCCGCGCTGCTACCCTACCGTCCCCATGCAGTGCATCGTCCTCGGTGCCGGCGTCTCCGGGTTGACGACGGCCGTGTGCCTGCTGCGTGCGGGCTGGCGCGTGAGGGTCGTGGCCGAGCGGCACTCCCCCCACACCACCTCGGACGTCCCCGCCGCCTTCTTCTTCCCCTACGGCACGGCCCGCGACCCGGCCACCCTGGGTTGGGTCCGGGCGAGCCACCGGGTCTTCGCCCGCCTGGCCCGCGACGATGCGACCGGCGTGCGGGCGCGCCCCGCCACTGCCGTGGGCGATCCGTCCGACGTCGGCTGGTGGCTGCCGCCGACCGACCGAAGGCCGGCGCCGGGCGGCGCCCGCGCTGCGATCGCGTTCACGAGCTTCGTCATCGACATGCGCCGCTACATGCCCTGGCTGCGGCGCACCGTGGCCGCCCTCGGCGGGCGGTTCGAGACCCGGCAGGTGGCGCGCCTGGCGGACCTCGACGCCCCGGTGGTCGTCTGCTGCGCCGGGCTCGGGGCGCGGACGCTCGCGGGCGACCCCTCCGTCCGCCCCGTGCGCGGACAGATCCTGCGGGTGACCGACCCCGGCCTCTCCGAGGTGGTCGTGGACGAATCCGACCCGACGGCCCCCACCTACGTCGTGCCCCGGGGCGACGACTGCATCGTCGGCGGCACTTTCGAACCCGGCCGAACCGACCTGTCCCCCGATCCCGAGGCCCGAGCGGCCGTCCTGGCACGAGCCCGGCGCCTCGTCCCACGCCTTTGCGGGGCGCACTTCCTGGAGGACCGCGTGGGCCTGCGTCCGGGCCGCCCCGCGGTGCGCGTGGCGGTCACCCGTGAGCCCGCCACCGGCCGCACGATCGCCTTCGACTACGGCCACGGCGGCGCCGGGGTCACGCTGTCGTGGGGGTGCGCCCTGGCGCTGCGGCGGCAGCTCGCCCGCGGGCGCCCCACCGCCACCGGGCAGATGCGAGTTCCGCCGTGAAGATCGTCGTCGCCGGATCGACCGGGTTCCTCGGGCGCGCGCTCGTCCGCCGGCTGCGCGCGCAGGGGCACCGCGTGGTGGAGCTGGCCCGCCGGCATCCGGACCCCGCGTGCCGGTGGGACGTGTCGGCGACGCCCCCGCCCGTCGAACGCCTCGCCGGCGCGGACGCGCTGGTCAACCTGGTCGGGCGCAAACGCGGCAGCCGCCGGGCCTTCGAGGCCGCCCACGTCCACGCCGCACGCAACCTGGTAGCCGCCGCCCACGCCGCCGGGGTCCACCGCTTCGTGCACGTCTCCGTCGCCTGCGCGCCGTCGCTGCCCCCCGGCCCCTACGCCGACACGAAACGCGCCGGCGAGGCGGTGGTGCGCGCAAGCGGCCTGGCGTACGTCCTCGTGCGCCCGAACGTGGTCTTCGGCCCGGGCGACGACCTCGTCCGCAACGCCGCCCGCACCCTCGCGCTGGCCGCCGTCGCCCCCGTCCCCCGCGGCGGCGGCCCGCTCGCCCCCGTCGCCCGCGACGACGTCGTGGCCGTGCTCGCCGAGGCGGCCGCGGGCGCGATCGCACCCGGCACCACGGTCGCCGTCCACGGCCCGCGCACCTTCGACGCGGCTGCGTTGTTTCGTACGGTCGGCCGCGCCCTCGACCTGCCGGCCCACCCGGTCCCGGTCGCCCCCGCCCTGCTCGCCGCGGCCGCGGCCGTCGCCAGCCTTCTGCCCGACCCGCTCGTCACGCGCGCCCAGGTACGCCTGCTCGCCCACGGCCTCGCCCCCGCGGAAGACCCCGGCCGCAGGGGCCCGACCCCCCTCGACCGCGCGCAGGTGGAGCGGGCCCTCGCCGGCGCCCGCTCGTTCGCCCAGGCCGATCCCGCGACGGGCCGGGCCGCACGCGCGCTCGCGGGGGGCGCCGCCACCCGACTCGGCTCGGTCGCCGCGCTGCTGGCCGGTCTGGCGGGCGCCTTCTTCGCGCTCGGGCGCCTGGGCCTGCCGGTCTGGGCCGTCGTGGGGCTGGCCACGCCGCTCGCGGCCGCCGTGATCTGGCGCGGCTGGCCCGCGCTGACCGCCGCGCTCGTGGCCCGTCCCCAGGCCCCCGGCGCCGCCGCCCGCGACGCCGCCGTCGTGGCGCTGGCGACGATCGCCGCTGCCGCCTGGGTGTTCTCCCCCCTCGCTCCGCCCACCCTCGCGCGCGCGTTCGCCCCGGTCCGCGCCCTCGTGACCGCCGCCCCGGCGGCCCCGGCCCTGCTGGCGCTGCCGCTGCTCGTCCTCGCCGAGGATCTCGTGTTCCGCGGCCTGGCCGCCTACACCCTCGCCGGGCGCCTGGGCCCGGGCCTCGGGGCGGCGGCGGCGGCCCTCGCCTTCGCCGCGTTGCACGCGGCCTTCGGCGCCCCGCCGGCCCTGCTCGCGGCGGCGCTCGGCTGCGGCGCCGTGTGGAACCTCCTCGCCCTGCGCCACGCGAGCCTGTGGCCCGTGTTCGCCGCGCACCTGGCCCTCGACGTGGCGGTCGTCGCCCTCGCGGCCGCCGGGCCCGCGCCCTAGTACATCGGATCGGAAGTTCGGTCCGGGTTTCAGTCTATGGGAGCAAGGGTCCAGCCGAAGTCCTCGACGAGGGTTTGAAGGAGGTCGAGGCGGGGTCCGCGCAGGCCGGTCTTCTGCCAACGACCGGTGTGTGTCGGCATCTCGAGAGACCAGTCCTGCTGGGTCACGCGGCGCAGGCGTGCGTGCGGGATCGGGTCCTGCTCGGGGCCAGACTCGATCACGAGCAGGGCCCCATGCTTGCGCACCCGCAGGTGACTGAAGTCGCCCTCCTGGC
>JALSIN010000430.1 GCA_026989935.1 Polyangiaceae bacterium | reverse complement strand
TCTCGTAGCATGCCGACACAGGCCGTGCCGCCCCGCGTCCCCACCCTGTCCCCGCGCCTCGACGCCATCGTGCGCCGGATCCCCCGCGGTGCGCGGTTGGCCGACGTGGGAACGGACCACGCCCTCGTGCCCATCGCCGCCCTCGCCCGCGGCCGCGCGGCCTCCGCCATCGGGATCGACCGCTCGGCCCACGCCCTTGCGCGCGCCCGCGACAACGCACGGCGCGCCGGCGTCGCCGTGGACCTTCGCCTCGGGGACGGACTCGCCCCCCTCACCCCCCACGAGGCCGACACCCTCGTCGTCGCCGGGATCGGCGGGTGCCGTACGATCGCCCTGCTCGAACGGGCCGACCTCGCCCGCCTGGGCATCCAAAGCCTCCTGCTCGCCCCCCACCGGGACCTCGTCCCCCTCCGCCGCCACGTGCTCGACCACCTGGGGCCCATCGAGGACGAGATCCTCGTGGCCGACGGCCGTCGCTGGTACGTCGTCCTGCTGGCACGGCTGGAACGGCCGCCCGGCTGCACGACGACCGACGCCGTACTGGGCCCGATCCTGCGCCGGCGCACCGACGAAGCCTACGCGGCCTACGTCCACGGGCGCCTTGCGGCCCTGCAAGATGCGCTGAACCGCGCGCCGCCCGACCGCCCCGACCCGCGGCGAAAGACCCTGGCCGCCCTGACGCGCGAATGGGCGCGGGTCTCCCGCCCGCAGGCCCGGGCCCCCCGCCCCCTCGGATCGGACGAGGCCGAGAGCCAGGAGCCTACCGGCGGCTGACCTTGCGCTTCTTGCGGGACGGAACCTTCGGGCGGACCTTCTTCTTGGCAGCCTTCTTCTTGGTCGCCTTGCCGGCGCTCGCCGGCGCAGGGCGTGGCGGCGCCTTCTTGGCGGCCTTCGTCTCGCCCCGCCCGGCCGCTTGCACGTCCTTGCGGCGCACGACGACCGTCGGCTCGTCCTGCTCGGGCACGGGCGCCTCGGGCCGCGCCGCGCGGACGCGGGGGATCGCGCTCGCCCGCGACCGATTCGCCTTCGCACCCGCCGACGTCCGCGCCCGTGGGCGCGGCGCGGCACCCGTGACCTTCACCGACCCCTTGAAGGCCGCCCCGTCCGCCAAGATCACCCGCGGCGCCTCGATGTCCCCCATCAGCTTGGCACCGGCGTCGAGCGTGACCGAGTCCGTCGCGGTCACGTTCCCGACCACGATGCCGCGCACCACCACGTCCCGCGCCTGGACCTCCGCCACCACGATCCCACTTTCCTCCACGATGAGAGTCTCGGACAACTCGATGGCCCCGTCCACCCGGCCCTCGATGCGCAGGTCCTCCTCCCCGAGGATCCGGCCGCGGACGTGCAACGTGGGACCAATCGTCGTGCTCGGCGGCACGGGGGACGAAGACGATGTGGATGTTCGCGCCATGGAGGATCCGCCTTCCCTTCAGCCTTCCATGTCCACGTTGCCCTTGAACGAGGCCCCGTCGGCGATGAGGATACGCGGCGCACGGATGTCCCCCACCACACGGCAGTTGCTCTTGAGCTCGGCCCGCTCCGTGGCGTGAATGTCACCCGTGACGGTCCCTTCGACGGTGATCGTGGCGGTCTCGATGTTGGCCTCGATGACCCCCGTGGGCTCGACGTGGATGTGCTCGCGCAGCCCGATCCTGCCCTTGACGGTGCCGAGGACCGTCAGGTCCTCCTCGCCGGAGATCTCCCCGTCGATGACGATGGTGCTGCCGATGACGGTGTTGGCCATGGGGTCGGACTCCTGGAAACGCGGACGTGGCGGTGGAATACGGGCGGCCGCAACCTTCAGCGCCGCCCCTTGAGGAGATGATCGGGCAGGGAGAGTTCCATGTCCACCGAGCCGTCGAAATAGGCGCCGTCGCGGATGATGACGCGCGGCGCCCGGATGTTGCCCGTCACCCGGGCGCCGGGCTCGATGGTGACCGACTGGGAGGCATCGATGTCGCCGACGACCTCGCCCATCACCACGACGCTCTCGACCTCCAGGTTCGCCTCCACGATCCCCTGATCGGCCACCGTCAGGTGCCCCGCCAGCGAGATCCCACCTTCGACGCGGCCCTCGACGAGGAGGTCCTCCTCCCCCGAGACCGTGCCGCGCACGGCGATGTTCGGACCGATGATGCAGGTTCCAGCGGTGACGGTGGCCATGGTGTCGCTCGGGTGGTGCGGGCGAGGCCGACCTGGGCGCGTCGGCTGCGCGAGGCTAGCAACCGCGCGAAGTCGCGGTCAAGCCGCCCCGAACGGCACCCGTGGCCCCGTCGCAGCGCGTAACGGAGCGCTTTGCCCCGCGTTTGTCCCTGCACGTCCCCCCGCGGTCGCGTTTTGGTGCTATCTCGCCGACCACCCGCCCTCGATGCCGCCCGCCGCCCCGAGCCCTCCGCCCGAACCGACCTACGAGGATCTCGTAGGCACGTTCGAAGCCGCGGCCAAGCCCTCCCTCGCCGACCACCGGATCGGCACGGAGCTCGAGTGCTTCGGGATCGCCCTGTCGCCACGCCCCGCACCGGTGCGCTACACCCGGCAGATCGAACCCACCTTGCGTGCGCTTCGGGACGAGCACGGCTGGCGCGAGGGCCCGAACCGCGGCCGCGACGGCGAGCTCGTGGAGCTGGTCCGCGACGGCGCCTCGATCACCCTCGAGCCGGGCGGCCAACTCGAGCTGTCGGGTGCCCCCCTGGCCTCCCTCCACGACACCTGCGCAGAGCTTTCCCGGCACGCCCGCGAGCTCGACGCGGTCTCGAAACCGCGCGGGATCTGCTGGATCGCGGCGGGCTTCCATCCGTTCGCCACCCTCGACGAGATCGACTGGGTCCCCAAGGCCCGGTACGACATCATGCGCGACTACCTCCCGGAACGCGGACGCCACGCCCTCGACATGATGGCACGCACCTGCACGGTCCAGGCGAACCTGGACTATCGCAACGAGGCCGACTGCGGGCGGCGGCTGCGGCTCGCCTCCGCCCTCGGGCCGGTCGTCACGGCCCTGTTCGCCAATTCCCCCTACGTGGAGGGCCGCGCCTGCGGGTACCGGTCGCTGCGCATGGAGGTGTGGTTCCACGTCGATCCGGACCGTTGCGGCGTGCCACCGTTCGTGTTCGGGGACGAGCCGTTCTCCTACGCCCGCTACGTGGACTGGGCCCTCGACGTCCCCATGTTCTTCGTCGTGCGGGACGGCCGGTACCACCGCACGCACACGACGTTTCGCACGTTCCTCGAGCAGGGTCTGCGGACGGCGTCCGGGACGCGCCTGCGCCCCGAGTACGGCGACTTCCTCCTGCACCTTTCCACCCTGTTCCCCAACGTGCGCCTCAAGCCCTATCTCGAGGTTCGCACGGCCGACGCGGTGCCGCGCCCCTACGTGTGCGCCCTGCCGGCCCTGTGGAAGGGGATCTTGCACGACGACGACGCCCAGGCGCGGGCCCTCGAGTTCGTGGGCGATCTCTCCCGCGAAGCGCTGTTCGAGATGTGGGAGGAAGCGCGCAAGGCGGGGCTCGCCTCGGAGCGGATCCGAACGCTGTGCCGCACCCTGGTGGAAGCGGCCGCCGAGGGGCTCGCCCGGCAATCCGTCCCCGGGGCGCAGCCCGGCTCCGAGGCTCGCTTCCTCGACCCGGCGCGCGATCTCGCGGCCCGAGGACAGTGCCCGGCCGACCTCCTGCTCGAACGCTTCGGCCCGGCCCCCGGCCGCGATGCCGACGCCCGCCGCGCCTTGACGGCCGCCATGCGCTTCGCCGGCGCCGAACCGTCACCGGGCGACGGCGACGGCACGGGAGATCCGATGCTCGCGCCCTGACGCCCCGGCGCCGCCCGGGCTTACGGCGTGGCCCCCACCGTGGCCTCCCGGCGCCGGATCGCCGGTGGCGCCGGCCCCTGGGGCACGAACAGCCCCGGCCCCACGAACCGCGCCACCCCGACCGTGACGTTGTCGGGCGCGCCCTCGGCGCAAGCCGCCTCGGTCAGCGCGCGACACACCCGGACCGGGTCGCGCTTTCGCAGGGCGATGTCGGCGATGCGGTCGTCGTCGAGCACGCCCGTAAGACCGTCCGTGCAAAGCAGCAACGTGTCCCCCGCGGCCAGGTCCACCTCCAGGAGCTCGGGCCGAAGGGTGGACGCCACCCCAACCGCCTGCAACAGCACGTTGCGCTGCTCGAAGGAGCGGGCCTGGGCCTTGGAGATCTCCCCGCGGGCGACCATCTGCCCGACGACGCTCTGATCCGTCGTAAGCTGGACGAACCGCCGCCCCCGCAGGAGATAGGCCCGCGAGTCCCCCACGTTGGCGATGACCGCGGTGGGGCCGAACAACGCGGCGGCCACGACCGTGGTCCCCATACCGCGGGCCTGCGGGTGCGCGGCCACGTGGGCGCGGATGGCCTCGTTCGCCCGCCCGATCCCCTCCAGCAGGACCGCCTCGGCGCCCGCGACGTCGGAAAAGCCCCGCGCCGATCGTACGGCCTCCGCGAGCGCCCCCACGGCCAGCTTCGACGCCACGTCCCCCGCCGCCGCGCCGCCCATCCCGTCGCACACCGCCAGCAGCAACCCCGGCGGCGCCAGTTCCACCACACGCTGGTCCGGACGCTGCCCTTCGACCCCGGCGGCCGCCGAAAAGACCAGGAATGCGTCCTCGTTGCGCTCCCGTGCGCAACCGACCTCGGTCCGTGCAAAAACCTCGGCGTTCGCCATCGACTACGACTCCACGGTAAGACGCAGGATCTGGTCACCCACGCGAAAGGTATCGTTCGGCCCGATGTTGGCGCGGCCACGCAGCCGCAGGTAGGTCCCGTTGACCGATTCGAGGTCCTCGAGCGTCACCGACATGCTCTGCCCCTCGGTCGCCAGGGCGATACGCGCGTGCCGGCGGCTCATGAACCGGTCCGACGGGAATCGGAGGTCCCCCTCTTCGCGCCCCAAAACCACCTGCCGCGTCCGCAGGTAGGCGATGTCCCCCGACAGCCCACCTCGGCCGAGGACCACGAGCCGCGCCCACGGCGGATCGAGGGGGGTACCGAAGATGAGTGTTCCGTCGGCGCCGGGGGGGCGCTCCCGCTCGGGCGTCTCGATGTTCTCGAGGCGCAACAGATGCTGGCCGATCAGGAACATGTCCCCCGGAAACACGGGCTCGGGCCGGGTGATCCGCAGGTAGACGCCGTTTCGAGACCCCGCGTCCACCAGCACGAAGCGCCCGGCCTCCACGGTTTCCACCCGAGCGTGCAGGGCGGAGAGGAACCGGTCGCTGGAGAAGACGAGTTGGCCCTGCTCCCGTCCGATCGAAAGGCCCGTCGCGGGCAGCGGGTGGCGGCTCCCCTCGCGTCCCTCCCGGTCGATGGCCACGAGATACGCCGACGATGCCGCGGCCGCGGCAGGCGCGACCGCCGGGGCATCGGCTGCGGGCGGGGCGGCAACCGGAGCCGATGCCGCGGGCGGCGGACCGGCCGCCAGGGCAGGAGCCAAAGGCGCGGGCGGGGAACCGACGGGGGCCGCGGGTACAGGCGCCGAGGCCGGGTGCGCGGGCGGCGAAGCGACGGGCCCCGTGGATGCCGCCGCCGACATGGGCGAAAACTCCAGCTTCGGCCCGCCCGGCCCCTGGCGCACGCGCAGGGCGCCGGTGGGTGGACGGGGCGCCGCCTTGCGCTGGTCGAGCCCGCAGGTGGGACAGAAGTCGAACCCCGGCGCGAGGTCGGTGCCGCAGCGAGCGCACTTCGCCCCGCCCGCGTTCCCGGCCTGCGACGGCGGCAACGAGAACCCGCACACGTCGCACGCACTCGCGTTCGGCGACAACAAGGTCCCACAGGCGGGACAGGGGCGATGGGAGGTCATCGCGGGGTGAGATCCTGGCGGTGCAGACTTGCGCGACGGTACGAGGTGGGATAGACCCGCGGCTGCGCTCGAACGAGCGTAGCGAGCCGCCCCAACGTCCGTCAATTGCGATCCTTGCGACCATCCCGCGGCCTTCTGGCGTCGCTTCGGCCCGGCCCCCGGGCGCTGGTGCTGGCAGCAACGGTCGCGCTCGGCTCCTCGTGCGCCGCTCTCGAACGCCCGGCCCCGTTTCCCGGCGCGCGTCGTGCCGTGACGGAGGCGCGCCTTGCCGGACCATTCGATGGCGTCGTGGTGGACGCCGCCACCGACGAACCCCTCGCCGACGTAACGGTCCTCGGGATCTGGTCGTTCGACGAGGGGGACGGCCTTACCGCGCCAGCCGGCTCCGTCGTCGTGCGTACGAAGACGGATGCGGCGGGCCGGTTCCGCGTGCCGGCGCTGCCCCAGACCCGGCGAGGGCCGGCGGTCCGCCTGTCCCGCTTCACCCTCGTGGCCTATCGCCGGGGCTACGTGGCCTATCGCAGCGACGCGGACCCCGCCGGGCGGCGGCGCACGGACTTCACGAACCGGCAGGCCCGTGTCTTGCTCGAAAAATGGCGCGAGCAGGACCGGCACGACCGGCACCTGACCTATCTGGCGCCGGCGTCGGTACTCGAAGCCGACCTGGCCTGGTCCCGTGACGAGGCCAATCGGTCCCTGTGGGCGAAATCGACCCCGACCACCCCCGGGCGACCGGCGGGCGGCGCCCCGGTCCCGACTCGACCCGATCCGTCCGAGCGGCCCCGCGTCCTGGACGCCTCGGCCGTCCTGCCGCCGGAGGAAGTCGCCCTGCGGACGGGATTCGTGGGCACGTTCCGCGTGGCGGACCTGGAGGACCTGCCGCCGACCGACTTCTATCACGGGGTCCACCTGGAAGCGCTGGATCACGACGAGTCGTGGGACGTGGCGGTCCGCGTCTGGCGCGACCCCCCGGGCGGCCTCGATGCGATCCGCCCCACCATCGAGGCCACCTTGCCCGGCGCGCCCCTCACCGACGACGTGACGGATACGACGTGGGTGTACGAAACCGACGACGTCCGCGCAGTGGGTTTCCTCGACCCGGACCGGCACGTGGCCGTGCTCCTGTCCTGCGGCGCACACCTGTGCGGCGACACGGCCACGGCCGTCGTCCTCGCCCGCCTCGTGCACGAGCGCCTCGATGCCCTGACCACCCGCCCCGCGCCGGCGACGGGCGGCGAAGACACGGCTCGGGGATCGAGCGACGCCCCCGCATTGCCCGAGCACGCCTCCGAGACGGGCCCCGGCGGCGCGGCCGACGGCGCGGCTGCGAGCGAGCGCGCCCCCGAGACGGCGGCGGATGCGACGACGACGGAACCCGCCACCACGACGGACGCCCCCGACGCGAAAGGAAACGATCGATGACCGCCGGAGGCGCTCGATCTCCGTGGGCACGCCCCCTCGCCTGCGCGGCGCTGCTCGCGGTTCTTGCGGGCCCCACCCGCACGGCCCGCGCCTGGGATCCGGCCACGACCCACCTCGGCCTGACGGATCGCGCGGCCCTGCGCGCCGCGATCCACGGACGGTGGATGGAGGCCAGCGGCGGCACGCTCGGGCTGTTCTCGCCGCTGCGGGTGGACCCGGCCCGCCTCGCGCCGGCCGTGCGCCGTCTGTTGCTGCGCGCGGTCGAAGCCGCACCCGAGGACGCAGGCGCCCGCCCGCGCGGCGGCCCGGGCGCCTGCCCGGCCCCACCGGCCCCACCCGGCACACGTGACCGCTGTGTCGAGGGGGACCTGTGGGAGGCCTCGGCCCTCGGGTGGCTGCGCCTGGGCGTCGTGGCCGAGGCGGTGCCGACCGAGCGGCTGCTCGGGCACTTCTTCGATCCGGCGGACTGGGCGGCTCGGCGCTGGCAGGATCCCCACGTGCCAGCCGCCGTCGCCCGCGCCCGCCACACGCGGGCCAACGGCGCCACGATCGCCTCGTTCGTCACCCGCTCGACCGCGGGCCGAGGCGGGCCGACCGCCCTCGCCCACCTTTCCGACCCGAAGAACCCGCTGGGCACCGCGGCCCTTGCACGGCACCTTGCGGCCCTCGCCCGGGCCGAGACCCCCGAGGACCGCGAGCACCACCTCGCGCTCGCCCTCCTGTGCGCGGGCGCCATCGCCCACGTGGTGCAGGACGCCACGGTGCCGGCCCACGCACGCGCCGATCTGGCCGCCTTCTTCGCCCCGCTGTCGCAGGTCCCCGGCGACCGCGGCCTCGCCCTCGCCGCCTACACCGCCTTGCTCTACGGTCGGACGGACCTACCCGACCCCGTCGCCCTCGCCCCGCGCGATGCGGACGCCGGCGCGCCGCCGGAGGTCCGTCGCCTCGGGGCGGCCCTCGACCGCGGGCTCGAAGCGTTGCTCGTGGGCACGGCGAAGGCCCCGGGCCTCGCCCGTTTCGCCGCGAGCCGATTTCTTTCCGAGGCACCCGCTTCGTCCCCCAGGCGCCTGCGCGCCACCGATCCGGTCGCCGCGGCCGCCGAGCTGCTCGACGGCCTGCACCTTGCCCCCGAGGTGACCCGGGGCGCCGTCCTCGACCGCTGGCCGGCGGCGGACCGAGGCTATCTTCGCACCCGCACCGGGCGGGCGCTGGCCGCCTGGCGGCGCACCGCCGACGGGCGCGTCGCCCTGTACGGCACGCGGCTGGTCTACCGCGACCAGGCCGGCCACCTGCTGCCCCTGGCCGAAGCGGCGACGCGCGCGCTACTCGAGGCGGTGTTTGCGGCCCCTCCAACGGTTCGATGGGACGGACGGCGCCTGACGGTCACCGGTCCCGGCGTGGTCGAGGGGCAGACCGTGGTGGTCGCGGCCGATGGCAAAGACGGCCGGCGGCGTACGCTGGCCACCGCCACGGTGGGCCCTGGCGGCGCCGTCACACTGCGCCCCTCGAAGCGCCCGGACCGCGTAGTGGTCAGCGGGTTCCACAACGGGATCCCGCGCTACGCGGAAGTCCGGCTGGCGGCGGCCCCGAACACGACGCCCCCCGCCCCGGCGGGGAACTCCGAGGTGCTCGCCCCGAAGATCCCCTCGCAGGCACCGGCCGCGAACGGCGAGGCGCCCCCCGCCGCACCACAGACCTCGGACGAACCCACCGCCGGCGCCCCCGACGCGACCGGTGAGGCGGCCCCCGCCGCCCCTCCGACCTCGGACGAACCCACCACCGGCGCCCCCGACGCAACCGGCGTAGGCGGCGACACCGG
>JALSIN010000429.1 GCA_026989935.1 Polyangiaceae bacterium | reverse complement strand
GTGGTCGCCCTCGTCACGGCCGCCGCCGCGCTCACCCCCGGCCGAGCGGGACCGCGGGCCGCGACCCTCCTCGCAGCCTGTCTTGCGGCCTCGATCGGACTTTCCGCCTTCACGAGCTATCCCTACGTGCACGACGAGATCGCCCGTCTGTTCGGCGTGGACGCCTCGCCCGGCGCCATCGCGGCGGCCGCCGCCGCCGGGGCCGCCGCGTCCACCACCTTCGCCTGGGTCGGGGCCGACCGCCGGCGACGCATCCTCGGCGTGCTTCGCCGCCACGGCCTGCGGGCCGCGGCCGCCCTCGTCCTGCTGGGCCTTGCGCTGTGGGCGGCCGGTGTCGGCCACGGCCGGGCGGCGCGCCTCGACCCGCTCCCGGCGGCCCTGGACCCATGGGGCCTCGCCCTGGCGGTCGCCGCGCTGCTCGCCCTCGCCCGGCGACGGGACGCGCCGCCGGCCGTCGCCCCGCTCCCGCTGGCCCTGCTGCTCGCCGCTGCCCTGACGTTCGCCGGGTTCGCCGTGCGCAACCTCCCGCGCGCCCACCTCTATTACTACGGGCGGTACCTGGTGCCGCTTTTGCTCCCGGCGGCCCTGCTGCTGCTCGGCGCCGCCGCCGAACGGCTCGCCGCCGCCGCCCGGGCCCGCGGCCTGCCCCGGCCCGCGGCCGCGCTCCTCGGTGGAACCTGCCTGCTCGTCGCGGCAGGGCCGCTGCGGATCCACGCCGCGGCCCCGGTCACGCGGCTGGCCGAGTTCGAGGACGTCCAGGCGGGGCTCGACGCGCTCGCCCGGACGATCCCCGAAGACGCCGTGGTCCTCGCCGGAGGCGAGGGCTGGCACGGCAGCCACACGTTCAACCAGGTGGGCGGCGCCCTGGCGATCGACCACGGCCGCACGGTCCTGCCCTACCGGACCGACGAGCGCGCCTACGCGGCCGCGCTGCACCTGCTGGTCCGCCGACCGCGCCGGACGGGGCGCCCGCCGCCTGCGGTGTTCCTGCTGCGCAACGAGGCCACCTTGCCGCGCACCGGCGACGACGGGACGATGTCCGTCGTCCTCGACGACGAGGTCCCCGCGCCGCTTCGCGTGGTCCGGCAGTGGAACGTGGATCTCGTCTACCACCGCCTGTCGCCGGCCGAGGGCACGCTGCCGCGGCGGGTCACGCGCGACGGGATCCGCATGGTGCTGCTCGAGCTGACCGCCGACCGGAACGAGGCGGACGACACCCCCGGTCGGCGCTGCCCCACCGAGCGGGAACCCATCGAGGTCCCGCCGGAGCCGGCGGCCGGCGCCACGGCCGTGCGCGTCGAACGGGGGCCGAAGGTCCCGGCCCGCGCGACGCTCGTCGTGTCCTACGACGGCGGCGACACCGTGCGGTACGAGACGCGCGGCCCGCGGGCGACGGACGGTCCGATCCCGCGCCCGTGGGAGGCCGCCGTGCGCCTGGCCCTCGACGGCCCGCCCTGCCCGCCGGGGGCGAGCGTCGGGGTGACCCTCCTCGGCCCCATGCGCCGGGCCGACACCCCGCCCCGGACGCTCTTGCACCGCCCACGCGACGACCTGGGGATCCCCGCGCCGCCGGTGCGCGTGCGCCCCGGCCGGGCGTTCTCGCCGCGACGGCCGGTCGCCGCCGCCCCGGACCGGATGGGGCTGTCGTTTCGCCTCTCGGCCCGGCGCCCCGTGGTGTTCGGGCCCGTCCTCGTCCCGCGCGGCGGCGCGTGCCCGCTGTCGGTGTCGGCCACCGTGCGCAGGCGGGACGTGGCGGACGGAGCACGGCTTCGGGTGTCGCTGGGCCGGTTCGTCGCGCGCCTGGCCGTCCCGCCGGGCGGGCCGTCCGTCCTGCGCACCGAGCCCGTCCCGCTCCCGCCACCCGGTCCGGTCGCGCGCCTTGCGGTCGCCCTCGAGACCCCCCGGCCGGAGACCGACGTGGTGCACCTGCGCGACGTCGTGCTCGTGCCGGCGTGCGAGACGGGGCCCGACGACGGCGACGCCCCCCCCGTAGACCGCGCCCGGCGGGCCCATTTGGACGCCCCGCGCCGAACGCCACCGCGGCCACCCGGGCCCGCCGCGGCGATCTCGTCCGTCCCCACGGCGCCACGCCGAAGGCCCCCGGCGCCCCGGCGCGCGGGCGGATTGATCCACGCGCTGCGAGGCGTAGGGTCGGCGCCGTCATGACCGCTCCACGGACCGCCGCCGTCACCGGTGCCACGCGCGGCATCGGCCTCGCCGTCGCGCGCAGGCTCGCGCCGACCCACGCCCTCGTCCTGCTCGGGCGCGACGCCGACCGGCTGGCCCAGGTGGCGGCCGAGCTCGCCTCCGAGGCCGGCACGCCGGCAACGCTCGCCGGCGACCTGGCGGACCCCCGCGACCTGGCGCGTCTGGCCGGCGAGCTGGCGCGGCGCCCCATCGACGTGCTGGTCAACAACGCGGGGATCGCCCCCGCCGCCCCGTTCGAGCGCACGGACGACGCCACCTGGGGCAGGACCCTGGCCGTCAACCTCACCGCCCCCTTCGTGCTGGCGCGCGCCGTCCTGCCCGGCATGCGCGAACGGAGTTTTGGGCGGATCGTGCAGATCGCCTCGACCGCCGCCCGCAAGGGCTACCGCTTCACGGCCGCCTACGCCGCCTCGAAGGCCGGCCTCGTGGGCTGGACCCGCGCACTGGCCGCCGAGCTGGCCGGCACGAAGATCACGACCAACGCCGTCTGCCCCACGTTCACCGCGACCGACATGGTGGCCGAGGCGGCCGCAAGCGTGGCCCGGCGCACGGGCAAGTCCACCGAGGAGGCCACCCGCGCCTTCGCGTCCTTCTCCCCGCTCGGGCGCCTGCTCGACCCGCGCGAGGTCGCGGACCTGGTGGCCTTCCTGGCCTCGGACGCGGCGGGCGCCATCTGCGGCCAGGCCATCGCCATCGACGGCGGCGAGACGGCCGGCTGAGCGCCGGGCGGCGGCGCTGGTATCCTCCCCGCCCATGGCGCGCACGATCCAACCCCCAGGCTGGCCGCGCCCGCGCGGTTACAGCAACGGCATGGCCGCCCGCGGCGAGTTCCTCGCCATCGCGGGGCAGATCGGGTGGGACGAGCACGAGCGCCTGGTGGGCCACGACTTCCCCTCCCAGTTCCGGCGCGCCCTCGAAAACGTCCGCGCGGTCGTCGAGGCGGCCGGCGGCGCACCGGAGCACGTCGTGTCGATGACGATCTTCGTCACGGACCGATCGGACTACCTGGGGAACCTCGCGCAGGTGGGCGAGATCTATCGCGCCGTCATGGGCCGCCACTTCCCGGCCATGGCCCTCGTCGAGGTCGCGGCCCTGCTCGAACCGGGCGCCGTGGTGGAGATCCAGGCCTTCGCCGTGCTCCCCCCCGCCGGCCCCAGCGAGGAGACGACCCCGTGACCGCCCCGGACGAACGACCGCTGCCACCGCCCGCCCCGGAGACCTTCCGCTACGAGGAACGCGACCGCGTCGGGATCATCACCCTCGACCGCCCGGACCGGCTCAACGCCCTGACGTTCGCGGTCTACCGCGAGCTGGCGGACTTCTTCACCGTGGTGGCGAACCGGACGCTCGACCCGTCCGGTCGGGGGGCGCGCGCGCTCGTCTTGCGCGGCGAGGGCAAGGGCTTTTGCAGCGGCGGCGACGTCGAGGACATCATCGGCCGCCTGTTCGAACGCGACGCCGAGGGGCTGCTGCGTTTTACCCGGATGACCGGCGAACTCATCGAGGCCATGCGCCTTTGCCCGCTGCCCATCGTCGCCTCGGTCAAGCGGGTGGCCGCCGGCGCGGGCGCGGTGATGGCGCTGGCCTCCGACGTGCGGATCGTGGGCGAGCACGCCTTCTTCGCCTTCCTGTTCCCGCAGGTGGGCCTTTCGGGGGCGGACATGGGGGCCAGCTACCTGTTGCCGCGGGTGGTCGGGCTCGGGCACGCCACGCGGATCCTCCTGACCGGCGAGCGCGTGGAGGCGAAACGCGCCGAGCGCATCGGGCTCGCCACCGAGGTGGTGGCCGACGACCCACCCGAGGCCGTGGACGAGGCCGCCTTCGCATTCGCCAAGCGCCTGGCGGACGGCCCCCACTTCGCCCTGCGCATGACGAAGACGATGCTCCAAAAGGAGCTGGATCTGCCGCTGCCCCAGGCCATCGAAGCCGAGGCCCAGGCCCAGGCCCTTTGCATGATGCACCCGGACTTTCGCGAGGCCCACGACGCCTGGAAGGAAAAGCGCGCGCCGCGTTTTCGCTAGGGCCATGGCTTGCACCGATCGGTACGTGACGCAACGGGGGATCGACGCCCTCGCGGACGAGCGCGACGCCTTCTTCGCCCTCGAACGGCGCCTCGTGGCCTTTTGCGAGGCGGTCGAAGCCGCCGGCGTGGACGAGCGCGACGAAGACGAGGCCGCGCGGACGTACGTGCGCATGCTGGCGCAGGCCGGGCTGCTCGGGCTCGTGGTGCCCGCCGCCTTCGGCGGCACCCACGAACGCGTTTCCTGCCGGGCGGTGTGCCTTGCGCGCCAGCACCTCGCGCGGCAAAGCGGCGCGCTGGACACGGCGTTCGTGATGCAGGGCCTCGGCTCCCACCCCCTCGTGCTCTCCGATGCGCCCATCGCGGCCGCGATCCTGCCGAAGGTCGTGCGCGGGGAGGTCGTCTGCGGCTTCGCGCTGACGGAGCCCGAGGCCGGCTCGGACGTGGCCCGGATGCAAACGCGCGCCGTCCCGACGGACGACGGCGGCGTCGTGCTCGAAGGGACGAAGTGGTTCATCTCGAACGCCACGGTCGCCCACGGGTTCTCGGTGTTCGCCCGCGAAGGCGAATCGCCCGAGGGCAAGCCGCGCTTTTCGGCCTTTTGGGTGCCGGCCGACGCCCCCGGCCTGTCGGTCGAGCCCATGAAGGTCCTCGCGCCCCACCCCATCGGCCGCCTGACCTTCGATCGGGTCCGCGTGTCGGCCGACCACCGCCTCGGCCCGCCCGGGCGCGGCCTGGCCGTGGCCTTCGGCAACCTCGACGTCTTCCGGCCGACCGTCGGCGCCGCGGCCCTGGGTCTGGCCGACCGCGCCCTGGCCGAGGCCACGGCGCACCTTGCGAGCCGGGTGCAGTTCGGGCGCCCGCTTTCCGCCCAGCAGGGCCTGCGCTTCCGCCTGGCCGAGCTGGCGACGGACCACCTGGCCGCGCAGCTCCTCGTCTACCGCGCCGCTGCAGCCCGCGACCGCGATGCGGGCACCCCCACGATGTCCGCCATGGCGAAGCTTTCGGCCACGGAGACCGCCCAGGCGGTGGTGGACGCCGCCGTGCAGTTCTTCGGCGGGCGCGGGGTGCTCGCCGGGGAGCGGGTCGAGGCGCTGTACCGGGAGGTGCGCGCGCTGCGGATCTACGAGGGCACGAGCGAGATCCAGAAACTCATCATCGCGCGGGCCCTGTTCGACGAACCGTACCGCTGTTAGCGCCGCGGGGCGCCGTCACCCGCCCTGTGCCAGCACGCTGCGCAGCTTCGACACGAGCAGATCGACGGCCACCTCGTTCTTGCCGCCCTCGGGGACGATGATGTCGGCGTAGCGCCGAGACGGCTCGACGAACTGGAGCGTCATGGGGCGCACCGTTCGGTAGTATTGTTCCCGGATGGACTCGAACGTCCGGCCGCGCTCTTCGAGGTCGCGCCGGATCCGGCGAAAGACGCGGATGTCGGCGTCCGTGTCCACATAGACCTTCAGATCGAACAGGGCGCGCAACGCCGGCTCGGCCAGTACCAGGATCCCCTCGACCACCACGATCTCGGCCGACGCCACCCGGCGCGTGCGTTCGAGCCGCCGGTGGGTGCGAAAGTCGTAGATCGGAACCTCCACCGCCCGGCCGGCCCGCAGCGCGCGCAGGTGATCGACGAGCAAGGGGGTCTCGAGGGCGTCGGGGTGATCGAAGTTCAGGCGGCAGCGTTCCTCGTAGGATAGGTCGCTGCGATCGCGGTAGTAGCTGTCGTGCTGCAGCAGCGCGGCACGCCCCTGGGCCGCATCGGCCAGCGTGCGCGCGATGGTGGTCTTGCCGGAGCCGGTGGGCCCGGCGACCCCGATGACGAAGGGGGGCATGGCCGGCAGCATCGCACGAACGCCCTCCGGTTTCGATGCGGCCCCGGGGCCGCCCGCACCGCCCTCGATGGCGCTATGGTTGCCCCGTGCCCTCGACGCGCGCCCTCGAACACCAACCGGTCTTCTCCTGGTCGATCACCGCCGACGGCTTCGTCTTCACCTCGGGCCACGCTGCCGTGGACGTGGATGACCTACGGCTCGCCCCCGGCCCCTTCGAGGTGGAGTTGCGCGCCACCTTGGACAACCTGCGACGGACGCTCGAGCGCGCCGGCACGAACCTCGAACACGTGGTGAAGGTCACGGTCTACCTGACCGACATGGGCAACTACGCCACCCTCAACCGCATCTACGCGGAATATTTCTCGTCGGACCGGCCGCCGGCCCGAAGCTGCGTGGAGGTCCGGCGGCTGCCCTACAATTTCTCCGTGGAGATCGACGCCGTGGCTCGGCTGCCATGAACTCCGCCCCGGTCAACGGGCGAGATAGGGATAACTTTGCAGCAGTCCGAGAGCCCACGGCTTGCCGAGGGTCGTCTCCACGGGAAGGTGTCGGTCGCGCAACTGGGCGAGCAACGAATCGATGTCGTGATCCATGGCTTCGAGCATCGTCGAGGCCGTGGCCCCCACCTTCACGTCCACGATGGTTCCGTCCAGATCGAGCCGCTCCATCCCGGGCAGCGGCGGCACATCGCCCGAGGGCCGGACGACCACCTCGTGTCCCCGCCCGAACAGGTTGTGGGCGGCTGCGAGCGCGTCCTGGTAGGCCCCGGTCATGAAAAAGCCGAGGTAGTAGGGATCCGCATTGTCGGAGGGGTGCAGGGGCAGCTCCGACAGGTTCTCATCGGGGTGGGCGAAGGTGTGGACGCAGCCGTCGCTGTCGCACGTGATGTCCACGATCTGCGCCCGCACGGTCGGGCGGCGGTCGTGCCGTGAAAGCGGCGCGGCCGGGAACACCTGCCCCACGCTCCAGGCGTCGGGCAAGGACTGGAAGATCGAGAAGTTCGCCAGGTACTTGCGGCTCGCGCGTTCGAGCTGTTCGGCGATCTCCTCGGACGGCTCGGCGAGGTTCGCGACGATGCGGCGGGTCTTCTCGCGGATGTGCGCGAACAGGGCGTCGGCCGCGGCGCGCTCTTCGAGCCGCAGCACACCGGCCAGGAACAGGTGGAACGCCTCCTCGCGAAAGTCCACCGCGTCGTGGAAATACTCCTCGTAGTTCTTGGAGGAGATCTCGGCCAGCACCTCCCGAAGCTCCACCACGACCCGGTGCTCCCCTTCGGCGGGCGGGGGAATCTCCGGCAGGTCGCCCTGCACCTCGCGCAGGTCGGTGATCGTCACGGCGTGGGAGGCCACCATGGCCCGGCCCGACTCCGTGACGATGGTCGGGGCCGGCACCTTCGTTTCCTCCACGACGGCCCCCACTTCGTAGACGACCTGCCGGGCGTACTCCTCCAGCGTGTAGTTGGCCGAGGATGCGTAGGAGGTGCGGCTGCCGTCGTAGTCCACGCCGATCCCGCCGCCGAGATCCAGGTAGGCCAGGGCCGTGCACCGCCCGGACCGCAGTGCCGCGTAGGTGCGCGTCGCCTCGCGCACGGCGCGTTTGATGCGCTTGATCTGCGTGATCTGGGAGCCGATGTGAAAGTGCAACAGCACGAGGCGATCCAGGCAGCCCCCCTCGTCGAGGATGCGGCAGGCGGCGAGGATCTCGGCGGACGAAAGGCCGAACTTGGAGGCTTCGCCGCTCGACCGGTGCCAGCGGCCGCTGCCGCGGGTGTCGAGCTTTGCGCGCAGGCCGAGCCGCGGGCGGGCGACCCAGGCTTCCTCGGCCGTAACATCGAGGAACCGCCGCGTCTCCGGCACCGACTCCAGCACGACCACGACGTCGTGCCCGAGTTCGGCGGCGTGGAAGGCCATGCGCAGCAGCTCGTGATCCTTGAACCCGTTGACGAGCAGGAGCGTGCCGGGCACCACGGGCTGACTCATGGCCAGGAGCAGTTCCGGCTTGCTGCCCGCCTCGAGCCCGAAGCCCAGCCGCGGGCGCACCGCCGCCACGGCGTCCACCACGGAGCGGCGCGCGTTGACCTTGAGCGGGTAGACGCCCTGGTGTGCCCCGGGGTACTCGAACTCGGTGGCCGCCTCGGCGAAGGCCTGGGCCAGCCGCTCCATGCGCTCGTGGATCATCGTGGGGAAGCGCACGACCAGCGGCGGGCGTACCCCCCGGGCCGCGAGGCCGGCCGCGAGATGGTGCAGGTCCACCGGGGGCAGGCCCGGGGCGCAAAACTCGAGGGTCCCGGCGGCCGAGCACTGCAAGAACCCGCGCCCCCACTGGTCCACGCCGTACTGGGCGAGGGATGCCTTGCGGGCGGCCGAAAGCGGAGGCGGCGCGAGGTCCATGGCGCGGCAGCGATAGCGCGCCTTCCCGCCCCCCGCAAGCGCGCCGCCACGGGCCGGGGCGGCCGCGCACGGGACGCAGGCCGCCGCTGCAACGCGCGGACGCGACACCCCACCCGCCGGGATCGGATGTTGCAGGGCTCCTCCTCGCCGTGCCGTCGCTGTTCTCCCTGCTCGTGGCCCTGTCGCTGGCGGGCGCGACATCCCCCGACCCGGACCGGACGCCGCCCCCCTCCACCGCAACCGCCCCCCGGCCGGGTCCGCTCGACCTGTGGATCCAGCACGCCGGAACCGGGCAGGCCGTGCGCCTGCGCGTCGTGGACTCGGACGGGCGACTCGACTACGCCGCGCTCGTGAGCCTGCGCGCGCTGTTTCGTGAGGCGGGCACGGGGCGCGACCACCCGGTGCACTGGCGCCTGGCGGTGGTGCTCGCCCGCCTGTCGTCGGCCATGCCGAACCGTCCCATCGTGCTGGTCTCCGGCTACCGAACCCACAGCCGCTCCGCCCGCAACAGCCGCCATCTGCGGGGCCGCGCGGCCGACATCCGCGTCCCGGGCGTGCCCGCCCGTGCGGTCGTGGCCTGGCTGCGCCGCAACGTCCCCGGCACCGGCGTGGGCTACTATCCCAACAGCA
>JALSIN010000428.1 GCA_026989935.1 Polyangiaceae bacterium | reverse complement strand
GAGCTCGGCACGGACCTTGCGGTTTTGCGACGTGCGCCGCACGAGGGACAGGGCCTCGTACCAGGCATGGATCGCCTCGTCGTACTCGCCGCCCTCGTAGTACCCCACCCCGGCGTCGAACAGCTCGCGTGCGGCCGACAGGGCGTCTTCGTCCCGGGCCACCGGACACGGGGCGGCGGCGGCTTCGGACTCGCCGGCCACGGCCGCCCCCTCGGCTGCGTCCCCGGGCGCGGGCTCGCCGGCCGCGGCGGCTCCCTCGGGCGGAACCGGCCGGCCGGGCGCCGCACCAGCCCCGGCGGGCACGCCCGCGACGGCCAGGCACAGCGAAACCGTGGAACCGACGATCGACGCGCGCATGGTCAAAACTCCGAGAACAACAGGGAGATCGTGCTCGAACCGTTGGCCACCACCAGGTCGCCGCCGCCGTCCCCGTCGAGGTCTTCGCGCAGCATGAACAGCGGCGCCGCCCCCACGTCCAGGTCCACGCGGTCGTCGAAGGTGCCGTCCCGGTTCAGGAACAGGCCGATCCGGTCGGAGCCGCTGGCTGCCACGAGGATATCCGTCCTCTCGTCCTGGTTCGCGTCCGCGAGCAGGACGTGGGACGGCCCCCGAGGCGCCGCCAGCACGATGCGCTCGGACTCGACGAGGGTCCCGCCGACGTTCGGAAAGACGATCACTTTGTCATCCTCGACCAGCGAGGTCACGACCTCGGGGCGGTCGTCGCCGTCGAGGTCACCAGCGGCGACCCAGCGCGGGGCCGAGTCCGTCGTGAGCTTGACCGCCACGTCGAAGGTGCGATCGCCCAGGTTGCGCAGGACCGTGACAGACGATTCCTCAGGGGCAGCCACGGCGAACTCGAGTCGGCCGTCCCCGTCGAAGTCCGCCGCCTCCGAAAGACGGGCCCCGGCACCGGCCCCGACCGGCTGCACCATCGAAAACCCACCCGTTCCGTCCCCCCAGAAGATCGTCACCGGCTCCGCCGGGACGGCGCTGCCGACCACGATGTCCCGATTGCCGTCTCCGTCCAGATCGCCCGTCCGAATGGCCGCGGCCGGCGCCACGCTCACCAGGGCCACGGGCGGCGGCGGGTTCGTGGCCTCGACGCCGAACCCGAAGACGACGAACAGCACCGGTTCGCCCTCGAACCCGAGGACCCCGTCCACCGCCCCGTCGCCGTCGAAGTCGTCCGTCACGAAGACGCTGACCCGGGTGTCGAAGGTGAGGTCCCCGGGCATGGTGACCGACACGTATTCGCGCGCCATCCCCGTGTGCACGACCACCGCCGAGCGGAAGCACGGGACGAAGTCCGGGGGCATGGTGTTGGGCACCACGCAAAAATCGTTCGTCAGCGCCGCGACGTCCCGACCGTTCGCGCCGTCCAGGTCGGCCACGAACATCCCCACGATCTGGCCCTCCACCACGTAGTCCTGAGAGCGCCCCACGCAAAGCTCCCCCGGGTCCACCACGCCGTCGTTGCACCGGCCGCACACGTGGTCGTCGCAGCGCTGGTCGGCTGCGCAGTCCGCGTCCTTCTCACAGAAGAAACCGAGGGTCTGATCGGCGGAGAAACAACCGCCGGCCATGGTGACGACCGCGTGCGTCAGGACCACGGCACCTGCGACCTCGCGAAGCACCACCGGTCGGGAGCAAAGGCGAAAGGACATGCCGACCCGCGGATCGTAGCACCATCGTCGGGAGCGTGCCGCCTGTCCCGCACGCCCGGCCTTCCCGGCGAATTCGGTCTCCCGCCCCAGGTTTGCTAGAATGGATCGGTCATGAGCGATGAAACGGAGCGCCGCACATCCCCCCGCGCCAGCTTGTTCTCGGGCATCTCGATCGTACTACCCGACGGAACGGTCCGCGAGGCGACGGCCTTCGACATCGGCCGCCGGGGGATCTCCATCTGGGCGGAGGGGGTTCGCCCGCAGGGGGCGATTCGGCTGACGATCCCGCTGGCGGACGGCGGCCCCGACCTCGTCGTCGAGGGGCACGTGGTGCGGGAGTTCGAAAGCGACGGCGGAGCCGTGTGGGGGATCGAGTTTACGAACCTCGCGCCGGCCGACGCCGATCGCATCACCCGGTTCGTCGAGGCGACCGAGAGCGGCACATAGCCGCCAGGCCCCGGCCGATTCAACCGTCGAGGATCTCGGTCTCCCGCGCCCGGACCGCATCGTCCACGGACCCAACGTACCGGTCCGTGAGCTTCTGCACGGCGTCCTTGCCACGCTCGAGGTCGTCCTCGGAGATCTCCTTGTCCTTGGCGGCCGCCTTGAGCAGCTCGTTGGCGTCGCGCCGGGCCTTGCGCACGGCGATCTTGGCCTCCTCGCCCAGCTCGTGCACCTGCTTGACCAGCTCCTTGCGGCGTTCGGCGGTCAGCGCCGGCACGGGCACGCGCACCACCACCCCGTCGTTTTGCGGGTTGAGCCCGAGGCCGGCGGCCCCGATGGCCTTTTCGATGGCGGGGATCGTGTTGCGGTCGAACGGCTTGACCACCAGCAGGCGCGCGTCGGCCACGGTGACCGTCCCGACCTGCTTGAGCGGCATGCTCGCGCCGTAGGCCTCGACCTTCACGTCGTCGAGCATGGCCGGGTTCGCCCGCCCGGTGCGCACGCGGGCGAGCTCACGACGCAGCCGCTCGAGGGCCTTTTCCATCCCTTCTCGGGCCAGTTCCTTCGCTTCGTCGATCATGGGTCGCTCCTTTCGGCCGCGGGCAACGGCCCGACGACCGTGCCGATGGACTCGCCGCACACCACACGGCGGATGTTACCGGCCTGCAGCATGTCGAACACGACGATCGGCAAGCCGTTTTCCTTGCAAAGCGAGATGGCGGTGCTGTCCATGACGCGCAGCCCCCTGGACAGCACGTCGAGATAGGACAGCCGCGCGTACCGCCGGGCGTCCTCGTGGTGCTTCGGGTCCTTGTCGTAGACCCCATCCACACGGGTGGCCTTGAGCAGGACCTCCGCGTGGATCTCCATGGCCCGCAGGGCCGCGGCGGTGTCCGTCGTAAAGTACGGGTTGCCCGTCCCGGCGGCGAACAGCACGACCCGCCCCTTTTCCAGGTGCCGGACCGCACGCCGCCGGATGTAGGGCTCGGCGAGGGACTGCATCGAGATCGCGGACAGCACCCGGGTGAACACCTCGCGCCGCTCCAGCGCGTCCTGCAGCGCCAGCGCGTTCATGACCGTGGCGAGCATCCCCATGTAGTCGGCGCTCGCCCGGTCCATGCCGCTGGCCGCGGCGGACAGGCCGCGGAAGATGTTGCCGCCGCCGATGACGATCGCCAGTTCGACGCCGAGGGACACGATCTCGTCGAGTTCCTCGGCCAGGCGGGACAGCACGTCGCCATCGATGCCGTAGCCCTGCGCCCCACACAACGCCTCCCCGGACAACTTGAGGAGCACGCGGCGATAGCGAGGGGCGGCGCTGGCGTCGGTCATCGGCGGCCTCGGGCGGCGAAGGGGCGCGGCGAGAGCCTACGCCCCGTGGACCTGGGCCGCCACCTCCGCCAGGAAGTTCTCCTGCTTCTTCTCGAGGCCCTCGCCCAGTTCGAAGCGCTCGAAGCGGCGGATCTGCACGTTCTCGCCCAGCTTTGCGATGACCTCCTTGAGCAGATCGCCGATGGTCTTCTTCGGCTCACGGATGAAGCCCTGCTCCATCAAGACCCGCTCCGACAGCCACTTCTCGATCTGCCCCTCGACGATCTTGTCCACGATCTTCTCGGGCTTGCCCTCGGCCAGGGCCCGTTCGCGCAAGATGCCCCGCTCCTTTTCGATGGCGGCCGCGTCCATCTCCTCGCGGCGAACCACGTCGGGGTTCATCGCGGCGATCTGCATGGCGATGTCGTTGCAGAAGGCGGCGAAGTCGTCGGTCTTCGCCACGAAGTCCGTCTCACAGTTGACCTCGACCATCACGCCGATACGGCCGCCGTGCACGTACGTGGCGATGCGGCCCTCGGTGGTGGCGCGACCGGCCTTCTTGGCCGCCTTCGCCAGGCCCTTCTTGCGCAAGAGCTCGACGGCCTTGTCGAGATCCGCGTCGGTCTCCTTGAGGGCCTTCTTGCAGTCGAGCATCCCGGCGCCGGTCCGCTCGCGGAGCTCCTTGACGAGCGCTGCAGTCACTTCAGCCATGGTGGTTCCTCGTTGCTTTCGTGGGTCGAACAAACGTTGGGTGCAGTCTTCCGCCTACGTGGCCTCCGGGGTCGGAGCCTTCGCGGCGTCTTCGGTCTCGGGCGCCGCCGCGGCCTCGGGCGGCGGTAGCTGCGTGCGACGCGATACGAGCTCGACCTTCGGGCCGTCGCCCCCCGTGTGCACGCGGATCGTCTCCGGGGCCTCGTCGGTCGGCGCCACCGTGGCCTGCACGGCTCGCTGCTTGCCCAGCCGCGCCCCTTCGATGCAGGCGTCGGCGATCCGGGTGCAGCACAGCTTGATCGACCGGATCGCGTCGTCGTTCGCCGGGATGATGTAGTCGATGCGGTCCGGGTCGGCGTTCGTGTCCGCAAGCGCCACCACCGGGATCTCCAGGCGGTTCGCCTCGGCCACGGCGATGTGCTCGTGGGTCGGATCCACCACGAACACGGCCCCCGGCAGCCCCGGCATGTCCTTGATCCCGCCCAGGTTGCGCTCGAGCTTCGCGCGCTGCCGCTGGATGCGCAGGACCTCCTTCTTCGTGAGCTTCTGGTAGGTCCCGTCCTCCTCCATCTTCTCCAGCCGGCGCAACTTGTCGATGGACTGGCGGATCGTCTTCCAGTTCGTCAGCGTGCCACCGAGCCAGCGGAAGTTCACGAAGAACTGGTTGGCCCGGATCGCCTCGGCCATCACGATGTCCTGCGCCTGCTTCTTCGTCCCCACGAAGAGGATCGGCTTGCCCTCCATGGCGACGCTGCGCACGAAGGCGTAGGCGCGGCGAAACAACACCGCGGTCTGCTGGAGGTCGATGATGTGTACGCCGTTGCGCACGCCGAAGATGAGCGGGCGCATCTTCGGGTTCCAGCGGTCCGTGCGGTGCCCGAAGTGGGCCCCCGCCTCGAGCAGTTCGCGGATCGTGATGACCTTGGAAAGGTCGGTCAGCTCGGCGCCGATGGTCTCCGGCGCGGTCTCGGTGGTCATGGTACGGCTCCTGTCGGTTGGCGTTGCGCCTCTGCGCCGGTCGTCGGAACGAAGCCTTCGACCCGCCTTCGCGGGCCACGCCGGGCTTCCTCGCGGCGCATGGGTCGTTCGTTGGGGCGCGGCTTCTACCACGGCCTTCGTCGGGCGGCCAGCGCGCCCTTTGCGCAACCCAGTCCCGGCCCCGGCCCGGCCCCGGGCCGCCGGGGGTCGAACCGGTCCTGCGCCGCCGCGGCGGCCGGCCGATGCACGGGGGGTGCGCCGGCCGCGGCCTCCCCTCGTCACGCTCGCGCTCTGTGCCGCGTGCGTGGCCGTGTTCGCCCACGTGTCGGCCCGGGCCGGCGACACCCCCACCGCCTTCGTCACGAACCTGCTCGACCACGGGGCGAAGGCCCCGGCCCTCGTCCTCGACCTCGGGGAGGGCTATCGCCTGCTCACCTCCCACTTCGTCCACACCTCCTGGACGCACCTGGGCTTCAACCTGGCGCTGCTCTTCCCGGTGGGTGCGGCGCTGGAGCAAGTGGTGGGGCGACGGCGGTACGCGGCCCTGTTGCTCGCCTGCGGGCTGTCGGCCAACCTCGCGAGCCTCGCGCTGACCCCCGGGGTGTCGGCGGGCGCCTCCGGCCTCGTGTTCGGGTTGCTCGGCGCCGCGATCACCTTCGGGCTGCGCTACGGACCGAGGCTGCCACCGCGCGTGCGCGTCCACTTCGGCCTCTTCCCCCTGCCGTTCGCCGCCCTGACGCTGGCGCTGGGGTTGTTCGATCCGCGCATCGACGTCGCCAGCCACGTGGCGGGCCTTGCCGGCGGCCTGCTGGCGGGCGCCGTGCTCGCGCCGGTCGGGTGGCCGCTGGGGGTCCTGCCGCACCCGCCGGCCCTGGTTGCGCGCCGGCCCCTTACCGCCTGCGCCTTCCCGGCCGGGGTCGCCGCCGCCGTCGCCGTCGCCTGGGCGCTCGCCGCCCGAGGCTCCCGCCCGCCGGCGCTGCCCGTCGGGACGGTGGGCCAGGTGAACGTGCCCGCACGCTTCCAGGTGGGCTTCGGTCCACTGGGCACGTACCGCGCCGAGGCGGCGGGCGGGCTGCTGGCGGTGGAGACCGACGCCCTTCCGCCCGGCGCGAGCCTGGCCGGCTGGTACGCGACCCAGCGCCTGGCGCCCATCGCGCGCGCCGAGGGGGCGCGCGTGACCGCCGTCTGGCGGGCGGGCGACACCCTGCGGATCCGGTTCGTGCGCGGCGGCGTCCGCTTCGTGCGCACGGTGGACGTCGTGGCCGCCGGCGGCCACCGCGGGCTCGTCGTCGTCGAGGCGCCCGCCCACTGGCGCCGGGCCCATCGCGAAACCCGGCGGCGGGTGCTCGGGTCCTTCCGGGGCGACGAGGCCGCCGCCCCCTTCGAATCCCCCCGGGCGGCGGCTACCCTTCGCTGACCCGACGCCATGGACCGCCCTCTCCTCCTCGGGCTCGCGCTCGCCTGCGCCGCGGGCTGTTTCGTGGACCGCGCCGCGCCCTCCACCTTCCGCAACACCTGCACCCGCGACGACCAGTGCCGCGACGGGCAGGCGTGCATCCGGGGCCTTTGCGAGGTCCCCTGCACGCAGAAGACCGCCACGGACGACTGTTCCTTCGACGACGGCTTCGTCACCTGCATCAACGGGGCGTGCGCGAGCGTGTGCCCATTGCCGGACGAGGGGGCCAAGGACCCCTGTCCCGCCCCGCAGACCTGCGTGGACCTGGGGATCGACGTCGGCGGCGGGGGCGGCGGCTTCTTCGGGGGCGGCGGGTCGAGCGAACCCACCGGCGTGTGCACGTCCCCGTGCGAGGGGAACGACTGCCCGGCGGGCGAGGTCTGCCTGGAGGGGTTCTGCGTGGCGACCTGCCAGGCCGACGAGGACTGCGGCAGCGGGCTCGTCTGCTTGGGGGGCCTTTGCATCCCCGACTTCGGCGGCAGCACCTCGGGGGCGGGCACCGCCGCGGCCGACACGGGCACGGCCGCCACGGGGGGCACCGCCGGCACGGCCGCCACGGGGGGCATGCCGTGAGGGGGCGCGGAAGGGCGCCGTGGAGGGCCGCGGTGGCGCTGTGCGCCGCGACCGGGTGCGCCACGGCCGCCACGGCCACCCGTCCCCGCCCCCTCGGCCCGGCGCTCTACACGGGCTCGATGGCCCAGACCACCCGCTACGAGCGCACCCACCGGCGCCCCGGGCCCGACGACCCGCCGCGGCACCCGAACGCCTCGGTCGCGGTGTTCGCCACGAGCGCGGCGATCGGCGCCGTGGGGGTCCTGGGCGCGATCGGATTCGGGATCGCTGGCGCCGCCCTCAACCCGAAGCTCGACGACGGCTTCGACGACGGCCTGTCCGTGGCCGAAGAAGACCGGATCCGGGACCGCGGCGCCCTGTTCAACGACCTGGCCCTGGGCTTCGGCGTGGCCGGGCTCGTGGGGTTGTCCGTGGCCGCGATCACCTACGGCGTGGACTACACGCGCTGCGGCAAGCTCGCCCCCAAGGGCCGCGGCTGCGACATCGTGCGCCCGCCGCGGGCGGACACGGCGGCCGCGCGCAGCCGGAGCCGACGGGAACACGCGGCGCCGGCCGATCCCGCCGCGCCGGCGCACGCGACGTCGCCCGGGGGCGGGCGGGCGCCGGCTCGGTCTTCGGATCCGGCCGGCGGCGACGCCCCACACCCAACGGCCGACCCCGACCGGCCTTCGGCCCCACCGGGTGGGCAGGACAGCGGGTCGAACGACCCCCGCGCCCCCAAGGACCCGCCCCCGCCGCCGCACGCGGCACGCCGCCGGCCGGCCCCGGTGCCGGTGGGCCCCGTGCGGTAGCCTGGGCGCGCCGTGCCCGGCGCCCTGCCATCGAGCCGCGTCCTCGCGGCCGCCCTCGTGGTCCTGGTGGCGGCGACCTTCGCGCCGGTCCTTTCGTTCGATCTGGTCTACGACGATCACCTCGTCCTGGCGGACAACGGCTTCCTGCGCACCCGCGGCGATCTCCTGGCGCTGTTCGACGGGCGGGCGGCCCGGGCGGGGGTCCCCGACGCCTTCCGGCCGGTGTCGGTGATCTTCGACCTGCTGACCGTGCGCCTGTTCGGGCTCGCCCCCGTGGCCCACCACGCCGTCTCGCTGCTCCTGGCGGCGCTGGCGTCGCTGCTGGCCTTCGCCTGGCTCCTGCGGCGGGGCGCCGACTCGGCCGAGGCGTTCGCAGCGGCGGCCCTCTTCTCGGTGGCGGCGGTCCACGCGGAGGTCGTGGCGGTGGTCAGCTTCCGGGAGGACCTGCTGGCGTTCGTGCTGGCCATGGGGGCGGCGCTGGCGGCCGAGCGCCGGGGCCCGGCGTCCCGGCTCGCGGCCACGGGGCTGTTCTTCCTGGCCTGCCAGGCCAAGATGTCGGTGGCCCCCCTGGCGCTCGTGGTGGCGCTCGCGCGCCTGGGGCCCGTGGGGTGCCGGACCGGCCGGGCGGAGGCGGCGAAGGTGGGCGCGGCCCTGGGCGCCGGCGTGGTCCTGGCGCTTTCGGCGAGGTGGCTGGGGGCCGGCACGCTCGCGGGGCAGGGGGCGGACGGGCGGCTTCTGGCGCACACGCACGGCCGGGCGGCGGCCCTCGCCGCCGGGATCGAGGCCGCGGGCATGGGCCTTGTGCGCCTGGCCGTCCCGCTGGGGCTGTCGCCGGACCACCCGGACGTCCCGGCCACCTGGTCGGCCCCGGCGCCGTGGCTGCTGGCGGCGGGGTTCCTCGCCGCGCTGCTGTGGCTTTCGGGGGCGGCCGCGCGGGGGCGGGTGCCGGCGGCGGCGTTCGTCCTCGGGGGACTTTCGCTCGCCTTCCTCCCGGTCCTCCAGATCGTGCCGCTTCGCAACGTGGAGGCCGAGCGCTACCTGTTCGTGCCCTCCTTCGTGTTCGCGGTGGGGGTCGCCCGGCTGCTGGCGGCCTGGGTGCGCCGGCGCCCCGGGCTCGGGCCTCGCGTGGCCCTGCCGGCCGCGGCCTACCTGGTGGTGCAGGGGGCCGCGGCCCAGGCCCACGCGCGCGACTATCGCAGCGACCGTCGCCTGTGGGCGGTGGCGGCGGCGCGATCCCCC
>JALSIN010000427.1 GCA_026989935.1 Polyangiaceae bacterium | reverse complement strand
CGGCGCTTTGCGAGCATGGAGGCGTTGCTGGAGGTGCTGGAAAAGGGGCAGCGGCGGTCGCGGGTGCGCAAGGCGGCGGTGGGGGTGGCGGCCCTGGGGGTGGCGCTTTCGGGTGCGGAGGGGTGGCGGCGCTTCGAGCACGCGCAGAAGGTGGCGGCGTGCGAGGCGACGGCGCAGGAACTGGGGGACGCATGGAACGACCAGGTGGCGGCGGCGGTGCGGTCGGGGCTTGCGGGGACGGGGATTCCGTACGCGGCGGACGCGGCGGAGCGGGCGGTGGGATACCTCGCCGAGCAGGCGCGGGCCTGGCAGGATGCCAAATTGGCGGCGTGCCTGGCGTCGGAGGTGGAGGGGCGGTGGACGCCCGAACTGTATGCGCGGTCGCGGTGGTGCCTGGAGGATCGGCGGCTGGAGCTTGCGGCCCTCGCGAACGAGCTATCGACGCCTCCGGCGTCGGAGGACGAAGCACACGCGATGGTGGAGAAGGCGGCCGAGGCTGCCGCGGGGCTCACGCGGATGGGGCCGTGTGTGGACGAAAGCAGGCTCGCACATCTGCCGGATCCACCGCAATTGGAGCAGGCGGAGGCGCTGGCCGAGGTGCGGCGGAAGCTGTCGCAGGCGGACGCCGAGCATCGGGCGGGTCAGTACAAGGAGGGACTTGCTGTGGCGCGGGCGGCGTCGGAGGTGGCGTCGGAACTCGGCTGGCCGCCGCTTTCGGCACGGTTGCGGGTGGTGGAGGGTGTCCTGCTGGACGAGCTCGGAAGATACCGGGAGGCCGAAGCGGCGCTGGAAGCGGGGTACTTCGCGTCGGCGAAGGACGGGGCGTGGGAGACCGCGGCGCAGGCGGCAACCTATCTGGTCGTCACCGTCGGGGTCCACAGGGCCGAGGAAGCGGCGGGCCTTGCATGGGGCAGGCACGCCAAGGTGGCGCTGGCGCGCCTTGCGGAGCCGAAGGACGGGCTGCGGCGCGCTGCCCTGTTCAGCAACCTCGCGTCCGTGTACCAGGAACGCCGGGAATACGGGGAGGCGCGGCGGCTCAACGAGCGTGCGCTGGCGATCCGTCGAAGCGTGCTGGGCTCCGACCACCCGGCCGTGGCGCAGTCCTTGCACAATCTTGCCGGGGTACACCAGGCCCTCGGTGCGTACGACGAGGCGCGACCGCTCTACCGGCGGGCGCAGGGCATCTTCGAGGCGTCCCTGGGACCCGACCATCCTTCCGTGGCCAATACCCTCAACAACCTGGCGAACCTGCACGTGGAGCGCGGCGAGTTCGGCGAGGCACAGAAGCTCTACGAGCGCGTGCTGGCTGCCCGCAAGAAGGCGCTGGGGCCCGATCATCCGGACGTGGCGTATGCCATCCACAATCTCGGTGTCTTGCACGCGATGCGCGGCGAGTTTACCGAGGCAAAGGCGTTGTTCGAACGTACGAAGGACCTGCTGGAGAAGGCGCTGGGGCCCGATCATCCTCATGTGGCCCAATCCCTCGACAGCCTGGCCAGCGCGCACCAGGATCTCGGGCTGTACGACCAGGCCCAGCGGCTGCACGAACGTGCGCTGTCCATCTATGAGAAGGCGCTGGGGCCGGAGCACCCGGCGCTCGCGAACACCCTCGACAACCTGGGCGAGCTCCATCGGGTCCGGGGTGAATACGAACGTGCGCGGCGGTTCCACGAGCGAGCGCTTTCGGTTTGGGAGAAGGCCCTGGGGCCCGAGCATCCGTTGGTCGCCCATTCGCTCGTGGGGCTGGCCGAGGTTGCGATCGATCGGGGTCGCCCGTCGCGGGCACTGCCCTACGCGCGGCGTGCGGTGGAGATCCTCAACGAGGACAATGCGCCGGCGGAGGACCTCGGCGCCGCCCGCTTCGTGCTCGCCCAGGCCCTGTGGGCCGTGTCGCCCGGCGGGGGCCGGGACCGGCCGCGGGCCCTGGCGCTGGCCCGCGCGGCCCTCGCCACCTACAACCGTGCCGGGGACGGCTTGAAGAAGAAGCGCGAAGCGGTTCGTGCCTTCCTGCTGCGCCATGATCCGGCGTTCTCCGAGCCGGCGGGGAAGTAGTCGCCGTCTTCGCCGGGGCGTGCCGGTCCGTACACGGCCGCGTGCGCCGTCGCGTCCTGCGGCTGGGACGTCTCGGGGCGCGTGGCGCCGGCGGTGTCCCACGGGTCCGCCGCTGGTGCGGCGGAAGGGGGCGCAAGACCGCGGCGTCGGTCAGATGATCTCGAAGTAGCGCGCAAGCTCCCAGTCGGTGATCGCCCGCTCGAACTGGCGTGTCTCCCACAGGCGCGTGGCCGTGAAGTGATCGACGAACTCGTCGCCGAAGGCGGCCCGGGCCATCTGGCTGGCCGAGAATCGGGCGGCGGCGGCGCGCAGGGTGGGGGGCAGCCGGCGTTCGGCCGGCAGGTGGTCCTGCACGGCGTAGGCGTTGCCCTCGGCGGGGGCCGGCGGCTCGATCTTCTCGCGGATCCCCGCCAGGCCGCTGGCGATCGCCGCCGCCGCCACGAGGTAGGGGTTCGCGTCCGCGGCCGCCAGGCGGTACTCGACCCGCTGGGCCTTCGGTCCGCCCGGGATCACCCGCAGCGCCGTGGTGCGGTTGTCCACCGCCCACGTGGCCGCCGTGGGCGCCCAGGCGCCCTCCACCAGCCGGCTGTAGGCGTTGACCGTGGGCGCCACCATGGCGCAAAGCTCCGGCATGTAGCGCACCTGGCCGCCCACGAACCACCGCATGATCTCGTTCATGCCGCCCGCGGCGGCAGGATCGTGGAACCGCGGGGTGTCCGCGCTTTCGTCCCACAGGGACACGTGGAAGTGGCCGCTCTGCCCCGGGTAGTCCTTCGACCACCGCGCCATGAAGGTGGGCAACAGCCCCTTGCGCTGGAAGAACACCTTGGTGAACGTCTTGAACAGGACGGCGCGGTCGGCCGCCTCGAGGCCGGACGTCGCGCGCAGGCAGGCCTCCATCACGCCGGGGCCGGTCTCGGTGTGATAGCCCTCGAGCCCCAACCGCATCGTCTCGCATAGGTCGAGGAATTCCTGATGGAGCTCGGCGTGGACCGACGCCCGCAACACCGAGTACCCGAACATGCCCGGGGTGAACGGCCGCAGGTCGCGGTAGCCCTTCTCCCGCGCGGACTGGGGCGTCTCGTCGAAGACGAAGAACTCGTACTCGAACCCCGCCTTGACCGCAAAGCCCATGGCTTCGGCGTCGGCCAGGACCCGGCGCAGCAGGTTGCGCGGACAGATCCCGTGGAACCGCTCGCCGGTCCGCGGGACGAGCTCCCCCAGGAAGAACGGCGTGTCGGGCTCGAAGGGGATCGTGCGGCGCGTGGACAGGTCGAGGCGGTACGGTGCGTCAGGAAAGCCCTTGTCCCACGAGGAGAAGGTGGCGTTGTCGTAGAGCTGGTCGGCCACGTCCCAGCCGAAGATACAGTCGCAAAACCCCGCCGATCCTCGGGCCAGCGACGCGAACTTCTCCATCGTCAGGTACTTGCCGCGCAGGACCCCGTCGATGTCGGTGATCCCGAGCTTGATTCGGCGTACGCCCGCATCGGCGAGCTCGTCCACGAGACGGGCGGGGTCGCGATCGGTGTCGGTCATGGCGCTGCCTCGAAGTGTAGGGCCGTTCGGCGGGTCAGGTGCCAGAACCCGTAGCGCGACAGGGTGGAACCGATCCCGCTGTCCTTGGCGCCGGTCCACGGCAGCGCCGGATCGAGCACGTCGCAGCGGTTCTGGTAGATCGTCCCGGCCTCGATGCGCTCCGCCAGCCTCCGGGCGCGGTCGCGGTCGGTGGTCCAGATCGAGGCGGTCAGGCCGTAGCGGCCGTCGTTCATGCGGGCGACGGCCGCCTCGTCGCTTTCGACCCGCGCCACCGGCAGGATCGGACCGAAGCTCTCCTCCTGCATCACCGCCGCGTCCTGCGGCACGTCGGCCAGCAAGGTGGGGGCGAAGAAGCGCGGCATGCCCTCGGGGCTCGCGCCGCCCGCGAGCAGGCGTGCCCCGCGCCGCACGGCCTCGTCCACCTGGCCGGCCAGGAAGGCGGGGGCCGAGGTCTGCGCCATGGGCCCGAGGGTCGTGGCCTCGTCGGCGGGATCGCCCATGCGGTAGGCCGCAACGAGCGCGCGGGCGCGTTCGAGGAAGGCGTCGTAGATCCGCTCGTGGACGTAGACGCGCTCGACCGCGCAGCACGACTGGCCGGCGTTGTAGCAGGCGCCGTCCACCACGCCGGCGACCGTGGCGTCGAGGTCGGCGTCTTCGGCCACGTAGGCCGGGTCCTTGCCGCCCAGCTCGAGCCCCACGTCCACGCAGCGCGCCGCGGCCGTGCGGTACACCTCGAGCCCCCCGCGCACCGAGCCGGTAAAGGCCACGTAGCCGACGCGCCGGTCCCGGATCACGCGGGCCGTCTGTTCGTGGGTGGCCACGAGGTCCTGCACGAGCCCTTCCGGACCGTCCGCGCCCGCGAAGGCCTCGGCGAAGTGTCGGCCGCAAAGGGGCGTGCGGGCGCTGTGCTTGAGCACCACGGCGTTGCCGGCGAGCACGGCGGGGACCACCACGTTGACGGCGATGAGTAGAGGGTAGTTCCAGGCGGCCACGTCGAGAACGACCCCCAGCGGCCGGTGCTCGATCCGGCGCAGGTGCGGGCCTTCGGCGAGTACGTCGGGCGCGAGCGCCGCGTCGCAGATCGCCAGCATGTGCTCGGCCCGTTCGAGCATCGTGTCCACCTCGCGGCGCGCCTGGACGATGGGCTTGCCCATCTGCGCCGTCACGTCCGCGGCGACGCGCTCGTGATTCGCGCGAAACCAGGCCAGGGCCCGCTCGACCACCTGCTTGCGCGTCTCGAGCGGCGTGCGCGCGAAGGCCTCGAAGGCGGCACGTGCGCGCGTGAGCTTGTGGTCGATGGTTTCGTCGTCGTCGCGGGGGATCCGAGCGACCGAGCGACCGTCGTAGGGGCTGCGGACTTCGAGCGTCACGGATCCTTTTTATACGACGATACGACGGTGGGGGCCTGCGCAGCCGGATCCCGGCGGCGTCCCGTGGACGGCGGCGGTGGCGGGGCGGCACGCGGCGGCCTTTGCTAAGGTATCGTCGTGCCTTCGCGCCGCCTTCTGGACCGACGTGCGGCCGCCCGGCGGCATCCGTCCGGCTGGACCGGGGCGGCCGCGGCCCTGATCGCGTTGGGCCTTGGCTGTCCGGCCGAGCCCGACACCCTGCCCGAGGGCGCCCTGGCGCGGGTGGGCGACCGGGTGTTCTACGAAGAGGACCTCGTGGGGCTGATCCCCGAGCTCGGCCCCTACGCCCAGATGCGCTTCCAGGGGCGGGAGGGGCTCGCCGTCATGCTCGACGCCCTCGTGGACGCGGAACTGCTCGCCCAGGCGGCCGAGCGGGCCGGGCTCGGGGACGACCCGCGCGTCGCCTGGGCGCTCCTGGAGGAGGTGGCCGCCGGCGTGCTGCGCGCCGAGCTCGAACGCCGGGTACCCTACGAGTCGGTGGCGGGCGACGCCGCCGCGCTGCGGGCCGCCTACGAGGCCCACGCCGACGAGTTCACCACCCCCGAGCGGCGCGGGGCCGAGGGGGTGTTGTTTCGCCGTTTGCCCGAGGCCCTCGAAGCCCACCGTGCCCTGCTGGGCGGGGCACCGCTTTCGTCCCTGGGCGAGGTCGTCCACACCGATCTACAGGCGCGGGACGACGCCCGTTTCCCGGCGTTCCATCCGATCTTGTTCCAAGAAGGCCTGCGGGTCGGTGACCCGCTGCCGCACGTGGTCTCCGTGGGCGACCGCCTGTTCGTGGGGCGGCTCGATCGCGTGACGCCTCCCGAGCGCAAGCCCTTCGACGACCCCGAGGTGCAGGCGCGCCTGGTGGAGATCGTGCGGGCGCCGAGGCTGGCGAAGGCCCGGGAGGCGTACCTGGCCGAGCTGGCCGCCCGGATGCCGGCCAGGTCCGGTGCCGGTGCCGGCGGTGGAACCGGCGCCCCGTGACCGCGGCCCGCCGGGCGCTTGCCTCACGCGCCGGCGGTTGCTATCCCGTCGTGCCGGTGCCGCTTCCGTTTCCGCTTCCGTTCCTTGCGCTCCCGGTCGCTTCGGTGCTCGCCGCCGCGCCGCCCGGCCCGGCCGAGGACGAGGCGTCGGCCGCCGCCTCGCGTGTCGTGCTCGACCGCGTGGTGGCCGTGGTGGACGACGAGATCATCCTCGAAAGCGACCTGGACCGCGAGGTGCAGCGTTCCGAGCGCCTGGCGAACGCCCTGGCCGAGCTGCAAAACCCCACCGAGGCCGACGCCGCCCGCATCGCCCGGTCGATCCGCCCCAAGGTTCTCGACGATCTGGTGGACGACCTGCTCGTGCGCAAGGAGGGCGCCCGGTTCCAGATCGAGGCGACGGACGCCGATCTCGAACGCTACCTGCAAAACCTCGCCAGCGGCCACGGTTACGCCGACGTCGAGGCCCTGCGCGCCGACGTCGAGCGCAGCGGGATCTACGGCACCTGGGAGGACTACCAGAACGACCTGCGCAAGCAGATCGTCGTCTACAAGACGCTCGCCACCCTGGCGGCGCCCACCGTCACCGAGGCCCAGATCCGCGCCTACTACCGCACGATGACGAAGGACGTGGGGGCCCGGGTCGTCGTCGAGCGCTTTCGGATCGCCCCGGACGGCGACGACCCCCGTGCGCGGGACCGTGCGTTCGCCCGGGCGCAGAAGGTGGCGGCGCGGCTGCGGCAGGGGGCCACGGTCGAGGACGTCGCCCGGGAGTTCTCGATGCCCGCGCCCGAGCCCGAGGAGGTCGCCCGCGGCGCCATGGTCGTGGATCTGGAAGACGCCGTCTTTGCCGCCAAGGACGGCACGGTGGTGGGCCCGGTGGAGACGGGGCGCGGCTTCGAGGTGGTGCGCGTGGTGGAGCACAAGGCATCCGAGGCCCTGTCCTACGAGGAGGCCAAGGATCGGATCACCCAGGTGCTCTACGAGAAGGCGGCCGAGAAGGCCGAGCGCGAGTTCAAGCAGGGGCTTCGCGCCCGCGCCCACGTGGACCTGCGGTTGTAGCCGCCGGACCGGGACGCGGCGCCCGACCGGTCAGCGTCCGCGCCGCCGTCGCCGCAGCACCAGGAGGCCGGGCAGGACGAAGGGCGCCCAGGCGGTCGGTCGGCCGCCGCGGCAGCCGCAACCGCGCTCGTCGCCGCCGCCGTCGTCCTGGGGCCACCCTCCGGTCGCGCCCGTGTCCGCCGCGCCGCCCGTCTCCCCGGTTCCCCCCGTGCCGCCGGCGGTGCCGCCGTCCGGCGCACAGCCCGCGTCGGCCGGGTCGCACTGGGCGTCGTCCACGAGGTAGTAGACCGGGGCCGGGCCCCGCACCAGGATCGGCTCGGGGCGCAGCGGCGTCCCCACGATGTATGCGGCGAGCTGGGCGTCGGTCCACGTCGCGGCGGCGGCCAGGTCGAAGCCCCAGGCCCCGGCCACCTCGGCCGAGGGGATCGGCCGGCGGTAGGGCCCATCCAAGAGCCAGGCGTCGCCGGCCTCGTCGAGCACCACGAGCGGCGCGTCGGGCACCGCCCGGTCGTCCGGCAGTGTCGCCAGCTCGTCGTCCGTAAGGCGCATGCTGCTCCAAAACGGCGAGAAGCCCCACGCGGCCAGGTGGTCCGGGCCTTCGAGGGGACGTCGCACACCCTCGGGCACCGGCGGGCGCGCACAGTCCACGAGGACCGGCGAGTCGGGCAGCTCGGACGCGCCGCCGCCCTCGGTGTCGATGGCGTACAGGTGGACCGGGCGGGTGTAGCCGTCTCGGATCGACAGCGGCACGTCCACGGAGAAGCCGTGCTCGCACGATCCGAGGCTGTCGCAAAGGTCCATGCGATAGAGGTCGGCCAGCACGGCGATCCCCGTGGCGGTGGGTTCGTCCTTGGGGCCGTCGAACCACAGCTCCACGGTCACCGGCTCGTCCGGCGTGTCCGGGTCCTGCGCCCAGCCGGTGATCGCGGTGCAGGCGTCCACGGTCGCGGTGCCGTCCGGCGCCGCGTTGGCGAAGCCCATCAGCTCCTCGTAGGCCTGGACCAGGCTCATGTAGGGCGGCACGTACACGAAGCCGAACCCGGCGACGTCCTGCTTGATGTTGAAGTGCAGATGGATCGTGGTGGAGGTGCCGCCGAAGTTGTTGGACACCAGGTTGATCGGGTCGCCGCGCGAGACGTTCTGCCCTTCGGACACCATGTTGTCGTCCCCGTGCAGGAAGTCGTAGCGCGTGCCCGCTGCGTCGGTGAGGTAAACGGAGTAGCTGCCGATGTGGGTGATCGTCCCGTCGGCCGTCGCCACGTTGGCGTGGACGAGCTTTTCGCAGGTGGCCGCCCGGATGTCCTGACCCTGGTGCCCCGTGCCAGCCGGGCACAGGGGCATGTCCCAGCTCCGGATCTCGCAGTAGTTGTCGCGCCAGGGATAGTCGTAGTTGACCGCGTCGCACTGGGAGCCGCCCCCGCCCTGGCTCCCCCCCGGGCGGTAGACCTGGGAGTTGGCGTAGGATGGCCCGTTCTCGATGGGGTAGCGCATGCCGAGGGCGTAGACCATCCAGTCTACGCGGCCCTGGCCGGAGCCCGGCTCGAGGTCGCCCGGGTCGAGGTAGCCCCAGGGCGCCGCGGCCGCGGGGGCGGGGGCGAGGGCGGCGGCGGCGAGGATCCACCCGTGGATCTTCATGGGACCACCCCCTTGCCGCCCACGGCCACGAGGGAGGCGGCGATCGAGCGGGCCAGCCCGTCGTCCCGGCAGGCCGCCTTGTGCGGGTCGCCGCACTCGACCTCGAGCGTGTAGGCGATCCCGCCCTCGATCCAGGCGATCGACACGATCCCCTCGTTCTTCGTGATCCAGGCCGGCATCCCGCGCACGCGATCGGGCGGCGCCTTGGGGGTAAGGTGCGTGTGCACCCGCGCCTTCGTGCTGGCCTGGAGCGAGATCGTCGTCGTGCCGTCCGCGGCGCTGTACGCCCAGAAGGCGGGGCGGACGACGAGGGGGCCGCCGAAGTAGGGGCTGTCCGCCGGAGGCAACAGGACCGGGGCGGGGGCGTTTGCGAGTTCGGGTCCGTAGCGCCGGTGGGCGGCGCGCACCGTCGCCTCGTCCCCCCGCGCGGTGGGGGCCGGGGTGCGCTCGACGAGCTCGCCGCCGAGGACGGGGGGCCGTCGCGTGCGGCGCGGGTCGCCGCTGGCGCGGGGATGCACGGGGCG
>JALSIN010000426.1 GCA_026989935.1 Polyangiaceae bacterium | reverse complement strand
CCGGCACCACGTTGCGCACCGCCCAGGACTCGAAGACGATGTTACCGTGGGTGAGCACGACCCCCTTGGGCTCGCCCGTGGTGCCCGAGGTGTACACGTGCGTCATCGTGTCGCCGAGGTCCAGCGACGCGGCGACCGCCTCCAGGTCCACCGGGGTCGCGTGGGAGCCGTGGGCGACCTCGGTCCCTGCCGCGCGTACGGCGCCCCATGGATACCGCGGTGGCCCCACCGCCGGAAGGTCCTCCATGCGCACGATACCGCCGCCCCGCCGCCCCGGCGCCAAGGCGCGATCGTCCATGAACACGACGGCCTCGAGATCCCGCCCCGCGCCCGCCGCCAGGGCGTCGAGCACCACGCGAAGGCGCACGGGGCCATCCACCACGACGGCCTTGCAACCGCTGTCGTCGAGGATGTATCCGACCCGTTCCCCCGTCAGCGAGGGATAGATCGGGACGGACACGGCGCCGAGGCGGGCCACGGCAAGGTCGGCCACGGCCCATTCCACGCGTGTATGCGCCATCAGCGCTACGCGGTCCCCCGGCCGCACGCCGCAGACCCGCGCAAGGCCCAGCGCGATCTCGCCCGCCTGCTCCCACCAGTTCCGCCACGAAAGCGCCCGCCAGGAACCGTCGCGCTTGTAGCGCAGCGCCGGGCGGGTGGGCGAACGGTCGCGCCGGGCGGCGAACATGGCCACCACGTTCGGGTACGCGAGCCCCTCGTAGGGGCGGGGGTGGAAGTCAGGCATCGCCTCGCCGCCCCGAGTCTTAGCAGGGATCCACCGCCGTGCGGACGATGTGCGCCTTTGGCGCAATCTCGGCGTGAATCCCGGGCCCCGGTGCCGCACGGGCGCCTTTGCCCCTACCATCGCAGGGGGTCGGGCAGGCCCCGGGGAGTCCACGTTGCCCAGCCTCGTCGGTGACAGCCTCGACAAGTACGACGTGCTCGAAGAAGTCGGGCACGGGGGGATGGCCGTGGTCTATCGGGCGCGCGACCGCGTCCTGGAACGAGAGGTGGCGATCAAGGTCCTGCACCCGCACCTGGCCGACCGCCCGGAATCGAAAGCGCGCCTGCGCCGGGAAGCCCTGGCGGTCGCGAAGCTGCGGCACGACAACATCCTGGAGATCTTCGACTACTCGGGAGAAGACGCCTCCGAGGCGTACATCGTCACGGAGTTCATCCACGGCCCCACCCTGCGAGCCTGGATCGACGCCAAGAACCCGCTGCGCCCCGTCGTGGCCGCGCTCGTGGTCTATCGCCTGGCCCGCGCTGCGGCCCACGCCCACCGGGCAGGGATCGTCCACCGCGACATCAAGCCGGAAAACGTCATGGTGCGGGCCGACGACGGCTGCATCAAGCTCATGGACTTCGGGATCGCGCAGATCCTCGACCATCAGAAGCTCACGATGACCGGGCAACTCCTGGGGAGCCCGGCGTACATGGCCCCCGAGCTCATCTCGGGCCGCCCCATCGACGCCCGCACGGACATCTTCTCCCTGGGGATCCTGCTCTACCAGCTCTCCACCGGTGTGCTGCCGTTCGCCGGTCGCAACCCCCACGAGGTGCTCACGCGGATCGCGGACGGCGACTACCCGCCGCCGTCCACGAAGAACCCGCTGGTCGATCCCGAGCTCGAGGCCATCATCGGCCATGCGCTCGAAGTGGATCCGGCGCACCGCTACCAGACGGCCGACGCGCTCGCGACGGATCTGCGGGCGTACCTGGAGGAGGCCGGGATCGATCCCGACACCACGGATCTCGCCGAGTACTTCGACGAGCCGCACGCCTTCGTGGCCCGCCTCGACCAGACCGTGGCCGACCACCTGACCGAACGCGCCGAGCGGGCCGCCGAGGCCGGGGAGCCGTCCCGCGCCATCCGCCTGCTGGGGCGCGTGCTGGAGGTGGATCCGGACCACGCCCACGCGCGCGCACTGTTCGATCGCCTGTGCCGCCGACGGCGACTGCGGGCGATCGCGGGGCGCGTGGTGGCGGTGATTGCCGTCGTCGGCGCGCTTGGCGGACTCGCTGTGGCCGCGGGCCAACGCCGCGACGATCCGCCGGCATCCGCACGGGTGCCCCCACCGAACGAGGCTCCCGCGGCGAGCCCACCGGCGGGCGCGACCGAACGAACGCCCCCCCCTACGGACGCGGAAACCGCCGCCGCCCCAAACCCGGCGCCGCCCCCCCCCGCGCCGCCGGCCGACGCCCAGGCGGCCGCGGATCGGCCATCTCCCACGCGGCGGCGCAAGGCCCCCGTCCGGCACGTCACCGCCCTGCGCGCCACGTGCCTGCTGCTCCTCGACGGCGTCGGAGCCTCCCAGGCGAGAAACCTCCAGATCCGCGTGGGCAACGAGCCGTGGCGCCCCGTCCCGGGCACGAAGATCCCGGTCCCGGTGCGGGGGCGTGACCCGATCCCCCTTCGCATCCGTGGCCGGAGGTTCGGATTCAGCGGCAACATCGACCCGGCGGCGTGCCGCAAGGGCCCCGTGCACCTCGCCGTACAACCGCAACCTGCCACCTTGTCCTTTCCGGACGCGCCCGATGACGCGGTCGTCACGTGCATCCGGTGCCCTGCGGAACTCGGACGCGGGCCTTTTACGCCGGACGGTTTTCCTGTCGTGCGCCGGGTCCCCTCGGAGGGGACCACCATCGTGCTCGAGTACAAGCACCCAGACTTCCAGACGCGCAGGGACACCTTCTTGCTGCTGCCCGGCCCGAACACACGCGAGATGGGCCTGCGGCCGCGATAGTACGAACGTTGCGTGGTCCCCTCGCGCCGCGCGGTGGGGCCCGGTAGGCTTGGAGCGTCCGTCACCGTCGTCATTCGATGCGCCCACCTCTCATCCTGTTGCTCGCATGCCTCGCGGCCGCCCCGGCCCGCGCTCGGAGCGCCGGCCACGGCGAGCCCCCCGCCACGGCGCCCCCCGAAGACGACCGATCCGTGGACCGAGTGATCCGGCGCGCGCACCAAGCATGGCAGGCCGGGCAATGGTCCCAGGTGCGCCAGCTTCTCGAGCCTCTCGCCGCCGACGAGACGATCCTGTCCGACAAGGTCCGGCGCACGCAAGTCCTGCCCCTGCTGGCCGACGCCACCTTGTCGGACGAGAGCGTGGCCAAAGAAGTTCGGGTGGAGGTGGCCGCCGGTTACCTCGACGCGCTGCTCGACCGCGACCCCGATTGGTCCATGCCCCAGGGCGTCTACAGCCCCGAACTCTACCGGTTGTTCATCGACCGCACGAAGGAGCGGGACCGCACGAGGGCGGCGCGATGCCGCGCCGAGCGCAACGCCTGCCGCGCAGACCTCGCCCACATCCGCCGCACGTACGACGCCCTGGAGGCCGAGCACGCGCGGCTCGAAAAGCGCTTTTTGGACCAGGAGGTCGAGATCCGAAAGGTCGTCAAGCGCAGCCGGGTCTTCGCCCTCATCCCCTTCGGGGTGGGTCACTTCTACAACGGCCTGGTGGGACGCAAAGGGGCGGTGTCGCGCCGGGAACGGACGAACCTCGCCCTGGGCGGTACCTTCCTCGTACTCGAGGCCGCGACGGGCGCCGCCGGGCTCGGACTGTTGCTCCAGCGGATCTACGGCTTCAAGTGCAAACGCACCGCCGGCTTCGACCGGGGGTCCGTACGGTGCCAGACCGAGATCTCCAACCAGGACGCCGTCGAGCGCACCCGCAAGGCCGAGGAGGTCATGGGATGGATGTTCCTCGGCAGTGTCGCCCTGGACATCGTGTTGGCCCAGATCCGGTTCGAACCCGTCTCCACGGCCGAGATCCAACGGGTTCCGCGCCGTGCGCTGGACTCGCAGGGCGAACCGGCCAAGCCGAAACGCCGCCGGCCGCGTGCTACGATCCGTCCGGGCGCCACCCTGTCGCCCCAGGGGGCGGGGATCGTGCTCCGCGGCCGCTTCTGACCTCGCGCCATGCCGACGCTGTCCTACCAAGGCCCAGACGGCTCACCCGTCACCCACCCCATCGTCCGCCGTGTGACCACCATCGGCGCCTCCCCCGAGTGCGACATCGTGATCGCCGATGCGGACGTCGCCCCGACCCACTGCACCCTGCTCCACGAGCCGGGCCGGTACCGCCTCGAATCCGCCAAGCGCAGCACCCCCTTCTTCGTCGGCGGCAAGAAGATGCGCAGCCACGACCTGCGCCACGGCGACATCCTGCGCATCGGCAGCACCGAGATGCTGTTTTCGGCCATCGACCTCACGATGACGGACAGCGACCGCGCAGGCGACGGGGCCGCCTTGTCCATCGAGGCCATGCGGCGCCTGCAGCAGTTCTCGCAGATGCTCGCCGAGCGTACCGAGCTCGAGCCGTTGCTCGAAGAGCTCATCGATCAGATCGTGGCGTTGACGCGGGCGCAGAAGGGTTTTTTGGTCCTGGCCGACCCCGACGCGCCGTCGGGCTACCGGATCTGCGTGGCGCGCAACCTCGACCGGCAGCCCGTGGACGATCCGTCCGATCTCCTGAGCGACAAGATCATCCGCACGGTGATCGAGCGCAGGGAGCCGGTGCTCTCCTCGGACGCCTACAGCGACGAGCGCTTCCAGGAGAGCCTGTCGGTCATCAACCTCAAGTTGTCGAGCGTGATGTGCGCCCCGCTCGTGGTACGCGACGAACTCCTGGGGCTCATCTACGTGGGCAACGACCGCGTGCGGGACCTCTTCCGCACGGAGCAGCTCGAGATGCTGCAGGTCTTCGCGGCGCAGGCGGCGTTGTTCGTCAAAAGCGCCCAGCTCCTCAACGAGTTGCGCAGCGAGAGCGCGCACCTCGCCGAGCGTCTCGATGCCATGCGCTTCGGCGCCATCGTCGGCGCCTGCCCCCGCATGGTAGAGGTATACCGTCTGGTCGAGAAAGTCGCCCAGACGGACATCACGGTCCTCGTGACCGGGGAGACGGGCACGGGCAAGGAGCTCATCGCCCGGGAGATCCACGATCGGTCGCCGCGGGCCGACGGACCGTTCGTCACGGTCAACTGCGGCGCAATCCCGGAAAACCTCATCGAGTCGGAGTTGTTCGGCCACGTTCGCGGGGCGTTCACGGGCGCGGTGGCCGACCGCAAGGGCAAGTTCCAGGCGGCTGACAAGGGCACCTTGTTCCTCGACGAGGTGGGGGAGTTGCCGTTGCAGTTGCAGGTCAAGCTGCTGCGCGCCCTGCAGGACAAGGCGGTGGTGCCCGTCGGCGACACGAAGCCTCGGCCCGTGGACATCCGCATCGTGGCCGCCACGAACCGCGACCTCGCGACAGCGGTCCGGGACGGGACGTTCCGGGAAGACCTCTACTTCCGGCTCAACGTCATCGGCATCCACCTGCCCCCCCTGCGCGAACGCGGGGACGACGTCATCCTCATCGCCCGCTACCTGGTCGGGCGATTCGGCCCGGAGTACGGCCACTCGCTGGATCCCGCCGCCGCCTTCGACCCCATGGCCCTCGAAGCCCTGCGGCGTTTCGAGTGGCCGGGCAATATCCGCCAGCTCGAAAACCACATCAAGAAGGCCCTCGTCCTGATGGAGGGCCCCAGCATCACGACCAAGGACCTCGACCTCGAACCCTTCGAGGGCTTCGAAAGCGACGACCGCCGCATCGTGCCGCTGGCCGAGGCCCGGGAGCGGTGGCAGCAGCAGTACGTGGACTACGTCCTGCGCTTGAACGACGGAAACCGCACCAAGACGGCACGGGACCTGGGCGTGGACCCACGAACGATTTTTCGTTACCTGGAGCGAGCAAACAAGTGAACGATGCGCGAACACCTCGGCGACCGTGGCGCACAGGCCCTCTCGCCCTTGTCGCCACCGCGTGCATCATCCCGGACAAGGACATCGCCGTCGAGGGAGTCTTCACGAACCCCGGCGCCGTCCGCATCGTCGAGCGGATCCCCGTGGGAGAGGACGCCGACCTGGCCTGCGCAGAGCGCAGCGACAAGGCGACCGTGTGCCCGCAGGTCCCCACCGCCGCGTCCTTGCCGTCAGGCTGGATCCCGACCCCCTTGTGCGTATGCCCCGACGGCGCCAGCGATGGATCCGCCTTCGGCGAGGTCCGGGTCTACGCCGAAGACCCCGACGTGGACGACGACGGCGGGCCCAAGGACGACCTGTTCGGTGCCCTGCTCCTCGACTTCGATCCGTTCCAACACGAACCATTTGAACGCGTGGCCTACCGGAACCTGCTGCAGCCCGACCGGCCGGCCGAACGGGTGGTGTCCTCGGAGTACCAGAACGTCTTCGGCCGGACGGACCCGCAGCTACGGTTCTTTCGCATCGTGGGGCCGGCGGGGATCGTGGACCTTTGCAACGACAACGAGGGCAACAAGATCGAGCCGGGGATCCACAGTCTCAAGCTCGTCGTCACGGACCGGCCTTGGTTTACGCCGGTGCTTCGGGACGAGGACGGCAATCCGGTCATCGACCCGGATACGAACGAGCCGGTGCTGTTGCCGCAGCAGGTGGGCCATCCGGATCTGGCGGCCGGCGCCACCTACGACACCGTAAGCTGGGTGTTCTCCTGCGGAGAAGGAGAAGAATGCGCCTGCACGTCCACCGAGCCGTAGGCGCGGGGAGCCTCGCCCTCGTGGCGGCGTGCAGCACGGTCGCGCCGCCCAAGTCCCCCGTGGCGTGCGAGACGGACGACGACTGCGACGTGGCCGCCGGCGAGGTCTGCGCCATCGACCAGGGGCGCTGCGTGCCGGGTACGGACGTGCCGCCGCTGGCGGACCTGGCCTTCGACGTGCGCGAACCCGCCGAGGTCGCCGGGGAGGCGTATGCCTTCCGCACGGAGATCCTGGGTTGCGACGCCGCGGTCGAGCTGGTGTCCACGGGCGACCGGCAGGTGACCGTGCGCCGCAGCGAGGCCGCACAGTTCTGGTCCTTGCTCGTGACCGACCCGCTCGCAGACGATCCGAACACGCCCCCGGCGGGGACCGTCGAGATCCGGTCGCCTTCCCGCATCGGCCTGCGGGACCTCGTGCGGCAGGCAGTCGTTGAGCCGTCGGACGAGGGTCCACGCACGCCGTTTCTGGACTGGCCCTACCATCACCCGTCGGACGCGGGCACCGTCGGACCGTTCGGGACGGAACGCGCGCTGGCCCGCATCGTACCCGGCCCCGACGAGCCGCCCTACGAGCGCTGGATCGCGCCCGCCGCGGCCCGCACCGACCGGGCGTGCGCCTCGGACGAGGACTGCTGCCCATCGCCACCGTGCTCACCGCGGGTACCGCCGGTGTGCCTCGTGCTGGGCGAGACGGCCGAGCAGGCGTGCAGCCACGCGGCCGGCACGACCTGGTTGTACGAGGCGAGTCCGGTGCGTGCGTGCCAGCGGACGCTCGCAGGGACCGTCCGTCGGATCGGGCCCGGGGGCCCCGCCGCGTCCGTCGAGAGTGCAACGGTGACGTTGTCCCACGCCGCCCCCGAACCGCCGGCGGACCCGGAGGGGATCCCCTCCCTGGGTCCCCCCCCGCCCGAGCAAGTCTGCACGAGCGATGCGGACTGCGTGTCCGGCCTCGAGATCTGCGACATCGCCACGGGGACCCTCGCCGGCCGATGCACACACCCCCTGGAAGGCCGCCCTGCCGGCAACGGCAGCTTCGTCACCGACGACGCCGGCGCGTTTTCGGCCAGCGTCTACACCTACTGCGAGGCGGACCCTTCGTCGGCGATCCAGCGGCGCTTCGCGGTCACCGTCGTCCCACCATCGTTCGCCGCCGCCCCGACGGTGCAGCACCTCGTCACGGCCGACTTCCCGCCCCCCGCCTCCGAGCCGTTCCCGCCCGGCAGCCTGGATGCACCGCTTTGCGTGCCCGACTGGTCGCCGGCGATCACGGTGGTGGTCACCGTGGACGGGGCCCCGGTCATGCTGGGGGCCTTCGCGGACGACACCCCGATCACCTGCTGCGAGGTCGGGTGCCTGTTCGGCGCGGCCGAAGACGGGCCCCAGCCCACCGCGCCGGATCGTTGCGCCCCCGTGACCGCGTCGGGCTCCGCACGCGCCGTGGCCAGTGCGCCGTTTCCCGCCCCCCCGACCTCGCAATGGGAAGACCTCGGATGTGCGTCCCTCGATCGGTCGGATCCGTTCCCCGGTCAGTTCCGTCGCGTGGGCGCCTGCGACGAGGACGGCCGCTGCACCCTCGAGGCCCTGCCGGGGGCGGCCCCCGTCCAGACCCTCACCCTGCGGGTCGAGTCGCCCGTCGGATCGGTCCTAGGCTCCATGACGACCACGCTCCCCGTCCCGCCCCCGCCCGAGCCCCCGACGATCACCCTACCCCGGCGCGTGCTCGTGCGTGGCACGGTCCGCCTCGGCGCCGAGTTGTGCGACGACGCCAAGCCCGGCGACTGCAACGACGTGGACGCCACGATCGTCGCCGAGCGCCTGCGGATGCCCGGCGAGTCGGAGACCACGGTCCCGGGCCCGTACCTCCACACGGTGCCGACCTTCACCGACCCGCGCACGGGCGAAGGCGGCGCGTACGTCCTGCCGCTGGACCCCGGCGTGTGGCTGGTGACGGCCCTGCCGCAGGCGGGCAGCCGGGGTGACCCGGCCCCCATCCAGATCCTGGACCTGCGCGACGGCCGGGATCGCACCCACGACATCGTGATGCCGCTGGGGATCCGCGTCACGGTCGAGTTGCGCGGCTTCGACCCGCGCACGACCCTGTCGCCCTGGGACCTCGGAAGCTGGCGCAACCTCGATCACCCGGGACGCGACGGCCCCGTCCGGCTGTCGGATCCGGGGGAGTGTCTGTCGTCGGTGCCGGACCTCGCCTGCCAGATCCGGGCCCTGACACCGGGTGGAACGGGCCTCCTCCCCAGCATCACGAGCACCGTCCAGGTCACCGCCCGCAAGGCCGACCATCCCGCCACCTGCGGCTGAGAACCGACCCGCCGCCTCCGCCGGCGGCGCTCCCGCGATCGGCTGCGAGCCGCGCCCCGCAGTCCCCAACGCCGGCCCCCCGCCGGCCGGGGCTCGGCGGTGCATCCGGCGCTCCGGTGTACGGGGACGGGAACAGGGACGCGCACCGGCACCGGCACGGACACCGCGGCGGCTCGATGCCTCCAGCGCTGGGGGTTACGGGGACGGGGACAGCGACGCGCACCGGCACTGGCACCGAGACCGGGACGGGCGCCCGTGGGCGTGTCGGTGGCCGTGGCCGAACCCGTCTGCGTTCCCGCACCCGACCAAGCCCGGCCCG
>JALSIN010000425.1 GCA_026989935.1 Polyangiaceae bacterium | reverse complement strand
AAGACGGTTTTTACATCGCCCTCGATGTAGCAGGCCTGCTCGACGGGCATGGGCTTGCCTTGCTGCTGGCACCGCTGGAAGATCGCCCGCAGGTCCCGGCCCGCCACGTACTCGAGGGCGATGTAAAAACCGTCTTCGTGGGTATCGAGGTTGTAGATCTGAGCGATGTTGCCGTGCGAAAGCTGGACCGCAATCTTGGCCTCGTCCTTGAACATGGCGATGAACTCTTCGTCCTCCGCCACGTGGGGCAAGATGCGCTTGATCGCCACGAGCCGCTCGAAACCGTCCGCGCCGAACTCCTTGGCCTTGTAGACCTCTGCCATGCCTCCCACGCTGATCCGCTCGAGAAGCTGGTAGGGGCCGAATTGTACGGGTGCCTTCAACGTTTTCGCGTCCCTGGAGGTTGGGAGTCGTAGTCTAGGTCGAATTGAGCGCCAAACGCCAGAAAAGTCAACGGATTGCGCGGTTTTCGGGGCTTTGTCGCGCCCCCGTCACCGCCCCGCGGGTCGCACCTTCTCCTACCTACCCATCTTCGCAGGTCGCGCAGGGGCGTCGCCGGTGGCCGAGGCGCAACGATCGCCCCCGGTGGCCGATGCTATGCTGTGGAGGTTCCCCATGTGCCCAGGAAACGACGACGATCCGCTCCGCATCGCAGGCCCCTCGGGCGTCCGGTCCGTTGCCCCCACGGAGGAGGCGTCCCCGGCCCAGGCGGCGGAGGGTGCCGCCCCGGTGGACAGCCCCGCGGGGCTCGCCGGTCTCGACGCCGTGGCGGCAGACCTGGCGACCGGCGCAATTTCACCGCTCGACGCCCGTGATCGCATCGTGGACCTGGTGCTCGCGGCGCAACTTCCCGCGGACCTGCCGGCAACCGAGATGGCGGCCATCCGCGAGGAGGTCGCCGCGTCCCTGTTCGACGACCCGGTCTTTGCCGCCCTGCTCGCGGCGCCCGACGGTACCTAGCCGGGCGGCGGGCCGGCGGCCGCGGCGCGTGGGGCCGAAGCGGCACCGGCGGTCTCGCGCGCCCCCGCCAGGCGGTGACGGAGCCGTTCGAGTTGCCCCTCGAGGACCGTTGCGCGCTCCTTCACCGGCAGGCGCCGGTCCACGATGATGATGTAGCGTCCTCGGACCCGGCACAGCCCGCCAGCGCGGCGGGAGGTGCCCCGGAGATCTTCGAACCGCACGTCCGCGTCGAGTTCGGAAGCCTGCGTCACGAGCGCCCGCAGGCGTTCGTCGTCCCTGGTCGATCGTCGTTTGCCGGCCATCGCTTGCGCCCAGATTGCACCGATCGGCGGCAAATGCAAGCGCCGCATCCCGATCACGCACGGGTGGATTCTGCACGAGCCCGGGGAAACGTGGCGTACACGGTGGTGCCGCGGCCACGCTCCGATTCCGCCCAGACCTCGCCCCCGTGCGCCTCGACGAGGCTCTTGACGATCGCGAGCCCCAGCCCCGCACCGCCGTGGCGGCGGGTCGGCGACGAGTCCACCTGGTAGAAGCGGTCGAAGATCCGCTCGATCTTGTCGGGATCGATCCCCTCGCCGGTATCCTCCACGCTCAGGCGCACCGCGTCGTCGGCCTCGGGCCCGAACAGGTCCTCTTCCTCGAACGGGCGGTGAATCGGCGCGGGCACGGCGCGCACCACCACACGGCCGCCGCGGGGCGTGAACTTGATCGCGTTGCCAAGCAGATTGAGGAGGATCTGCCCCACCTTGGGCGCATCCACCAGCACGGGCGGAGTCGTCGCTGGGTCCACCTCCGAAAGCACCGTCACGCCGGCGCGAGCGGCCTCCGGCCGAAGCGTGTCGATGGCCCGGTCCACCAGCGGCGCAAGGTCCGCCGGCGCGAGGTCCAGCCGCACGGTCCCCACCTCCATGCGGGACAGTTCGAGCAGTTGCGTGATGAGGCGCAAGAGTTCTTCGCCCCGTTCGAGAATCGTCTGCACGTACTCGCGCTGTCCCTCGGCCAGATCGCCCACCACGCCGTCGAGGAGCATCTCGCTGAATCCGATGACGCTCGTAAGCGGCGTGCGAAGCTCGTGGGAGATCGTCGCCAGGAAGTTCGCCTTGAGTTCGTCCAGTTCGCGAAGGTGCGCCACGGCCCGGCGAAGCTCGGCGTTTTGCGCCTCCATCGCCCGGTACGAATCCTCCGAGGCCGCCAGGTGCAGTTCGGACGTGATCCAGGCCGCAAAGCCCGACTGCAGCAGCGCCGAGAGCACACCGTCCACCGCGCGCGCCAACCGCTCCGGGTCGTCGTGCGCGTCTGCGGGGGACGCCTCCCCCAGCACGTACACGGTCGTGCCCACGCGGTCGGCGCCGGCATAGGCGGGACGCACGAGGCAACGGCGGGTGCCCACGACCGCCGGGGACGCCTGGCCCGTCGCCGCGAGCGCTTCGGGGGGGATCTGCTCCCATGCCACGTCCCGCGCCCCCTCGTCCACGGCCTGCGCGTGCCGGCCGCCCCGGCGATCGAACAGCACGATCCCCACGAGCCTGCGCCCCACGAACGGCAGGAACAGGCGCTCGAAGTCCCGCGCGCGAAGGAGTTGCTCGAGTCCGGGCACCCGGTCCGCGATGCCGGGCGTCTGGGTCACGGGGCCCCCTCCCCCACCGGGCCGAACAGGCCGCGGACCCGCGCCATGAACCCGTCGTGATCGATGCCGAGCTTCGCGCCCAGGTCGAACCGGTCCTCCAGCTTGCGCCAGGTGGCCGACGCCAGCCCCTCGAAGGTCTCGCGCACGCCACGCCCCTCGATGGCGGTGGCCAGAAACACCGGCTCGCTGCCCTTGGCGGCGATGCGCTGCACCTCCTGGTCGGTCCGGATCCCCGGCAGGTCGCGCTTGTTGAACTGGATGACCACGGCCACGTCGTCGAAGGCGATGCCGTTTTGCTTCAGGTTCTGCTTGAGGTTCGCGAAGCTTTCGTTGTTCGCCCGGGTCTCCGACACCTGGGAGTCCGCGATGAACGCCACGCCGTCGGCCCCCTGCAGCACGATGCGCCGCGTCGCGTTGTGGAAGACCTGCCCCGGCACCGTAAACAGCCGCAACCGGATCTGGATCCCTCCTTTCGTCTCGAACGAAAGGGGCAGCAGGTCGAAAAACAACGTGCGATCGTCCCGCGTGTCGAGGGTCACGAGATCCCCGCTCGTCGCCCCCGCCATCATGCGGTGAAGCTGCTGCAGGTTCGTGGTCTTACCGCTGAGCGCCGGCCCGTAGTAGACGAGCTTGATGTTGACCTCGCGGTTCGGGAGGTCCATGAAGACCATGGGGGCTTCAGGATACCTCAGTCTCGCCTGTCTCACCGAACGCGACGTCGGCCCGAATCCGTTCGCGCTGGGCGGCACGCTCGGGCGTGCATACCTCGGCATGGGCGTCGAGGAGCGCCCCCCAGCCCTTGGCGGCGCGGAGGAAGGCTTCTCGCGCATCTTCGCTCGTCGGCGGGCGAGGCGTCTCCACCACGATCTCGAACAGGGCGTCCCCCCGCCCCTTCGGCGTGACGACCCCCTTGCCCCGCACCCGCAGCTTCGTGCCCGTCGTGACCCCGGCCGGGACCCGGACCGAAAGGGGACCGTGTACGCTCGGCGCCGGCACCATCCCGCCCAGGGCCGCCTCGACCGGGCTCAGGTACAAGGCGCCCACGAGGTCCCGCCCCACGCGGCGCAGATCGGGATGGGGCCGGATGCGGACCGTCACCCGCAGATCGCCGGGCGGGCCGCCGAATCGCCCCGGCTCCCCACGGCCCGCCAGCACCCGCTCGGCGCCCGCCTCGGTGCCGGCGGGGATCGTCACGCGGTAGGAGACCTCCTTCATCACGCGCCCCGCGCCCCTGCACACCCGGCAGGGGTCCGTGTGCACGAGACCGGTCCCATCGCACCGCGGGCAGCGCACACGACGGCCCAAAGGCCCCGCACCGCGCACTTCCCCGCGGCCCTCGCAGTGGGGGCAGGCGACCGCAGGGCCCGTCTGCGCGCCCCGTCCATCGCAGGTGGAGCAGGGCACGGGGGCCTCGAAACGGATCGTATGCGTCCCGCCATGGACTGCCTCGGCGAGATCGACGGTGAGCGTATAGCGCAGATCCCGGCCGCGCCGCGCCGCCCGGCGCCGCGTCCCGAGCAGATCGCCGACGAATCCGCCCACGAACTCGCGGGCCGCCTTTGCGGCGCTCTTGGGCGTAAACTCCGACAACTCCGTCCGCAGCCGGGCCGCGTCGTAGCGCGCGCGACGCTCGGGATCGACGAGGGTGTCGTAGGCCACGTTGATCCGCCGAAAGCGAGCCTCGGCCTCGGGGTCGTCCGGGTGGCGGTCGGGATGGAGTTCCACGGCCAGCCGCCGATACGCCCGCTTGATCTCCGCGCTGCTGGCGCGGCGATCGACGCCCAAAAGCGCGTACAGGTCGTCATCCATGGCCGAAGGGCCCCGCGTCACCCGTCCGTCGCCGTGGAATCGTCGGGCGCCGACATCATCGCCTCGTAGATCTGCTGCGAGGACGTTTCCAGGGCCGAGAAGGCCTCCCGCAGCGCGGCGGGCGGCGGGGACGGGTTTTCGAGCACCTCGGCAAGGCGCGCCACGTCGTCTTCGATGTCCTTGCGATCGACGTCGCTTAGCATCTCCCCATACGCCTCCAGCGAGCGGCGGCAAGTGTAAAGCAACGTCTCGGCCCGGTTGCGCAGTTCGGCCATCTCGCGCTTGGCCGCATCCTCGAGCTTCCTGGCCTCGGCCTCGGCGGCGAGCGCCTCCACCTGCTCCTCCGTCAGCCCACTCGACGGCTTGATCGTCACGCCCACCTGCCGCCCGGTGCCGAGGTCCTTCGCGGTGACGCTCAAGATGCCGTCGGCGTCGATGTCGAAGGTCACCTGGATCTGCGGCACGCCGCGCGGCGCCGGTGGGATGTCCATAAGCTGCAGGCGGGCGAGGCTCTTGTTGTCCTCCGCCATCTCCCGCAGCCCCTGCAGCACGTGGACGTTCACGAGCGGCTGGTTGTCCACCGTGGTCGAGAAGACCTCCGACCGCCGGCAGGGGATCGTGGTGTTCTTCGGGATGATGGTCGAGAAAACGCCGCCCTGGGTCTCGACCCCGATGTTCAGCGGCACCACGTCGAGCAGCAGCACCCCATCCACCTCCCCCTCGAGCACGCCGCCCTGGATGGCCGCGCCGGCGGCCACGACCTCGTCGGGGTTGACCGACTTCGAGGGCTCCTTGCCGAAGAACTCGGCCACGACCTTCGCGATCCGGGGCATGCGGGTCTGGCCGCCGACCAGGATGACCTCGTCGATGTCCGAGACCTCGAGTTCGGCGTCTTCGAGGGCCTGCCGGCACGGCGCCAGCGTGCGCTCGACGAGATCGGCCGTCAGGCCTTCGAGCTTGCCGCGGGTCAGGACCGTCTCGAGGTGCTGCGGCTGGCCGCCCACCGCTGCGATGAACGGCAGATTGATCTCCGTCTCGATTGCCCAGCTCAGCTCATGCTTGGCCTTCTCGGCCGCCTCCTTCAGCCGCTGGAGGGCCAGCCGGTCCTGCCGCAGATCCACCCCATGGGCCTTCTCGAACTGCTCGGCCAGGTGATCCACGATGACGTTGTCGAAGTCCTCGCCGCCGAGCATCGTGTCCCCGGCCGTCGCCAGCACCTCGAACACGCCGTCGCGCAGCTCCAGAATCGAGACGTCGAACGTCCCCCCGCCCAGGTCGTAGACCGCCACGCGCCGGGTCTCGCCCTTCTCGCCCAGCCCATAGGCCAGCGTCGCCGCCGTGGGCTCGTTGATGATCCGCTCCACCGTAAGGCCCGCAATCTTGCCCGCGTCCTTCGTGGCCTGCCGCTGGGCGTCGTCGAAGTACGCCGGCACCGTGATGATGGCGCGCTCGACCGGCTCCCCCAAAAACGCCTCGGCCGCCTCCTTCATGCGCGTTAGCACCGCCGCCCCCACCTGGGCCGGGGACATGCGCTTGCCGGCGGCCGACACCCAGGCATCGCCGTTGTCCGCCTCCACCACCTCGTAGGGCAGCCGCTTGGCGAGCGCCTGCACCTCGGGATCGTCGAACCGGCGCCCCATCAGGCGCTTGGCCGCGAAGATCGTGTTCTCGGCGTTCGTGATCGCCTGGCGCTTGGCGACCTGCCCCACGAGCTGCTGGCCGTCCTTGAAGGCGACCACGCTCGGGGTCGTGCGACTGCCCTCCGGGCTCGGCACGATCTTGATCTCGTTCGCCTCGTACACGGCGACACACGAGTTCGTGGTGCCGAGATCGATGCCGATGATCCGCGAAGCCATGACCTACTCGCCGCCGGATGCCCCCGTTCCCTTCGAGCCCGGCCCTGCCACGATGACACGCGCCGGCCGCAAGAGGCGATCGCCCTGCTTGTAGCCCTTTTCGAACTCACGCAGGACCACCCCGGGCGGGTGTTCCTGGGAGTCTTCCTGGTGCAGCGCGTCGTGCAACTGTGGATCAAACGGCCGGCCCACCGACTCGACCGGCTCGATGCCCTCCTGGGCCAGTGCCTTCAAGAACTCGTCCCGCACCATCTCGATCCCGCGGATGAGCTGAGCCAGGCGCGATTCCACGGCGGCGTCGTCTCCGACGTGGGCCGCTTCGAGGGCCCGCTCGAGGTTGTCCACCGTGGGCAACAGCCGCAGCAACAGCTCCTGGGTGCGGCGCATGACGGCCTCGTCGATGTCACGGCGCACGCGGCGCTTCATGTTCTCGAGATCCGCCAGCGCCCGCAGGCGCTTGTCGTGCAACTCGGCAACCTGGGCTTCCAGCTCGGAGATGCGCGCGGCAGCATCCGGCGGATCCGAGCCGTCATCCTCCCCGGCGCCGGGGGCCTCCCGATTCACCGCGTCCACGGCCTGCTCGGCCTCCCGAACCGCCTGTTCGAGTTGGGCGTCGAGATCGGAGGGGGGGTCCGTTGGTTTCGTCATGAACTCGGTCCTCGTCCTACAGGGGCGTTCTACCCGTCGGATCGTCAAGCGGCCGTCGCATCCCGGCCGGACGCAATGGCCTGCGCGGCGTACTCTACCAGAGGCAGCGCCCTTGAAAAGTCGAGCCGGCTCGGCCCCAGTACGGCGAACAGACCACCTGCCGTATCGCCCGCGTCGGCCGGCACGGCTCGAACGAGGAGGCTGACGTGATCGAGGGGGGCGCACGGCCCCGGCCCGGCCGGCGGCCCCACGCACACGCGCACGGCGTGTCCCTTCGCGGCAGGGCTCTTCGCCACCCGCGCCAGTGTCTGTGCCAGGGCCGCCCTGGCCTCCACGAAGGCCACCACGGCGGCCACGTCGGCGCCGACCTCCCCGAGACGAGCCGCCAGGCGCCCGATTCCTTCCAGGAAGGTATTGGCCGCCCCGTCGGACAGCGCGTCGGCGCAAAGCCGCGTGGCCGCCGCCGCCGCCGCGCGTACGTCGGCCGGCTCGAACACGCCGGGGTCGTCGCTCGCCCGGGCGCTCCGTAACAGCTCCCCGGCCCGTGCCCACCCCGACCGCAGGCTCCGGCCCACCAGGATCCATCGCAGGCCACCGGCCAGGGCTGTCGGCCAGGCCGACCCCCGCCAGGCGGCCGGCGCCTCGAAGACAGCCGTGAAACGATCCCCCGAGGCCGTGTCGAACACCACGAGCGCCACGCGGTCCGTCGCCGGGGTGATCGACACCGCGCGCACCGGGTCTCCCTCGGTCTCGCGTTCGACCCACGCGGTCGCCACCCCCAGCAGGGCGCTTACGAGGTTCGCGACGGCGCGCAACCGGCGGCCGCCCGTGAGGCCCGAGGCCGCCCGAACCAGTGCGTCCCGGTAGGCGGCCACCCCCGCGAAGTCCGGGACGGCCCGCTCGGCGAAGATCTGCAAGCCCAGATCCGTCGGCCGGCGTGCCGCCGAGGCGTGCGGCGAGTACGCATATCCTTTCTCGCACAGCGCGGCCAGTTCCGCCCGTACGGTCGCGGCCGACCAGGGTACCGCCGGCCGGCCCGCGATCACGGCCGACCCGACCCCGTCCCCCGTGTGCAGGTACACCTCACACAGGGCCTCGAGGACCACCTGCTGGCGCCCGGACAGGGGGGCTCGGCTCGGCACGGGGACGGTCACGACCGCCTACAAGATAGCAGCCGTGCGCCACCGCCCGTGCCCCCGGGCCCGATCCGACCGGGGGCTGCGCCCCCCACCGAACGACAGGCAACGAGGACACGCGGGCCTGGCCCTATCGTTCCACCCACGGCCGCGGTGCACCGCCTCGGTGACCGGGCCGCGCACCGGAAGCCGGCGGGCGTGGGAACCGCCCCACCGCCGCCGCGCCGGCTCCCTCGGGGGCACGACCGCGGTCCCCACCGAGGATTGCCCGCTTTCTGCATCGGACGGCCGACCCCTGGAAACGGGGTTCGTCGGAGCGCCGCCCGTCCGCTCGGGCCGGGCGACGGGGTTCGGATCCATCGGGGAGGCGCGCGGTTCGGGTTCGGCGCAATCCCGTGCGCGGTGGCCGGAGGTGGTACGCTCGCCCACGGGCATGAACCAGGCCGGGCGCACGGGATCGATCGCCCGCGTCGCGGGGCGCGCGGGCGCACGGGCGGCGCGGTGGGGCAGAGCGCTCACCCTCCTCGTCGCCGGGCTGGTGCCCCCGGCGGCGGCCCGGCCGATGTCGTGGCCCACCGAACTCGACCGCCTCGCGGAGGTGCTCGCCCCGCCGCCCGACGGTTCTTCGGCTCCGCGCCCCAGGGTCGCACAGCGCTCCGCGGCCGCCGTCGCCCTGCGGGATCTGCCGCCGGCGGTGGCGACCCCCGTGGTGTTGGGCGCCCTCGACGACCCGGCTCCCCAGGTACGCCTGGCCGCGATCGACACCTGCGCCCGGCTCGACGTGCGCGCCTGTGCCGAGCGCCTCGCCGATCTGGCCCGCAAGGACGGCTCCCCGGCGGTGCGGATCACCGCACTCGGGACCCTCGCCGCCCTCGACCCGACGGCCGCCGTGCCCACGCTGACGGCCGTCGTTGGAGAGGGCGCCCCCGACCACCGGGCGGAGGCCCTGCGACTGCTCGGCGAGATCGCCCCCGCCCTCGGGCGCCCCGCTTCGATCCCACGCACGATCGCGCGCCGCGTCGCCGACCCGGTCGCCCACGTGCGGGCCGCCGCCGCCGCCGCGCTGGGCGCGGCCGGCAGCCCGGACGCCGCCGTGCTCCTCGTGCCCCTGCTCGACGACCCCGCACCCGACGTGCAGAAGGAGGCAGCC
>JALSIN010000424.1 GCA_026989935.1 Polyangiaceae bacterium | reverse complement strand
CGCCACGCAGAAGCTGAACTGGTCGGCCGCGGGCGTCGCGGCGCTGGCATCCCGGAACTGCTCCGGCGCCATGTACTTCGGGGTTCCGAGCATCGTGCCCGTGCGCGTCAGCGACAGGTCGCCGGTTTCCCCATCCGGCTCGCCGCCGCCGGTCGCTCGTTCGGCCGCGCCCCGCCCGGCGGCCAGGCCGAAGTCGGACACCCGGACGCGCCCGTCGCGCCCCACCAGGACGTTCTCCGGCTTGAAGTCGCGGTGTACGAGGCCGGCCCGATGGGCGGCGGCGAGGCCCTCGGCCGCCTGGACGAACAGCTCGACCACGCGGTCCCACGGCGGCGTGTGCTCGGCGAGGTGGCGGCGCAGGTCCGTGCCGTCCACCAACTCCATGGCGACGAAGACCCGGCCGTCGTCGATCCCCACGTCGTAGACCGTGATCACGTTCGGGTGGGCGAGGCGGGCCAGCGCACGGGCCTCGCGCAGCAGCCGGGCACGGGCCTCTTCGGCCGCGGCCGTCGGCTGCGCCCCCCCGTCGTCGGACAGCAGCTTGACGGCCACCTCCCGTTCCAGGTCCGGGTCAAAGGCCCGGTAGACCACGCCCATCGCCCCGGCCCCCACGCGCCCGCGGACCTCGTAGCGCCCCAGCCGCAGCCGCGGTCCGACCTGCTCGCCGAACAGGCGCTCGGCCACGGAAAGGCGCGCCCGGCGGGCCTCGAGATCGTCCGTCGGCGGCGCGGCCTCGCGCAGCCACGGCGGGTCGTTCGTCACCGTCACCTGGTGCCTCTGCTACGGTCTGCGGGCATCCTACTCCCGGCTGGCGCAGGGTGCACGGCACCGGTGGGGTGCTAAGGTTCGCCTCGGAACCGATGCCGTCCATGGCCCGTCTTTCGTGCCTCGTCTGCGCCGTGGTCGCCGCCGCGTGCGGCGGATCGGGGCGAGCGATGGCGCCCACGGCCGTGCGCGTGGTCCTCGCGGACACCGGGGCCGACCCGTTCGCAGACCGCGTGCTGGGGGAGGTTGCCGCGCACCTGGAGCGCTCGCCGCTGTTCGAGGTGGCGGATCGGGACGGGCGGCCGGCCCGGGTTCGGGTGAGCCGACCGGTCGAGGCACAGGTCGAGGGCCTTCGGATCGACGTTCGGGTCGAGGACCCGGCGGCCCCATCGGGGGCATGGGAGGCCGCCGTGGAGGTCTTCCCGGCCGAGGGGCGGGCCCTCGAGCCGGCCGACCTGTCGCTCGCCGCCGGCCGGGCCGTGGCCGTGCTCGAAGCGCGCCGCCTCCTCGCGTCGGGCCAACGCGAGCATATCGGGCGCATCCTGACCGCCGACGATCCGAAGCTCGTCGCCCTCGCGCTCGAGTGGATCCGGGACCACGCCCCGGGGGCCTACGTGGACGCGATGCCCCCGCTGCTGGCGTCCGGCGATCCCGGGGTCGTTCGCCTGGCGGCCGAGGTGGTCGGCCGCGCCGGCGACCCGGCGTACGTTTCGGTCCTGCTCGACGCGGCCGGGCGCGCCGCCGAAGGGCCGCGGCGGGCGATCTACGACGCGCTGGGCCGAATCGGAGGCGATCGGGCGGAACGGTTCCTGGCGTTCGCCGCGCGCAACGAGGCCGACGACGAGCTCGCCCGCGCCGCCCGCCATGCCCTCCGCCGCGCGCGTGGCGGGCCCGGGCCGGGACTTTCGGCCGACGCCCGCCCCCTTCGCAGACGAGGCCAGCGATGACCACGAACCGCGCAACGGTACGCACCGCCATCCTCGCCGCCGCCTTCGTGGCGGCGCCGGTCCGTGCGACGGCCGCGCCGCCAGGGCCGGCCGTCGGGCCGGCCGAGGCCGGGCCGGGGCCGGGCGCGCCGGCCGGGGCCTCCGGCCCGACCGCCCCGCAGGAGGGGAAGGCAGGGGCGCCGGCCGGAGACGACCCGGGCGGCGGGGGCACGGACCGCGCACCCGAAGCCGCGCCTGCGGCCGGGACGGCGGCGACGCCCGCCCCGTCGTCGCCCTCCGAGCCGTCGGGGGAGCGGACGGCGCCCCTGGCCGAACCGCCGCGCACGATCGTCCCGCTGCCGCCGCCGCCGCCGCGCGCGCCCGCTGCTGCGATCCCCAAGGGCCCGTGGTACGGGACCTTCTGGTTCGAGATCCGGCCGGATCTCACGGTCCCGCTCGGTGGCCGGCAGCCGGCGCGGGGCTCGGTCGTGTCGGGGGGCGGCACGGTCGGGTTCGGGTACCGGCCTCACCGCCTCGTGGGGCTTCGCACGGCCCTGGGCCTTACCTTGCACGACGCCCGCGCCCGGCGGGTGGAGACGGTGTTCGGGGATCGCATCCACGTGGTGGACTACGGCCAGATCCTCGCATTCGAGTTCCTGGGCCTGCGGGCCTTCGCCCCCGTCCATCCGCGCTTTTTGCCCTACGCGGACGCGGCCGGGGGCATGGTGATCTGGTTTCCCGCCGATGGGCGGCCCGCGGTGCCGGGGGCGCTCCTTCGGGCCGCGGCCGGGTTCGAGGGCTGGGTGGCCCCGCGCGTGACCCTGGGCGTCGAGGTGGCCTACCGCATGCTCGCGCTGTCGAGCACGTTCGGCCACGCGCTCCAGCCCTCGGCCGTCCTCGGCATCCACTGGTAGCGCGCCCCCGGCCGACGTGGCCTGCCCGCCGCCGCCGTGCGAGCCGGCCGCGGTGCGTCACGGGTCTTTCGATGGGGCCGGCAGCGTGAACACCTCGCGCAGCACGTCGATCCCGCAGGGGAGCGCGTCGAGCCAGTCGAGCACGCGGGCCACCGTGTCGCGCCCGCGCAGGACGGCCCCATGCTGGGGGGCCAGCATCTCGATGTCCAGCCCGCGGACCATGGCGACCCAGGCGCGCAGGGCGGCCGAGGAGGACATGTAACGCCGGTGGAACCCCTCCATGCGCGTAAGGTGTGCGTCGAGTTCGCCGGCCTCGATCACCCGGTCGTCCGTGCCCACGGATGCGCACAGGTCGCCCGTGTAGAGGATCTTCGCGACGGGGTCGTAGACGTGGTGGTTGCCGCAGGCGTGCAGGAAGTGGGCGGGCAGCACGAGCAACGCGCACCCATCCAGGTCGAGGGTCGTCGGGCCATCGGGCAGCGGCGTGATCCGGTCGTACACGAGGCGATCGGAGCCGAAGTGCGGAATGAACCGGCGCCACAGCTCGCTGATGTAGCCGGTGGCGTCCGTGACCATGAGCCAGCCGTTGAGAGCGGCCACCACGTCCGGGTCCTGGTGGGAGCAGAACACCGCGGTCAGGCGCGCGCCTCGGAGGGCGCGGTTGCAGGCGGCGAACACGTCCTGGTAGAGCTTCTTGCCCCCCGGGTCGAGGAGCATGGCGCTGCCCCCGTGGACGATCAGGTGCTGGTTGCAGGGGATCCCGGCGCCCGCGTCGAACACGGGCAGCAGGACGTTGCGGTGCTTCGGGGCGGTGTAGAGGGCGATCTCGGACATGGGCTCACGGAGGCGGGGGCAGGAGGCGGGCCAGGTGGGGGGCCAGGGCGCGGCGCAGGCGCGCGGTGCAGCGTCGCCAGGGACGGCGCGGCTCGACTTCGGCCACCAGCAGGCAACGGGTGCCGGGGGCCACGGCGACGGGTTGCACCACGAAGCGCTCGCCCCGCAGGTTGCGCAGGTTCAACTCGTCGAGGGGCGCGATCCCCAGGTCGGTCGCGGCGCGGTCGAGCAGGATCGCGCACAGGGCGGCGATGGCGGCGGCGGTCTCGGGCGGGGGCCGGCCCGCTCCGGCGGTGGCGATGAGCAGGCCGTCCTCCGTGCACAGCAGGGCCGCACGGAGCCCGGCCGCCCGCTGTGCGCGGCGCAGGAGGCGGGCCAGATCGGCCCCGGGAACAGGGGGTGGGGGCGTCATTGCAGGTGCTCGGCGAGGGCCCGAGCGGTGCGCCGCAGATCGAGGAACACCAGGCCCAGGCGGGCGGCGGCCGCGGTGACACACACGAGCACGGTGTCGGGGCCGCAGCGCGTGAGGATCACGTAACCGTCGCCCCCGCGAACCATGACCAGCTCGAGGGCGCCGCGGTTCAGCTCGCCGCAGATCCGTTCGCCGAGGGCGAGCACGGCCGCGGTCATGGCGCCCACGCCGTCCTCGTCGAAGTCCTGGGGCAGCGCGCTGGCGATGAGCAGACCGTCGTGGTCGATGACGGCGGCCCCCTCTACGTCGGGGGTGCCGGTGGAGAAGGTCTTGAGGATTCGGGTGATCTGTTCGGTTCGGGACATGGGGGCTCGGTTCCGGGGAAGCCCGTCTGATGCGCCATGGCGCGGATCCGCCGGAGGTTCTGGCGCGCGATGGGGCTGTCGGGCCGTTGCGCGAGGGCGCGCCGGAGCAGGACCTCCGCCTCACTGAACCGGCGCTGCCGTGCCAGGCGCCGCGCCCGGAACACGCAGGCGTCGAACGCGTCCTCGTCGCCGTCGGCGGCCGGGGCGGGCTCGGCCCGCACCTCGAGGGCGGCCAGGTCGGGATCGGTGCGCCCGCGGCAGGGCAGGGCGTCGCCGCGCAGGGCGTCCGCCAGCGGCGGCACGACGTGCACCAGGAAGGCGCCCGTTCGGGCGACCAACGCGGCCAGTGGTTGGACGCCGTCGGCCTGCATCCAAACGGCGCGCAGGACCGGCGCCGGCGGTGGGGTCTGCGGGCACGGCACGAGCCCGGCCACCCGGTGCCACTCGTCCGTGAGCGCCACCGCGTCCAGGATCAGGTGCTGGATCGACAGCGCGGGACCTTCGCGCTCGGCCGTGTCCGGCACGAGGGAGAAGCGCCCGCGGGCGCGCAACAGGGCCTCGAGGGCGGCCTCGCGGCCGGACAGATCGAGGAACCTCGCCTCGACCAGGCGTCCGGCCGCGAACCCGAGGGCGCCGGCCGCGAAGCGCATCCGCCCGTGGAACCCCTCGATCTGCACGAGCTGGAGCAGCGAGGCGAGGGCCACCCCATCGAGGCTCCCGGTGAGGACTTCGAGGTCGCGGGGCGTCGCGGGCGATGGCGCTCGGTCGGTCGATTCTGGCACGCGCCGATCAATCTACGATCGGGACGGTGGACCGGCTCACGCAAGGATTGCGATGAGCGCGATGCCGGTGCGCACATGCTTGCCGGTCCGGGTGACCTCGCGGGATCCGCGATCCCGCGTCGTCTTCAGGGAGAGGCGCGTATCGTCTTTGGTGCCGGAGGCGTCCTTTCATCTAATAAAGACTCAAAGAGGGAGCCCCCGTCGCCGCGAGCACCCTGGCTGGGCCCCGGGGCGGCGCGGGCGTTGCGGGCGGGCGTCGGGTGGGTCCAGCCCGAGCAGAAAGGCGTCGGAGGCGGCCTCCGCGCAGCACCTCGTTGCGAAGTGCCTGGCGCGGCCTACGGATCGGGTGCGGGCGCCGTCTTCGGGGCAGGGCGGTGCACGGATGCAAAGGCGCGGTCCGGTCGCACCCGCGCGGCCCTCAGGGTGCGGAGCAAAGGCCCAGATCGTCCAGGCAATCCGGTGCCTGGCCGGGTGGGTAGAATGGGGTGCAGGAGGGGATCGGGTCGCTGCACGCCGAGGGGGTGTCCAGGTCGCACAGGGGGGTGCAGCATCCTCCAGAGGGGTTGTTGCACAGGACGTCGTTGAATGCGCAGATGGTGCCGTTGGGGCAGGCATTGGCGAAGTCGCAGGGGGATCCCGGAACGTTGCCGCTGGAGGCATCGATCACGCACACGAACCCATCGCCCGTGGGGTTCGGGGCACAAAGGGAGCCGTCGGCGCAAGGCATCTCGTTGAGCGGGTCGCACAGCGGCAGGCACAGGTTGAGCACGCTCTCGTTGGAGATCAGGCAGGTGGTGGAGGTGTCGTTGCACACCGGGTTGCTCTCCGAACAAGTACACAGCGGGACGCAGGTGCCCTCGTTGGTCTGCGAATCGACGAAGAAACACATGGCCCCCTTGACGCAGTTGTCCATGCCGCTGACGGCGCTGCCCTGTACGATGCAGGGCTCGCCAGGCCCCACCGGGTTGGGATCGATCGGGACACATTTCGTGGCATCCCAGCCGGTTCCATTGCTCGCCCAGGCGGTGCATTTTTCGCCGGCTGGGCAGTCTTGGGTCCACGGATCGCATTGGATGGCGTTGCCCATGTCCATGGGCACAATGAACATGGCGCCACTGTCGGAAGCGGCGTCTGGTTCGGGCGGCGCGACCAAGGTGGCCTGCGCGGTCATGGGCAGGGAGGCGGGTACGGCCAGCCGAAGGCGCCGAACGTCGGGACCGATCACGGAGCACTGGGGCGGTGGTGGCGCTTGAGGCTGACAGTCCGCGCCGCCGCCGCTGGAGGTGGATCCCGTGCTGCCGGCGGTCGTCGAACCGGACGAGCCTGCAGTGGAGCCCGAAGACCCGGATGTCGATCCAGAGGAGGCGGTCGAGTTCGATCCCGATGTAGCAGTCGTCGAACTGGAAGACGTCGTCGAACTGGACGAAGAGGATGTCGAGCCCGGCGCCGAGGTGCCCGATGCGGTACCGCTGCCGCCGCTGCCGCCGCCGCCTCCGGTGCACGCCGCGAGAACGAGAGGCAGGACTTTGCAAACACGTTGTCCAAACATGACGGAAAGAATACCAGAACCCGCGACATGCCGGCGGAGACCGCCGAGGACCACGTCTGCTGGCAAATGTTACAATCGTAATGTGAAGTACGGACGCGGCCGTCGTAGAGAATCGACTCGTCCATGAACCGCGGACCGGTGGGGTCGTCTCGATAGGGCAAAGGCGCGCGTCGTGCAGGACCTCGTTCGGCTGCACTCCCTCGTGGCGGAGCACCGCGGAGAGGGCTTCCAGGGCGACGTCGATCCCGAGCTCGTCGCGGAAGCGGAAGCCGTCCACGACGGTTTCGGCCAGACCGAAGCACTGGACCGGCTTTCCGTCGAACGGCTAGGGCCGGGTGTCCGCCGGGCCCATGCCGAGCAGGAAGGCATCGGAGCCGGCCTCGGCGCAGCGGCGGCCCGAGGTCTCGGGGAAGCGGCCGGCGATGCACACGCGGTCGGAGGGGGCGAGGCGGACGGCGAATGGGGCCACGCTCCCCGAGGGGCTCGCAACGGGGATCGGGGCAGGCTCGGCCCAGGCGGCGTCGATGGGCCCCGCGCGGGTGTCGGGGGGCGCGAGGGCGTGGACCCGCAGCTCGCGAATCCCCGGCTCGTCGGTGGGGGCCGGGCGCTCGGCGGCGGCCACGGCGAAGAGGCGACCGGCCGCGGCCAGGAACGTCACGCGCCGGTAGGGCAGCACCTGCGGCGGGCCGCCGGCGGCCGCCCCGAAGAACCGGCCGTCGCGAACCCCGACGACCCAGGGCGCTTCGCCGTCCCCGGCCGGGGCGGCGAACAGGTGCAGGTCGGCCTCGTTCCCGAGCACCGTGCGCGTGCCTGTCGCGGGGCTGACCCCCACCAGGGTGCGCCCCGCCGTGGATTCGTGCTCGAAGAACACCCGGCCGCTGCGCGTGATCCCGGCGGCCGCCACGCGCCCGGTGCGCCCCGGCCACACCGCGCACGAGGACAGGCGGTCGAGGTCCCGCAGCACGAGCCCGCCGTCCGGGCCCCGCAGCACGAGGCCCGAACCGTCCGGCGTAAACGGGGACAGGCCGGCGATCGGCTGCTCGCCGCGGACGAACGCCAGCGCTCCGGCCACGCGGTCGCGCAGCACGAAGCCGCCGCCGGCCGGCTCGAACACGAAGGTCTCGTCCACCGGGCCCGGGACGGTGAAGGCGACGGCGGCGTCCCCGGGCCCGAAGGCCGCGGCCGACGGCGCCGCCACGCCGCGGGCGATCGGGACCGGGTCGGGCAGGTGGGCCGCGGTGTCGAGCACGAACAGGTCTCGATGGCTGCCGTCCACGACGCGTTCGAGCAGCACGAGGCGGTCGCCCACGGCGCGCACCGTGTGCTCGGGGCCGGCCGCCGCCGAGAGGACCCGGCGCCCCGGGCGGTGGATCCAAAGTGCCCCTTCCGTGTCCCGCAAGAGCACCGCGTCGCCACGGCGCAAGGGGGCCACCAGGCGGTCCGGGCGGAGGTCGAGCGGCGTGTCGTCCTCCGCCGTGGCGTCCTCTCCGGTCAGGTCCCAACTCCACAGGCCCGCGTCGCCGTTCTCGAAGACGATCGCCACGGCGGCCGAGCCATCGCCGGTCAGCACGAGCTGCGTGCCCGAGGCGATCGCCTCTCCGCGCGGGCTCCGCAGGGGGCGCTCGGAGAAGGCGCACGGGTCGTCCGAGCAGTCGGCCACGATCGCGCTCGTCCCCCCGGGCAGGCTCGCCACCAGCACGACCCCCCGGTCGGGGGCCGGGGCACGCGCCTCGACCAGGGGGGCGGCGCACACCCCCACCGGGCTCTCGACGTCGAGACAGCCCCCCAGCACCCCGGCCCCCGCCAGCAGCAGGCACCGAAGGTTCGCCGACGAGGGGCGCACGAAACCCATCGTTTCTACGATACCCAACATGCGCGCGAACGGAAAGGGCGGGCTCGATGTGGCAGGCTTGGGGTGGATGCTCCCCGCGCCCATCCCGCCGGTCCTGCGAGACGCCCGCGCCGGCCGGGCCCTCGGCCTCGGCGCGCCCGCTGCGGCCGCGCTCGCGTGCCTGGTCGCGGCGTGCGGCGGCAGCCCGGGGCCGGCGACGGAGGCGCGCGCCGACCCGGACCGTACTGCGGCGGGCCGGCCGGAGGTCGAGCCGCGCACGAGCGACGACGCGTACGCCGAGCGCTATCGCGCCCTGCGGGACCTCGTGGCCGGACCGGTGCCGGAAGGCCCGGCCCTCGCACGGATCCGCGCCGACCTGGGGGAGATCGCCAACGCCGCCCGGGACCGCCACCTGCGGGCGAACGCGGCGGTGCTGCTCGCCTCGATCGAGGAGCGGGCCGGGCGGATCGACGCCGCCGTGGCGCAGCTTCGGCACGCTCGTGCCCTGGTCCCGGACGACGCCGGTCCCGCCATGGCGCTTGCGGTGACGCTCGGGCGGGCGGGCCGGTTCGCCGAGGCGGCCGAGGCCATGGCCGCCGCCGCGGCCCTCGACCCCGACAACCTGGAAAACTGGCTGCTTCTCGGGGAGTTTCGCACGAAGGCGGGCGACGAAGACGGCGCAGTGGAGGCGTACGCGGCCTACGAACTGCGGCGCAAGGGGCTGCTCGACGGGCTGACCCTCAAGACGAAGGACGGCGGGTACGCGCGCGGCCCGGCCGAGCGGGCGGCCTGCGCCCGCGCGCTGGCGGCCGCCACGGACCA
>JALSIN010000423.1 GCA_026989935.1 Polyangiaceae bacterium | reverse complement strand
GCCGGGGGCTGGGCGCGCACGGGCGGGGCCTCGTCGGGGGCCGGGGGCTGGGCTCGTACGGGTGGGGCCTTGGCGGCCGGAGCCTCGGCGGCGGCCGGGGGCTGGGCGCGCACGGGCGGGGCCTCGGCGGCGGCAGGCCGTTGCGGCGGGACCGCGGCGGGGCGCTTCGGGGCCGGCGCGGCGGAGGCAGGGGCCGCAGGGGCCGCTTCGGGCTGCGGGACCGGCCGTGGTTTCGGCCGCGGCACGGGGCGTTTCGAGGGCGCCGCCGGGGCCCGCGCCGGGGCCACCGCCCCGCCGGCCGCGGCACGGTAGGACGCCTCGTCGCGGTAGCCCATCGCCCGGCCCATGCCCTCCTCCACGAGGCCGGGGTCGTTCGCGGCCTCGAAGTCCAGGATCATGCAGAAGGCGCAGTGCGGGCAGGCGATCTTGACCAGGGGGGCGATGGCCCCGTCTTCGAGCTGGAACGGACCCTCACACTTGGGACAGGCGACGATCATCAGAAATCGAAGCCCACCGAGAAGGTGTACTGCTGCTGGAAGGTCGAGCCGTCCTTGACCGTCTCGGAGGTCCCGGCCTCGTCGAGGGTCGCCTCCGACCGGCCCGGCGGCACGAACATGGCCTCGAACGTAAAGCGCAGCACGCTGAAGATGAAGCGCGCCCCGAGGTAGGGGCGGTGCCGCACGATGACGTCCTGCCGCTTGAACACGAACTCCGACGTGGTGTTCCCCGGGTCACAGGCGTCCTCGTTGTAGCCGTCGGGGAATTCGTCGCAGTTGGGGGTGGCGTCCACGACCGTCGAACTCGCCAGGATCAGCAGGGCCTCGTACCCCACGTAGGGGGTGATGTTGAAGGTCTTGCCCAGGCCGAACACGTGGGAGACCTCGATCCCCGGCGTCAACATCGACAGCTTGAGGTCCTTCGCGCCGAGCAACTGCGAGCCGGCGAAGCGGATCGCGATGCTGGGAATCGGCAGATGATGGAACCCCTCGTGCAGGGCGATCTTGCCGTAGCCCCCCAGGGCCCACATGTTCGAGTCGAACAGGTGCGTGGCGCCCGCACCGATCTCCACGCCCGGCCAAAGGCCCTTGCGCCCATAGACCTGCATGGTCGGGACGACCTTGTTGGGGCCCGAGGTGGTGGCCGTCCAGTAGCCCTTGTCGTTTCCGATCGTGTTGATCGACAGATCGTAGGCCACGGCGAAACCCGAAAGACCCAGTGAATCCGCCGGATCCACGGGCTTGGGGGCCATCAGCGTCCCGATCTCGGACGACAGGCTCCGAAAGGCCGCATTGTCCTTCCCGCCCGCCCCCAGGGGCGTAAGGTCCACATCGTACTTTCCGCTCGCCAGCGATCGGGTGGAGGGAAGCGATAGAGCAGCCGTGGCGGTGAGGAAGATGAGGAACCTTCGCATGTAGGGCTCCCGAAGCGGTCGCGGAGCCGAGCGTACCTTGCGCCGCGGCGCCGTGTCAAGGAACGCAGGGAGCCGGTTCGTGGTCGCGTGCGCGGTTTAAAGGCTTGTTTGGGGGCAATCGGAGGCCGTGCGGAGGCCCGGGGGAGGCGGCAGGGAAGGCCCCGGATCGGCGTGCGTGGCCCCGTGCCGCGCCAGCGCTCGGTCCGGTGCGCGCCGGGCTGGATCGGGAGGGCGGCGGGTGGGGGCAGGCCCGCGGGCTGCCGGTGTGTCGAGGGGGCGGGGGCGCGCGACCCGAGCACGCCCTACGGACCGGCGGCGCGTGGCAGCCTCACCGCCACCACGCGCCGGCCCCCGAGGGCGTAGCGCCTGCGACAGGCGTCCTCGGCGGGGCGCACGTACAGGATGCCGCCGCGGTCGGCCGGCAGGACCGGGGCGCCCGGTGGCGGGGTGACGGCGTAGACCAGACGCACGCTGCGATGGCCTGCTCGCCCGGGCATCTCGTCCACGGACAGCAAGGTGACCTCGGCGGCGACGACGCCGCTGGGCGTGGCGAAAGCGTATCGCCAGTTGCCCGGATCCACCAGCGGGTCGCGCGGCGGCTGCCGCCTGGGACACACGCGGGCCGGGGGCGGGCGGTCGTACAGGGTGATCGCGGCGGTGACGAACGGGTGTGGCGACGGCTCGCTGCGCAGGGCCGTGCGCCCGCCGGTCCGCCCGCGCCAGGCTGCCTCGTCGGCCCGGCTCCACGCCGTCACCTTCACGCGCACCGCTGGTCCCACGTCCACGGTCGTGGCGGGCATCGTCGCCACGTTGCTCGTGCCGGCGCAGCCGACTGCGGCCGCCAGGATGGAGGCGAGCACCGCGGGGCGGATCATATCGGCTCGTACGTCGGACTCGACGCGAACATCAGGCCGAAGACCCCGTCGCCCACCCAGGCGATCCGCGACGGAAAGCGGACCATCTGCGAGGCGTCCATCCGCACGTAGAGGTCCACCGCCGTTCCCGGCACGGCTGGCAGGTCGGCGCGCACCTTGACCCCGCCTGCGCTCATGTCCTCGATCGTGACGATCTGCTCCTTGCGGTCGCCGGAGGGGCCGTCGCCCGTCACCAAAAGCGCCTCGAAGCGGCACTGGAACCGCTGGAAGGTGCGCAGGCCGCAGGCCTCGTCGTTGCTCGCCTGCTGCCGCAGCTTCGACTCGAGGTTCAAGATCGCGTCGATGTCGTGGGCCGTCAGGACGTCCCCGGTCAGGGTCCGGGTCCGCAGCTTTCGGTAGCGCACCACGTCGGCGGCGAGGTCGCCGGCGTAGGCCGCTCCGTCGGGGCGCTCGGCGAGCAGGGGGCGCGGGACTGGAGCCGGCAGTCGGTCCCGGCGACTGGACGCCTGTGCCGTGCGGCCGGGCGCGGCGGAGCAGGGCGTGAAGGTGCCGCCGGTGCATGGGGCAGACGAGGAGGGGGCCGTGCAAGTGGCCAGGCGGGGGGTGGGGGTTCGTCGTGGGTGCGCGAGCATGGGACCTCGGGATGCGGCTTGTCGCGGGGATCGCCCGCTGCTAGCGTTCCGCCCATCGACCGGCGGCGCACGCACCTTGAGAACCCCGGCGAAGACCGCGGGGGGGCCGTGCGGTCCCGGGAGCCCGCTTGGGTCCGCGCGGCGCTGGTGCTGTTGTGGCTGGTCTCCCTCGGATCGGCGGCAGCCTTCGTCCCCGCGGCGCCCGCGTACGTCGTGCGAATCGGTCACGTGGGGCTTGCGGCATTTGCGCTCCTGGCCGGATGGTGGGCCCTCGTGGGGTTCGGCGGCTACGAGCACCGCATGGGGCGCAGGCTCCTGCGTAGCCGACGGGTGGTCCGGGTCGCGCCCATCGGGCTCGGGATCCTTGCCGTGGTGATCGTCGCCGCGGCGGCTCTCGAGACCGGACACCGCAGCGTGGCGTGGGTGGTTGCCGCGGCGCTGGGGGGGGCATTGCTCCTCGTGGCGGTCGTGGCCGCCCGCATGTCGCTGTTTGCCGCCCTGTCCGCCCTGGGCGTCGCGATCGGGGTGGCGGCGCTCATCGTGCTGCGCTCGGTCGCGACGGGTTTCCAGCACGAGTTCGAGCGCCGCGTGCTCGGCGTGTACGCCCACATCAACGTCACGCGCCCGTTCGGGATCGCCGAGTACCGGCGCTTTGCCCGCTGGCTGGAGCGACTCCCCGGCGTGGTGGGTGCCAGCCCGTTCGCCTACTACGGGATGGCGCTGGCGCCGTACGATCCGGCCGGCCGACGCGGGGGCGACCTTCCGCAGGCTTCGGTCCTGGTCAAGGGGATCGACCCGGCCACGGCCGGCCAGGTCATCGATCTGGCCGGCCACCTGGCGCGCGTCCAGCCGGGGGTCGGGCTCGACGCCCTGCGCAGCGATCTCGTGCTGCACCCGGTGCGGGATCGGGATCCCGAGCACCTGCCCACGGTCGTCGCGATGACCCCCGACCCCCGCGGCCCCCACGCCTACGAGACGGCGCTGGCCGCCTGGCGCAAGGCACCGGCCCACCGGCGGGCCGGCGGGGCGCCGCTGCCCTCGGCCGGTGCCGAGGACGACTGGCCGGAAGACGACTGGCCGGAGGTGGCCGCCCCCGCCGCCTCCGGGGAGGACGAAATGTCGACGATCTTCATCGGTCGCGCGCTCGCGCGGGAAATGTCGCTTTCGGTCGGGGACCGGGTGGTGCTGGTGGACCCAGGACGTAGCCCCGGCGCGTCCGCCGCCCCGGCCGTCCGGCACTACCGCATCGCGGGGATCTTCGAGGCGGGCTTCCAAGAATACGATACGCGCCTGGTGTACGTGCACATCAAGGAACTGCAGGCCCTCAAGTTCCGGGGGCGTGACGAGGTGTCCGGGATTGACCTGCGCCTTTCGGACCCCAACCTGGCCTCCCAGGTGGCCCCGGTGATCCGAGCGGCGCTGGGCACGGGTGAGTACACCGTCCTCGAGTGGCAAAAGCTCAACGCCAACCTCTTTCAGTCGATCCACACGCAAAAGAGCGTCCTGACGATCATCTTGAGCCTGGTGACGGCGGTCGCCGGCTTCAACGTGCTGGCGTCCCTGTGGACCATGGTGGTGCGGCGCCAGGCGGAGATCGCCATCCTGATGTCGATGGGGGCGAAGGCGGGCAGCATCGGGCGGGTCTTCCAGTTCGCCGGCGTCACCATCGGGACCATCGGGAGTCTCGCGGGGCTCGCGTACGGCCTGTTGCTGTGCCGCCTGCTCGAACAGTACGGCTACACCCTCGACCCCGAAGTCTACTTCATCGACGCCTTGCCGGTCGAGTACGATGCCGCCCAGACCGCGGCGATCGTGGTCGGCACGATCGCCGTCTCGTTCCTCGCGACGATCCCGCCGGCGCTGCGAGCGGCCAGGCTGCGGCCCATCGACGGGCTGCGCTACGAGTAGGACCATGGCCTGGTTCCCGCCGGCGGCCCTCGTCGCGCGCGTGGTCGGGGCCACCGTCGGCCGGCGCCGGCTTCATCGGGGGGCGGCTGCGGGAGCCGTGGCCGCCCTGGCCGCCTACGGAGGGGCCCTGCTGGCGTTCGATCCGCCGATGGCCCCCGCTGCACGCCTGCTGGTCGGGTGCGTAAGCGCCGCCGCGACGGCCGTCTTCGCCCTGTTGGCCCTGTGTGAGTGGCGGGCGGGGCTGGTCGCGGCGGCCCTCGCCCTCGCCATCGGGGCGTCCGGGGCCTTCCTTTCCGTGGTGGAGGCGGTCGAGGCCGCCGTCACGCGCTCGGTCGCCCGCGACCTGGGCCACGTGGTCGTGACCGAGTACGGCCTCGACTTCGACGAGGACCGGGGCATCGCCGGGACGATCGCCCAGGTCCCCGGCGTGCGGGCCATCGCACCGTACGTGCACGTGCCGCTGGTGGCCGTGCCGGTGGACCACGCCGGGGCCCCGGCCGGCCCCCCCGTGACCTGCGTCGGCCGGGGCGTCGCGCCGCCCTACGTCGGGGCGGTCCCCGACCCCGTGGCGGTGGCACCCTTCGACGCCGGCCACCTCCCGCGGGTCGTCCTCGGCGCGGGGCTGGCCCGCCGGCTGAGGGTCGTACCCGGCGACCGCCTCACGCTCGCCGCCCCGGCCGCCGTGGACGGGACGGGGCGGACCGGGCCACCCCGTGCCGCCGCGGTGGAGGTGGCCGGGATCGTCACGCGGGGCCTTGCGACCCTCGACGACCGGGGCCTTTGGCTGCACCTTTCGACCGCCCAGGCTCTCGCCTTCGGCCGCCGGCGGGTGTCGGGGCTCGCCGTGTTCGCGGACGACCCCGGGCGCGCGCGGGCCCTCGCCCGGACCATCGCGCGGCGCCTGCCCCCGCGGTTTCGCGTGATCTCGTTCGACGAGGCGTTCGCGGGTTTTTTCGCCGAGGTCCGTCGCTTCCGGGCGGTCGGGGCGGTCCTCGGTCTGTTGCTCACGCTCGCGGGGGCAGGGCTCTTCGGCGCGGTGCTGCGTCTTCTGGCCCACCGCGTGGGCCGGACCCTGGGCGTTCTCGAACGGCTCGGATTGTCGCCGCGGCACGGCCGGATCGTGTTCGCCGCCGCGGTCGCGGCGGTGGCCGTCGCGGGGGGCGTTGCCGGGACGGGGCTGGCGCTCGGCCTGTCGCACGCCGCCTCGATGGCGCTTCGCAGCGTCGAGGGGCGCCTGACCGGCTATGAAGGGATTGCCCTCGCCGACGTCGTCGCCGGGGTCGTGGGGCCGATCGCGACGGCCTCGGTGGTGGCCGTCTCGACGGCGGTGGTGGTTCCGCTCAGCCGCCGGTCACCGCGCGCAAGAAGCCACGCGGGTCGGGTGGCGCCGCCGTACACATGTTGAATTCGTCCGCGCAATTGGACTGTATGCAGGAGTTAATCTCGTTGGAGCAGCTTGTGCACTCCGGTGACCGGTTCTCGTAGCAGCTAAATTCGCAGTCTTTGTCGCATCCGCAGGCTTCTGTACACGCGCGGAAGTCGGCGCATTCCGTGTCGCACAGGTAGCAGTTGGCCGCAGCGCAGTCAAGGAGCGGCTGGCACACATCGCCGCAGGTTGTTCCACCCGACGCCGCACTCGCACCACCACTTCCCGTCCCGCCGGAGGTCGCAGTCGCAGTCCCTGTATCGCTGGAGGACGACGAGTCTCCATCCTCGGTGTCGCAGCCGGCCAGCGACATGGAGAAAAGAATGGCTGAAGTGAAGGCAACGCGGAGGCGGTTCGTCATGACGACGCACAAGCTACCAGGTTCCTGTCTTCGTTGCAACTGTGGATCTTGGCTCTATCCGGCGCCTCCGCCTTCGGGGAACGATCCCCGGGCCCCCTCGCAACTTCTCCGATTGGCCGGCCTCGGTCTGCGGTGGCCCCCAGGGCGAGACGCTTACATCCGGGGGTTTTTCTGCCATGGAGCCACGGGGCCTGCGGACCGCCCGTGATCGGCCACGCGCCGCACCTGCTAGGTACGGGATGAAGGAGGCCGGATGTTATTTCGAGGCCAGCATGCGCCGCGAGCGTGGGTGCGTCGCCGACCCGGCAATGGTAGGGGTCGGTGCACGAGCGCTCAGCCCCCGGCCAGGGCGCGCAGGCGTTCGGGCGCGTCGGGCGGCACCGCCGAACACATGCTGAGTTCGTCGAGGCACTTCATCTGGATGCAGGAGGACTGCTCGTCGAGACACGTGATGCATTCGGGGGAGCGGTTGTTGTAGCACGCCAGGGCGCAGTCGCCGTCCCCGCAGGGACAGGCCGCCGAGCAGGAGAAGAAGTCGGCGCACGGATCCAGGCAGGGGTCGCAGTTGGCCTCCACGCAGTCCACGTAGGCCTGGCACTGTCCCGCCGTGTCGCCCGTCGTCTGGCAGCCGGGGTTGCTGGTGCCTCCGCCGGTCGCGCCCGAGGTCGAGGCGCTGCCGGTCGAGGCGCCGCCGGTCGTGCCGCTGTCACCGGTGGAAGAACTTGAGTCACCGTTGTCGGAGTCACAGCCCGAGCCGAGCAGGCAGGCAAGGAGGGCCGCGGGGAAGATGGTGCGGGTGCGGTGCATGGCCGCACGAGGATGGCGGCGGGCCCCTTCGCCGTCAATCGCCGGTTGCGGCCGTGGACTCGGCGGGGGCGGCATCGCCGTTCTCGTCGGCGCCGCCGCCTCCCCCCAACGCCATGATCTTCTTCTTGGCCACGTTGTTCGAGTAGTCAGAGCAGCAGTCCTTGCGGATGTACTGGGACCACTCGTCGAGGGCGCGCTTGACGTCGCCCTTGGCCTCGTAGACCAGCGCCGCGCCGGCGTGGGCCATCTTGTCGTCGCCGTAGGTGTTCTGCGCCTTGAGGTAGTGGCGCAGGGCGTCGTCCAGCCGGCCCTGCTCGCGCACCGCGTTGCCCAGCTCCGTCCACACGAAACGCGCCCCCGGGTCGAGGTCGGCGACCTTCGACAGGACCTTCTCCGCCTCGGCCCACTGCTTGGTCTTTTCGAGCGCAATCCCGAGGGCCAGGCCGTAGTCGGCCTTCTCCGGCGCCCGCTCGAAGGCCTTTCGGTAAGGGGCCACCGCCTTGTCGTGCAGCTTGCGCAGGCGGAAGGACTCGCCGAGGTAGAAGTAGGTCTCGGCGTCGTCGGCACCCGCCTTGATCGCACGCTCGAACAGTACCTGGGCGGTTTCGTAGTCGCCTTCGGCCATCCGCACCCGCGCCATGAGCGAAAGCGCCTCGGGATGCTCGGGCTCGGCCTCGAGGATCGAAAGCAGCAGGGCCTCGGCGTCCTTCTCCTTGCCGTTGCGGATCCGAACGCGCGCCTCGTCGAGCTTGCGCGCGCGCTGTTTCGCGAGTTCCTCGGGGGTGGGTTCGTCCTTCGACTTGCACGCTGTCGAAAGCGGTGCGGCGAGCACAAGGGCGAGGCAGGTGGCGAGCGGGCGAAGGCGGCGGGAGAGCGCGGAGGCGAGCATCGGGGGGAACCTTTCGGGGCCGAAGCCTACCACGGCCGCGCAGGCCGGCGGGTCGCCGTGCCGTCCGGTCTCCTGGATGGACCCGCTCCAAGGGGGGCGCGGGTTGCGGCCAAAGGCGACGGCGGGTATTCGTACACCCGTGCCCATCGAGCGTATCGGTTACGCACGCCTCGTGGAGCTTCTCCGAGATCCCGAAACGATCGTGCTCGACGTCCGGTCCGTCGAGGAGTTTCAGCAGGGCCACCCGCGGGGCGCCTACAACATCCCCTATGCCCACCGGGGCGCCTTCGGCATGGTGCCGAACCCGGACTTTGCGCGCGAGGTCACGGCGGCCTTCCCCAAGGACGCGCGGCTGGTGCTGACCTGTCGCTCCGGCGGTCGTTCGGCCCAGGCGGCCGCGATCCTCCACGCCGCCGGGTTCCACGACCTGTTCGACTATGCAGGCGGCTTTGCGGGCAGCGGCGAGGATCCGGGGTGGGTGCGCTCCGGCGGCCCCGTGGCGACGGAGCCCGAGCCGGGGCGTGACTACGCGTCGCTGCGCGCTCGCGGCGAGGAAGAGCCCTAGCGTTCGTATGCCGGACCCGGCCGTCGCGGAGGCGCTCAGCGCGATCTGGCGCGAGCATGCGCGGGATCCTCGGATCGTGGCGGGGGACGGCGACCGGACGGTCAGCGAAGCGTACCATGCGGCGGTCCAGCGGTGGCTGGGGCGGCTGGTCCCGTCCCCCGAGCCCGCGCTGGCGCTGGCAGCCGCGGCGGCGCACCTTCGTCGCCACGAGGTGCCGCGGGACCGCTTTGCCCCGGGACGGGCCGGGTACCTGGCCTATCGCGCGGCGGCGGCCGAGCACCAGGCGCGATGTCTGGCCGCGGTGCTCGCCGAAGCGGGGGTCGATCCGGCCGTGGCGGGGCACGCCTGCGACCTCGTGGCGAGGCGCGTGCCCACGGGCGATCCCTCCGCGCAGGCGATCGAGGACGTGGTGTGCCTCGCGTTCTTCGAGCGGGACGCAACCGCCTTCGCGCGGCGCCACCCACCCGGCAAGGTGCGTCGCGTGGTGGCGAAGACCCTCG
>JALSIN010000422.1 GCA_026989935.1 Polyangiaceae bacterium | reverse complement strand
GGCGCGCCGATCGTCGTGGGGGACACCTGGGAAGCCGGGCAGAGCGCCAACGGCCTGGTGATCAAGTACGACGGCAACGGCAACGAGACGTGGCGTCGCACGATCAACGGAGACGCGAACCAGGCCGATTACCTGCACGACATCGCCACCTTCGGCACGAACATGATCGTCGTGGGCGAACTGCGGACCACGGGGCAGTCGTCCAACATCTTCGTGCGCCGGTACGGGCCGGACGGGACGACGATCTGGTGGACGCAGGTGGACAACGAGATGAGTACGGACTCGGCGCGGGCGGTGCGGATCGAAGGCGCCGGTCGGGCCGTCGTGGTGGGCACCGTCTGGGGGGCCGGCGGGGCGCAGGACGTGTGGGTCGGCAAGTACGACGTGGTGGACGGCACCGAGGTCACGACGTACACGTACGCGGGGGCCGGCGGCAGCGACGACGTGGGCCGGGCCGTTGCCGTTCTCGCGGGCGACGACTACGTGCTGGCCGGTGGAGAATGGCAGGCCGCGACGTCCACCGACATCCTGCTGCAGCGGCGCACGGCCTCGGATACCGAGGCGTGGACCCAGCGGTACGACGGCGGCCAATCCCTCGTCGATCGGGCCTACGGCATCGTCGAAGGAGACGACGGCAGCCTGTTCGTCTGCGGCCAGAAGGTGAACGGCAACGACTACGACATCTGGGTGGCGAAGGTCCGCCCGTAGGATCGGTGGGTCGGCCCCGTGGCGGCGCTCGGGGTGCGGGCGTCGCCGCGGGGGATCGGCGGCCGGTCGGGGTGGCGGATCGCGTGTGTCGCGCCGGGCCCGTTCGATGCGCCGGGCCCGAGTGCGGTGGTCGTCGGCGTGCCGGCGGTGGCCCGCCCGCGGCCGAGGGGACGGGCGCGGACCACCGACACCGGCGGGCTGGCCCGCCGCGATCCGCCCGCGGGCGAGGGGCCGGGCCTACGGGGCGGTCGCGTCGTGGGGCTCGGGGCCTGGGTCACCATCGTGCCTGTTCACACCGCCCGGGTCGGGCACGGGTCGGTCGGGGCGTAGCGGCCGTGCCGTGGTGCGCGTCGGGCACGATCACGTTGCGGTCGGGGCGCCGTCTTCACGGGCCAGCCGCGCCAGGGCGGCGCGGGCGTCGGCGACGGCCTCCTGCACCGCCCGGCTGCGCCTGCGGGAAAGCCGTGCGAGCAGGTGCAGCCCGGCCTCCGGTTCGATCCGGGCGAGGAGGTAGGCGGCGCGCACGCGGGTGGTCGCCGGGACGAACAGGCCGCGGGCGATCCTGCGCGCGCGTGCGGCGGCGCGAGCCCGCAGCGCGGGCGGAAGACGGGGCGCGAGGACGGCCAGGGCCTCCATGGCGTCGTCGCGCTGGAAGGGCCGCGCGAGCGCCTCGACGAGGAGACGTGCGCCGTCCGTGCGCCGGGCGGCCGCCAGGCCCCGTGCGGCCGCGAGCCGGGTGTCCGGGGGATACGCGGGGGTGAGGACGGCCTTGGCGAGGATCCGGCACGCGGCGTCGCCGGGTGGGGCGAGCGCCGCGAGGGCCTCGACCATCGCCTCGCGCACGTCGTCGTCGGGCTCGCGGTCGAAGGCGGCGACGATCGCGGCCTCCGCCGCCGGGAAGCCGGCGTGGACCAGGGCGTTGCAGGCGGCCGCCCGCACGTGGGGGCGCGGGTCCTCCACGGCGCGGGTCAGGGATCCCTCGACCGAGGGGGCCGTCTCGCCGGAAGGTTCGAGCACCATGCCCAGGATCCCGAGGGCCTGGACGGCGCTTTCGTGCAGGACCGGATCTTCTTCCGACGACAGCGCCCGCTCCGCCAGGGCGACGAGTCCGGGATCACCGAGCATCGCCAGCGCCCACAGGGCGATCCCGCGCAGCTCGGCGATGGGCTCGCGCGCGTACGCGGCGTGCAAGGCCGTCACGGCGCGGGCGCCGTCGGGGTGCAAGGCGGCGGCGTGCGCCACGGGCGGCGCAAGGCCGAGCCGTTCCAGGTAGGCGCTCGGCAGCAGCCGCAGGGCGAGGGCGCGGGCCTCGGGGCGCTCGGCCGCGAGATCGCGCAAGGCGGCCTCGAACGTCAGGCTGCGTCGCACCCGGCCGCCTCGTGCATGCGCAGGAGCAGGTCTTCGACGGCGAGCCGCACTTGAGCGTTGGCGTCGAGGGCGGCGCGGGCGTCCATGAGGACCGCCAGGGCGGCGGCCGCCCGGCGGGCGTTCCCGGCCGAAAGCGGCCCCTCGCCCGTGCAGCGCCGCCGCACGTCGAGCACCCACAGATCCACCAGTCCGAGCGCGGCCGCCCGCTCGCCGGCCGCACCTTTGAGCTTCGTGGCCTTCGCCGCCTCGGACAGCGCCTGCCAGACCTCGCCCCCGTCCCCCGAGAAGACGGCCGCGGGGCCCTGTGCCGACGCCCGGGCGGCGGCCTCGAACAGGGCGACCTGGGCGGCGACGGCCGGGTCGCGCGCCCGTCGGATCGCCTCACCGGGCCGGCCGGCGCACAGCCCGAGGGCGGCCGCGCGTGTTTTCGGGTCGAGGTCGGGGATCTGGGTGTCGAGGATCGCCGCCACGAGGTCCGCCGGGAGCGCGCCGAAGCGGATCGGCACGCATCGGCTGGCGATCGTGGGCAGCAGCCCGCGCAGTGAGGTGCAGGTCAGGATGAAGTGGACGCCCGGCGGCGGCTCTTCGAGGACTTTGAGCAGGGCGTTGGCCGATTGCAGGGTCAGGGCCTCGGCCGGGTCCACGATCACCACGTGGGCGGGGCCCTCCAGGGGGGCGCGCAGGGCCCGGTTGCGCACGCGTCGGGTGGTCTCGACCGGGATCGATCGCGCGCCGTCTTCCGGGGTGAGCCACTCCACGCCGGCGTGGTGGCCGGCGTCGATCCGGCGGCACGCCCGGCACGCGCCGCAGCCGCGCCCGGGGCGCTCGGGGCAGTGAAGGGCCCGGGCGAGCGCCCGTGCGGCGAGGGCCTTGCCCACCCCGGTCGGGCCGACGAAGGCGAGCGCGTGGGGCAACCGGCCGCGGTCCAGGGCGGTCGCCAGGCGCCTTCGCGCGGCCTCGTGGCCTTCGAGGCCGGGCAGCAGGTCGGTCACGGGGCGAGCGTAGCAGCGGGCGTGCGTCGATCGGACGGTGCGCTATCCTCGCGAAGGACCCGACCGAAGAAGGACGTCATGGCCAAGAAAGAAGGCTTCTTTTCCCGCCTGCGCCGGGTGATCTCCGGTGCCGCCTCCGATGCCGTGGACGCCGTGCGGGACCCGGGCAGCGAGATCGCGCTGGCGATCGACGACCTGCGTGCGGAGATCCAGAAGGCCGAGAAGGATCTCAAGACGGCGCTGGTCGAGCGCAAGGTGATGGAGCGCAAGGTCGAGGAGCTGCGAGGCGAGGTGGACGGCTGGCAGCAGCGGGCCGAGCGGGCCGTCGCGGCGGGCGACGAAGAACTCGCCCGGGCGGCCCTGCGCAACAAGCAGGACGTGGCCGAACGGCTGCGGGCGACCGAGGAGGCGCTGGCCGAGCAGCGGGCCCTCGTCGAGCGCATGAAGTCTGAGATCGACGCTGCCAAGCGCCGCTGGAAGACCCTCGACCTGCGTCGGGGGACGCTCATGGCGCAGGCGCGCGCCCAGAAGGCCGGCCTCTCGTCCGGCGGCACCGGCGGCGACGATCCGCTTTCGCGGTTGTCGGCCATCGAGTCGAAGATCTCGGAGATGGAGGCCATGCAGGAGGTCGCCGCCGAGCTGTCGGAGGAGGCGCGCGAGGCCGCCGCGGTGGACGCGAAGTTCGCGGACCTCGAACGCGACCGTGGGCTCGACGACGAACTCGAGGCCCTCAAGGCCAGGATGCGCGGCGAGCGGGCCCTGCAGAAGGGCGACGAGTAGCCCCGCCCGGTCCGCGCCCCGGGGGTCGTTTCGGTCCCGGGGACGCCGGTGTGGTGCGGGTGGCGCTTGGGGCGGGCGAGGAGACCGAGGTGCAGCCCACCGTCCGAAGGGGGCTTGGTGCGTGCCCGCAGGTGTTGCGGGGCGTCCGTCCGTGCCGGCCCGGTGGTGGGGCCGGGACCCCGTTCGGCCGGTCCGGACCGTGGCGCCCTCCAAACGGCTCAGGCGGGCCGCGACGGTGTGGCGGATGGGTCGGCCGGTCCAGAGCGTGGCGCCCCCCGAACGACTCGCCTCGTGCCGGCGCCATCCGGCGTACCGCGGCGGGGGGGGCGTCCATGCACGCAGGGGCGTGCGGCGGGTACCCTGCATGCGGTGGCAGCGTTCGCCCCTGAGACGAGGACACGGCGCACGACGGGGGGCGTGGGATCGTTCGCCTTCGCCGCCGCGGTGCTCGGACTGCTGCTTGCGTGCTTTCCGTACTTCGAGGCGGTACGCAACGCCAACGAACTGCCGCGCGTGGCGCAGGCCGTGTCGATGGCGACCGAGGGGCGGCTCGACCTGGGCCGCTTCGTAGGCGCGGGCTTCGACCTCGGGCCCGACCTGGCGCGTGGACCCGACGGGCGCCTGTATCCCAACAAGCCGCCCGGGGTGTCCGCCGTCGGGGCCGCCGCTGTCGCAGCGGCGCGGGCCGTGGGGGCGCCCCCGAAGACCCTGCGCCAGGCGACCTTCCTGGTGCGGCTCGCGGCGGCGATGCTCCCGGTCGCCCTGTTCGTCTTCGCGGCCCATCGCCGACTGCGGTCGGCCGGCGTCTTCCCGGCGCGGGCGCGCGCGGCCCTGTGGGCGGTCGTGTTCGGCACGCCCCTTTTCTCGTACGGACGGCTCGCCTACGGCCACGCCCTCGCGGCGGTCCTTCTGTTCCTCGGGATCTCCCTGTGTGCCCGAGCGCTGGCCGAGGCACGGCCGGCGCGGGCGCTCACCGGCGGGTTCGTGGCGGGGCTTTCCGTGGTGGCCGACTACGGCGCCGTCTTCGCGGCGGTGCCCATCGGGATCGTGCTGCTTTCGAGCCTGCGCACGCGCGCGTACTTCGTGACCGCCGCGGCGGTGCTGGGGGCCGCGGTGCCCATGGCGGCCCTTGCCGGGTACCACCACGTCGCGTTCGGATCGCCGCTTGCGACCGGCTACCACGCCGTGACGACACCGGCCTTTGCCGCCAAGCACGCCGTGGGGTTCGTGGGGCTTTCGCGGCCGACCGCCGCAGGGTTCTGGCGCCAGATCCTTGCCCCGGGCTTCGGTCTGTTGGCCTGGGCGCCGGCGGTCGTCCCCGCCGTGGTCGGGCTCGCGGCGCTGGCGCTTCGGCCCGGCCCCCTGCGCGAGGAGGCCCGGATCCACCTGGGCCTCGTGGTCGTGTACGGGCTGGTGGTCTCGGGCCTGGTCTTCGACGGCGGCTGGCGCGTGGGGCCGCGGTACATGGTCGTCGCCTTCCCGGGACTCGCCCTGGGGCTTGCCCGTGCGCTCGCGTGGGCCCGAACCCGCCGGTCCGCCGCGGTCCTGCTGGCGGCCATCTTCGTCTATAGCTGGATCGTCAATGCCCTGGCCGCCGGTCTGTGGCCCCACTTCGACCCCGCGGCCGTGCGCCAGCCCGTGTTCGAGGTGCTCGTGCCCCTTTGGCGGGGTGGGTTCGCGCCGTACGGATTGCCGGAGGGCCCCTCGGTCGTCCTCGCCGCGGTGCTCGTCGTGGGGCTGTTCGATCTCCTGCCCGCGCTGGCCTGGCCCGACCCCGCGCCGCCGCCGTCGCGGTTCTTCGGCCGCCGCGCCGCGCCCTCGCGGCCGCCCGCCGCCGCGGTGGCCCCGCCGCCCGCCCGCGGCGGCGCCGCTTTCCTGCGCGCCCTCGCCCTGCCGCCGGCCCCGGACGGTCGCGGTGTCCTGCTCGCCGTCGCCGCCGGCGTCGCCCTTGGGACCGTGCTCCTGGCCTCCCTGGGCATGGTTTCGCCCCATCCGCGCGCGGACGCCAACCTCGCCTACATCGAGCGCGTCTACGAGCCTCCCCGACACGGCCCCGCGCCCGACAGCCGCCCCCTGCCGTGACCGGTCGTTCCCCGTGGGGCCCCGGCGTGGTCGGGGCCGGGGGGGATCAGCCCGGCGGCGTAAACGTGTTGCAGGCGGTGTTCACCACGGACAGGGCGTCCATGAAGACGGGGGCATAGTCCGGGGCGCACACGTCGCCGATGAAGCCGTAGGTGAATTTCTCGGTCCAGGTGATGATGCGGTTGGCCACCTCCACGATGCCGAAGGGACAGGCGTTCGGCGGGGGATGGCCGACGATCGACAGTACGACGACGTTCGTCTCCACGCCGTCCTTGAGAGCCACGATGTCGGAAAACCACTGGTTGGGGTCGCCGGAGGACCCGTTGAACTCCGGGAAGGTAAAGTCGTCCTCCTCGTCCGTGATCAGAACGAGCACCAGGAGGGCGTCCGGGCGGAGGAACCCCTCGTTGCACGCTCCCGGGCCGTTCTTGGCCGGGGACAGGGCCTCGCGGATGGCGTCCATGGGGCGCTCGGCGTCGCTGCCTTCGATCCCGGGCTTGGCCGCGCAGGCGAAGGTGGTCGCGAGATCGTCGTTCTCCGTCATGAAACGAAAGCCATCCGCAAAGGGCGTGCATGTTTGATTCGAGGAGGCCATGCCGCCGGTGCGTGTGACCAGGTCGCCGATCGCCTGGCAACCGGGTTCGTTCCAGGCGTAGGCGTCCGTCGTGATGACGCCGACGTGATAGGACTCCACGGAGTCCAGGGTCGTCTGGATCTCCGAGATGAAACCGGGGAAGCTGTTCGTCAGGTTGACCTGCTGCTCCTCCATACTGCCCGAGTCGTCCACGATGAAAAGAAGGTCCACCTTCGTGCAGGGCTCGCCAAACGGTGGCGCGTCCGGGGCGTTGGGCAGGTCGAACTTGAGACCGCCGCCGCTGTCGCCGGGGGCGCCCCCGCTGGTGGAGGTCGAAGCGCTCGTCGTCGCGGTCGTATCCGCGTCGCCGCCCGTGGACGTCATGGAACCGTTGGTGCCGCCCGCCGAGGTGCCCGTCGGATCGCCGCCGGTTGCCGTGACGATGCCCCCGCCGGCGTTCGTGCGCCCGGCGGTGTCGCCAGCACAGCCCGCGAGCAGGGCCAGGAGGGGGAGCGTGCGGTTGGGGGCTGGGAGGATCTTGGAGATCATACGCGGATACGTACCCGCAGGGCCCATACGGGTTCCCTGGTGGTCGGTCTCCATTTTATCTCGAAGTGGGGCCCGTCGCCCGACGTCGAGTGTGCGTAGCCGTGCACCATGCAGCGCTGCATGGGGATGGTACTCTCGTCCCCATGCGGATTCTTCGGGGAACCATCCTTTTCGGCCTTCTCGCGGCTGTCCACTGTGGTGGGGGGGGCACTGCGGGCCGACCTGGTGGGACGGGCGCGACCTCCGCGGGGATGACCTCCGTGTCGGCGGGCACCGGAACCGCGTCGGGCGGTGGCGACACGGGCGTGACCACGGGCGGTGGGATGGGCACGACGACCGGCGCGAGCACCACGGGAGTCAAGTTCGACGTGGGGGTGGCGACGACCGGCGGCGGCACGACGACGGGCCCCGTCGATGCCTGCAAGGTCAACGACGAGATGGACGCGCCCGGAAACTGCGACGAGGTCGCGCCCCCCGACGCCTTCGAACCCGACATCCAGTGGACGTGGACGGGCCCGTCCGAACCCTACTCCATCGTCGCGCCGCTGGTGGGGAACCTCACGGACGACGACGACAACGGCGAGATCGATCTGTGCGACGTGCCCGACATCGTGGTCGTCGCCTCGACCTCCTCGGGGCAGCCCGGCGTCGAGGGCCACCTCTACGTGCTCGACGGGGCGACCGGGGCGGTGCACTTCCAGATCCCCGACCCGGTGGATCATACGGTCACGCCCGCCATCGGCGACATCGACGGCGACGGCGTGATGGAGATCGTCACGGGCACGGTGGGAGGAGGGCTCGTCGCCTTCGAGCACGACGGAACCTTGAAGTGGCAGATCGCGGGAGCCCTGTGGGGCGGCGGGAACGCGGACATCTATTCGTCGGCCATCGCGTTGGCGGACATGGACAACGACGGGGACGTGGAGATCGTCTCCGCCAACTGGGTGGCGGACCATCAAGGCAACCTGGTCTTCACTGCGGGAGCGCAGTCGGGGCCGTGGTCGGCCACGGCCGTGGCCGATCTCGACGGGGACGGCGACCAGGAGTTGGTGCTGGGGCACGCGGCGTTCCACCACGACGGGGCCGCCCTGTTTCAGACGAACCTGGTGCCGGGCTACCCGCAGGTCGCAAACTTCGACGCCGACCCCGAACCCGAGATCCTGTTGGCGAACATGAACGGTCTTTCGATGCTCGAGCACGACGGCACGGTGATCTTCCAGAATCTGCGCCCGACCGGCGATCCGGTGGCCTTCACCACCTGGGTTCGACCGGCCACGATCCACGACTTCGACGGGGACGGCGTGTCGGAGTTCGCGGTCAGTTCTGCCAACAACTACACCGTGTACGAGCCGGACGCCGCGATCGTCTGGAATGCGCCGATCTCGGATCTGAGCGGGATCGCGGCCGGGACGGCCTTCGACTTCCTGGGGGATGGTCTGGCCGAAGCCATGTACGCCGACGAGCAGTTCATGTACGTCTTCGACGAGGCGGGCGCCCCGCTGCTCCAGATCCCGCGGACCTCCGGCACGCTGTCCGAGTACCCGGTCGTCGCCGACGTGGACAACGACGGCTCGGCCGAGATCGTGGTGGTCTCGAACTCGTACCTGGGCAACCCCGCGAGCCCCACCGTGCAGGTGATCCGGGACGTGGAGGATCGCTGGATCCAGGCGCGGCGGATCTGGAACCAGCACACGTACCACGTCACGAACGTGCGCGAGGACGGCACGATCCCGCAGTTCGAGCAGCCCTCCTGGCAGTTCCTGAACACCTATCGCACGAACGCCCAGATCGAAGGCGGCGGCGTCTGCAAACCAAAGCCGCCGGGATGAGCCGGGGGCTCTCCGCGCTCGTGGTCGTCATCCGGCGGCGGACCGGCGCGCATGGGCCTCGACGGCCCGAAGCACCCGCAGGAGGTTCTTGCCGCAGATGGCCTCGATCTCGGGCTCGGTGTAGCCGCGCTCGAGCAGCACCCGCAGGAGGTTCGGGTAGGCGGACACGTCGCGCAGTCCCTCGGGCAGGGAGTCGCCCACGCCGTCGAAGTCCGAGCCGAACCCCACGTGCTCGACCCCCACGAGGGAGACGATGTGGTCGATGTGGTCCGCCACGCGCTCGACGGTCGTGCGCGGGCCGGGGTGCTCGCGGTCGTAGGCGTCGGCGATCTTCTTGGCCTCGGGCTCTCCGAACGAAAGGCCGCGCTCCGCCAGCAGGGCCTCGATGGCCTCCCAGCGCTTCTCGCGAGCCTTTCGGACCTCGTCGTCCAGGAACGAGGACCCGAAGTTGACCATCACGATCCCCCCGGTGGCCGCCACGCCGCGGATGAGTTCG
>JALSIN010000421.1 GCA_026989935.1 Polyangiaceae bacterium | reverse complement strand
CCGCCCCCAACGCTACGCCCCCGCCGCCGACCGCTCCCCCGGGGGCACCCCGACCGTCCTCTCCCCGCCATCGCCCCCACTCCTTTCCTACATCCTCGGACTCACGACTCCCGAGCAGGAGCCGACAATAAAGGAACGGGCCGAGCCGACCAAACCGACGTTTCGCTTTCTCGCCACCATGACGTTCGTTCCTACCATCGGCGCCTGGGACGAGCAAGCGGTGCGTACCATACGACAGACACCTACATCCCCCACACCGGATGAACCGCGTGCCGGCTTCGCCCGTGCACCCGGCCACGGGCCCATTCGTCACCTTCGACACCATCATGGAATGCGCCGGCACCCGCCACGCGGTGCCCCGGCGCTGCGCCACCCCCTACGGGTGCCGTCCCGGGCACCCCACGGCCCGATCCAGCCGCGCCGACCCACGAGCGCCGTGATCCGATCCCCAGCCCGACACCGACCGCGCCACGGTGCCCGGCATCACCGTGCGGCTACGGAACCACCGGGACGGGAGGGGCGCTCCGCCGGAAGCAGCGCTATCCGGGGTAGCTCTCGTCGCAGATGCAGGCGCACTCGGGCGCGCTGCCCTCGGTCACCGTGCCGTCGGACTTGACCCCACACAACCCGGTGCCGATGTAGACACAGCGCGTGGGGCTTACGAGCAATTCGACGACGCCGTCCTTCTCGCGGTACATGGCCTGGCCCGGCCTGCACTCGTTGAACGCCTCGGAGCACCCGTCGGGGCTGTACTCGAACACGCACTGGCCGCTGGGCTCCCCGAAGCTGCACACGCCCTGCGCGTCGATCGTCGCGGGCACCCACACGTCCCAGTTGCAGATCCCGCAGGGCAACGCCTCGTGCGCAGCCATGCAGCCCGCCTGGTCGGTGGCGGCCTCGCACATGGCCGCCACGAGACCGATGTCCGGCCCGTCGCACAGGGACCCCTGGCTGGTCGTACCCGATCCAGAAGCCCCCGTACCGGACGTACCCGCCCCTGCCGTGGTACCCGAGGTGGTACCCGTCGTGCCTCCCCCGCCCGTGCGACCGGCGCGCTCGTCGCGCGGCTCGCAGCCCGCAAGCGTGAACAGCAACAAGAGGCCTGCACTCGCGAAACTAAGGGTTGTTGTCGATACCATTGTGGGCTCCATATGCGTCGAACCGGCTGCCCTCGAGACAGGCGGGCAAGTTGAGGTCGTGGACGGCCGCGTCCATTTCGTGGTAGCAGGTATCCAAGCCAAGCTCCAGGCCAACCGCGCCTGTCTCATGGCCCGAATACACTGGACGCTTGGACACAGGCTCGGTATCACGATCCTCGAAGGTTGAGGCGGTTTCCGTTTGGGCGCTGTCAACACATGCTGCTGTTACTCCAACCTGGAGACATCCAAGAAACCCGGAACCTACAACAGCTCTTGCCATGATCCAAGGAAGGGGGGGAGGGCTGCGTTGCGTCTCGTTTCTCTTTGTTGCCCTTTGCCCCGGTATCAAATCCAGCACCGACTCGTAAGGCCAACTCGACGCCTCGCCACGGTCAAGCATGAGCCTGATTTCTTTGGCGCTTCCAGGTCTTGTGTGGGTAGGGGAGTCGATTGCCTCCGGTGGTCGTCTATCCTTCCGTAATACGCGACCGCCAGCGCTACGCGAAGATCCTGGGCCTGACCGCTCCCTGGGAGGTCACGTCCGTCCACTTGGACACGAGGCCCTTCTCCGTCGAGGTCATCGTCGAATACTCGGGAGACCAGCCCCTGAAATGTCCCGAGTGCGACCGAGCCCGTCCCGGCTACGACCGCCGTCGCCGCCGCTGGCGCCTACACCGCCCCGCTCATAGCCCCCGAGCAAGAAAACGAGGACCGAAGCAAGGAACGAGCCGAGCCGGCCGCGCCCATGCTGCGCTTCGTTGCCACCATCGGGACTTTGACTACCATCGGGCCCACGCGAGGGTCAACCGCTCGTTGCCGCGGACAGACACCTACATCTGTCTACATCTGACCGCCTGCGCGCGTCCTTCGCCACCCAAGGTGGTTCCTCGTGGGCGCACGACGTGCCGGGAGACCTCGACCCGCGCGGCGACCGACCCCCGGACCCCGCTCGGTCCGACCGGTCGCGGCGCCCCGGGGCTTTCGTGCGCCGCGCGGCGTCGCCGCCCGGGCTGCGCCCTGCCACCGGGATGGTGCGTGCCCTCTTGCGACGTCACCGCGCCGGGGTGCCAGACGCCGCCGGGCGCGCGAGGTTCGTCGGGCGGGGGACGCCACCTGCGTTCCGTCCTTGGAGCCGGGCGGCGGCCCTGCGGGCCAGGCGAAGGTGGGGGCGCGCCGCCGGTCGGATCGACCGGTCCGGCCGCAGCGACGGCGGGCGCGCAGCGCCCCTGCGTCGGTCGGGCCCCGCGCCTGCACGGAACCCGGCCGCAGGCATCCTCGGGCCCTCTCGACGCCGTCGGGCGCCGGCGGTTCGCCGGCCCGGCGACGGGCGGGCGCGGCTCACGGGCGCTCGGCCAGCAGGTAGGTCCACCAAAGATCCTCGTTCGGCACGGGACCCTTGGGCTCGTAGAGCACCCCGTTGAACGCGCCGTCCCGGCCGGTGCGCTCCCACAGCCGGTGGACGCGTGCGAACCCGGCCTCGTGCAGCACGTCGCACAGCTCCGGGACCGTCCACAGGCGCCAGTCGTACGTGAACGCCCGGTGCAGCCGCCGGCCCCCCGCGAGCTCGAAGTGGATCGCCGCGCGCATCCGGTGGGTCAGCGCACAAAAGCGCTCGATCTCCCACTCGTGTGCGAACGTCCCGTGGTCGTAGCGCTCGACCCCCTCGCGCATGGCATCGGGGCCGCCCAGCACGTCCAGCACGAACAGCCCGCCGGGACGCAGGCCGCGGCGGACCCGGCGCACGTAGGCCAACAGGTCCCGCCGCTCGTGCAACGCGCAGTAGCTGAAGTTGAGGGCGCACGTAAGATCCACGGGGCCGCGCCGCACCCGGCGCACGTCCCCGCGTCGCAGCCGGATGCGGGCCCGGGCCGCCGGGGGCAGGGCGCTGCGGTGCCGCGCGCGGCCGGCCGCGAGCGCCTGCGGGCACAGATCGATCCCCTCGGCGGTCCCATCCGGCACCGCCCGCACCCAGGCGGCGCACAGGGCCGCAGTACCGCAAAAGTCCTCCCGCAGGTCCCGCGCCGGCCGGCCCTGCAACCGCCGAAACCACCGCCGAAGCACGCGCACGTCCCGAGCCGGGTCCTGCACCGCCCGTTCGTACAGGTCGAACCGGTCGAGATCCGTTGCGGCGGAAGCTACGCGGCGTCCCATGGGCCCGCGACCTTCCGGGGCGGAGCGCCCCCTGTCAAGGCCGCGCCGCGCGCCCACGGGCCCGCTTGCCGCGCGGGAGGACCCGAGCCAGACAACCGGCACCGTGCCACGCCCGAAGGTCGTGCAGCGCCACAGACCACGCCCGAAGGTCGTGCAGCGCCACACGCGCACCGTGCCACACCCGAAGGTCGTGCAGCGGCGCCCATCGTGTTGCGCGGTCAGGCCCCCGCGTGTGCCCGCAGCCGGCCACTGGGCCGGCGCGGCGGCGGAGCACCCTGGCTCGTTCCGGGGTCGATGTACGAGCGCTCAGGTGCCCGGGATCCGTTCGACCACCAGTTGGTAGTACGCCGGCGGCACATCGACGCAATCCAACGTCTCCCATGTGACCGCCTGGGCCACCACCAGCCGAAACCGCGGCGACGTCCCCGCCGCGCCGATGCCCGGTGTCGGCACCGTGACCGAATCCCCGCCCGCGACACGCAGTTCGAGCGCCTGTGCCAGACCATCGAGGCACGCATCCGCCGTGGGTGGACACACCATCCCGGTGACGCCTACGTCGGCCTCCCCCAACAGGTCGGCGAGCGTGCGGTTCGGGGGGTCGAGGGTCATGCCGGAGACACCGGCCGCGACGAGGCGCTCGGACGGGCCGCTCAGGTCGTGTAGGGCGAACCACAGGTTCTGCGGCGCCTGGGGGTCGTCGATGATCACGGTCAGGCGCACGGATGCCTGCGCCTGGAGATCGGGCGTCACATGATCGGTCGAACGCCAGCTTACGTCCACGGGATCCGGGAAGCCATCACACTGCATCGTCACGACCGTTTCGTCTTCCAGGGTTCCGACCGAGACCACGGTACAATCCAAGGTTTCCTTCCCCACGACGATCGTGGGGGAGGAAATGGCCACGACCCCCGCTTCCGGACACGCGCCCCCGGTCCCGGCGGAGGAGGAGGACCCGGTGCCCCCACCGCTGGAGGTTCTCCCGGTCCCCGAGGCGCCGTCCGTCCCGGTCCCCGAGGCGCCGTCCGTCCCGGATCCCGAGGCGCCGCCGCCCGTCCCGGTCCCCGAGGCGCCGCCGCCCGTCCCGGTCCCCGAGGCGCCGCCGCCCGCCTTGGGCTCACACCCCGACGCGGCGATCAGGGCGCACGCGAGCAGTGCTCGGATACCGATGCCGACGGCGTCCATCACGGGTTCTCCTTGGGCTCGACGGCGGCGAGGCCCGCGAGATCCAGCGACGTGAGCAGCTTGGCCGCGGCGTCGGCGCTCTCGGCGTTTCGCACTCGCACACTGACGACGTACCGCCCCTTGACGAGGGCGGTCGCCTTGCTGTGCTTGCTCGACGCCTTCCACTCCACCCGGGCGGGGAATCCGCCCAGGGTGGTCCCCTTGTCGTAGCCCTCGGAGGAGTCATGGTCCATCCCGACCCCGAGTTCGAACACGGCCCGCAACGCGGGGTTGAACGAGGCGTCCGCGATGGTGATCTTCACACGCTCCTTGCCGCGGGCGTAGCTTCGCCGCACCTCGGTGAACGCGGCCCCGCGGGCCATCTCCCCCATGCGCGTGGTCTCCCCCTTCGCTTCTCCCTTCGCTTCGAAGCCCCCCACGCGGTCGGGCAAGAAGCCGATGAGCTGACGCCAGTGCGCAATGGGCCCTTTGAACCGGCCGTCGGCGGTCATCCCGAGCCGCGCCATGGCCTCCGCCGCGTCCTTCGAGGGCGCCGCCGCCCCCGCCTCCGAGCGCCCGTCCTCCGAAGCCTTCTCGGCCTCTTCGGCCTTCTCGGCCTGCTCGGCCGCCTTCTCCGCGAGTTCGGCCGCGGCCTTGATCGCCGCCACCTGCTCCCCGCAGGCAAGCAATGGCACGAGCGCGACGCACACAAGTGATTTCCATGGGAGTGAACCTGGCATTGTCCGTACGGTACGAGGTTTTTTGCGCACGGTCACCCTTTCGCCCGCAAGCTGTCCCCGGGGGGGCCTTACGGTTTCTCGCCCGGGGCGGTTCACGGCATGCGTACGCGACGGTGGTGTGTGGTGTCGCGCGGCGGCGGGTGTTGCATGTTGGGGATCGTCGAAGCCACGATGTCCCGGTCCGTTTTTACGAGGGTTTGGACGAAGAGCAGGTGGCGGCGATGGATACGTGGTGGCTCTCCATCGAGGCGACGCTGGAGCGTATTCACGGAGCCGAGCGGCAGGTGGCGTTCGACGAGTTCCACGAAGCCCTCGACGACCTCGAACTGGTGCAGTAGGCGACGCCGACGCTTGCGCCCGAATGCAGGAAGAACCACAGTTTGTGGTTGTTTCGCGGATCGCCAGCCATATGGCTTGCCATCGGTTGCCGAAAACACTACTATCAGTGGTACTTTCTGCGCGGAGGAGCAAGCGATGCGTTCGGCCGACTTCTTCGAGACCCACCCGGTCTTCACCGGGGCGGAGTTCGCCGCGGCCCGTGCGCCAGCGGGGGTGAGCCCGTACACCACGCGGAACCTGCTCGCCAGGCACGTGGCCTCGGGACGCCTCGTGCGCATCCGCCGTGGCCTCTACGCCACGGTGCCTCGCGGCGTCGAGCCGGCCGAGGCGCCGGTCGATCCCTATCTGCTGGCCACGAAGCTCTCCGAGGATGCCGCCGTGGCGTACCACGCGGCGCTTCAGTTCCACGGCAAGGCCTACTCCGTGTGGAACCGCTTCCACTACCGGACGGCGCGCAGCGCGAGGCCGCTGAGCTTCCGGGGGATGGCGTTCGTGCCCGTCCAGGTGCCCACCTCCTTGCGCGATCTGCCCGAGTGGGGCCCAGGCGTGCTCGACAAGCGCCACGCCGGGGGCATCGTCCGGGTCACCACGCTAGAGCGAACCCTCGTAGACGTCATGGACCGGCCCGACCTCGCGGGAGGCTGGGAGGAGATCTGGCGTTCACTGGAGATGGTGGAGTTCTTCGACCTCGATGCCGTGGTCGACTACGCGCTCAGGCTCGGAAGGGCGATCACGGTCGCGCGGATGGGCTTCTTCCTCGAACAGCATCGCGAGACGCTGATGGTCGATGAGCGCCATCTGGAGCGCCTTCGCGAGCACGTTCCCAAGCAACCGCGCTACCTCGACGCGAGCCGGGAGCCGGGCCGACTGCTCCATGCGTGGAACCTGGTGGTTCCCGAACGGATCCTCGAGCGGCACTGGGCGGAGGTGGCGTGATGCTCACCGAGGCCGAGCTTCGACGCGAGGCGGCGCGCAGTGGGTTCCGTCCCGAGGTGCTGGAGAAGGTGCTGCACCTGCTCGAACTCCTCGATGCGCTTCGCTCGCATCCGTTCCTCGGGCCGCGCCTGGCGCTCAAGGGAGGCACGGCACTCAACCTGTTCCTCTTCGATGTCCCTCGCCTCTCGGTGGACATCGACGTAAACTACGTCGCGGGTGCGAGCCGCGACGCCATGCTGCAGGAGCGGCCTCGCCTGGAGCGAGCGCTCCGGGCGGTCTGCGGGCGGCTGGGTATGGGCGTGCGGCGCGTCCCATCGGAGCACGCCGGTGGCACGTGGCGCCTGTCGTACACCGCGGTCTCGGGGGCGTCCGGAACGCTGCAGCTCGACGTCAACTTCATGGTTCGACGCCCGCTGTGGCCCACGGTGCGCATGTCCTCTCGTCCGCTGGCGGGCTTCGAGGCGTCGAACGTTCCGGTGCTCGACCTGCACGAGCTGGCCGCTGGGAAGCTCGCCGCGGTCTTCGGTCGGACCGCGAGCCGCGACCTGTTCGACATCCGGGAGCTGCTGGAACGGGGTGGACTCGACCGGCGGCGCTTGAGGCTCGGCTTCGTGGTGTACGGGGGCATCGACCGACGGGATTGGCGCCGGGTGCGTCTCGACGACGTGCACGCCGATCCTGTCGAGGTGGAGCGGATGCCGGTTCCGGTGCTCAGGCGGGACACCGCGCCGCCGAAGCACGAAACCGAGGTGTGGACGAAACGGCTCGTGTCGGAGTCCAGGGACCTGCTCTCCGCGGTGCTCCCCATGGAGCCGCAGGAGTACGAGTCCCTCGAACGCCTGAACGGGCACGGCGAGATCGCACCGGAGCTGCTCACGGACGACGAGCGGCTGCAGGCGGTCCTCCGGGAGCACCCCGGGCTCCGTTGGAAGGCCATGAACGTCCGCAAGCACCTCGGGCTCCCCGAGGCCAACGCCCCTTGAAGGTAACCGTTCAGGCGGCGATACCTTGTGCGGTGGGGGCATGGGAAAGATTCGAAGTCGGGCCGAGCGCCGTGCGGTCGTGCGGCGGTTTCACGCATCGGGGATGAGCGTGCGGGCATTCGCCGCGCAGGAGGGGGTGGGGCAGACCACGCTGTACCGCTGGCTCTCCGAGGCGCGGGCGGCCGCGGGAGAGCCCGCCTTCGTCGAGGTGGTGCGGCGGCCGGTGGTCGCGGCGGCGCATGAAACCGGCCAGGTCCGCGTCGAGCTGTCCGGGCGGGTGCAGGTCGTGGTCGGTCCGGTGGACCCGGTCGCGTTCGGGGCGCGTCTGGCCGCCGCCTTGGCCGACGAGGCGTCGGCGTGATCGGCCTGCCGCTGCATACGAGGGCGCTGCTGCTTGCCGAGCCTACCGACATGCGCAAGGGCCACGATGGCCTGTTCGGACTGGTGCGCGCTGCCGGAGAGGGCGACCTGTTCGTGTTCATCTCGCGCCGCCGGGACCGCGCAAAGATCCTGACCTTCGAGCGCGGCGGCCTGGTGCTCTGGTACGAGCGCCTCGAGCGCGGGCGGTTTCGGCACCCGCGACGGGGCGAGTGCCACGTCGAGCTCGACGCCACCGCCCTGGCGATGTTGCTCGATGGGATCGACCGCGAGCGCGTCCACCGCCCGGCGCTGTGGCGGCCGCCCGCCACAGAGGGGATCGACAAACGGGCGCGGCTGTGATCGAAGGGGCGGGTGACCGCCGCCGACATCGAACGCGTGTTGTAAGGACGCTTCTGTCGAGGCACGGGAGGTCATCGTGTACCTGCTGCAACGGATCGAGCAGCTCGAGCGCCTGCTGTTCGGCGTGCGCTCCGAGAAGCTCCCGCCCATGGAGCGTGAGCTTCGCGAGGTTCCGCAGCGTACGCTCGAAGGGGCGCCGATGCCGGAGGACGAGCCGGCTCGGCAGCACGAGCTCGACCGGCATGCTCGGGCCAAGAGCGAGGTACAGCCCCTGTGAACCGCCCCCTCCCCTCGCCAAAGCGGCGCCCCATCCACGCCCGCGGCGTTGCCAGGCCTTGAAAGATCCCCCATCTTCCTGCGGCCTGGCGCCTTGCGGGCGTGGCGCCTCACCACGTTGGCTCGGCCCGGGCTCGGTTCACAGGCTCGTGGGCCCCGGGCGCTCATCGGCGAGGGCAGCGGAACGCTGATGGTGAACGGCTACAGCGGGTCCAAGGAGGCCCGTGAAAACGGGCGCGTCCGGGTCGGCTGCTGGGGCCACGTGCGGCGCAAGTTCTTCGAGGCGTTGTCGTCGTCGGAGGAAGAGGCCACACACGCGCTGTCGTACATTCGCGCGCTCTATCGCGTCGAGCAGCAGGCGGCCGAAGACGACGTGCTGGGAACCGCGGCGCACCTGGCCAGGCGCCAGGCACGAAGCCGCCCCCGGGTGGACGAACGCCTGACGTGGGCGCGAAAACAGCAAGACCTGCACCCGCCGAAGGGGCCGCTGGGCAGTGCCCTCGGATACCTGCTCCATCAGGAGCAAGCGCTGCGACGCTTCCTCGACGACCCGAAGGGGCCGCTGGACAACAACGTCGCCGAGCACGCGCTTCGGATCATCGCCCTGGGCCGCAAGAACTTCCTGTTCGCCGGCCACGACGAGGCCGCGCAGAACTTTGCGGTGGTCCACTCCCTGGTGTCCACCTGCCAACTCCACGGCGTCAACCCTCGGGCGTACATCGCAGACGTCCTCGTCCGCGCCCAAACCCCCGGCATCACCCCCGACGACCGGATGCCCTGGAACTGGACCGCCCCCGCCCCCGCCCCGGCCCCCACCTGACGCCCCCCGGCGCCCAACCCCCGGAAAACCGACCGTCGCCCCTCCTCCACCGACCCCTCGCGACCGGACCGGCGGCTGATCGGTTACGGACCTCCCCACACGCTCCGGCCGCGCTTGCACCTCGCTGGCCCTGTGGCCACGATTGAGCCGAAGGA
>JALSIN010000420.1 GCA_026989935.1 Polyangiaceae bacterium | reverse complement strand
CCGCCGCCCGCGAGGCCTTCGGGCGGGGACGGGTGGCCAAGCGGTACCTGGCGATCTGCCACGCCCCGCCGGCATGGCCGCCGGCACCGCCCGAGGCCCTCCCCGGCTTCGTCGAACCGAGCGAGGACGGGCGCGCAATTTGGGTCCGCGCCCCCATCGGGCGGGGGCCGCGGCGCGACCGCGCCGCCGTGACCCTCAAGGGGCCCCCGGCGGCCACGCGCATCGAACGGGTGGAGACGAGCGAGGACGGCCGATTCCTCCTGCTGGCGCTGTCGCTCGCCACGGGGCGCCGCCACCAGGCGCGGGTCCACCTGGCCTTCCTCGGCACGCCGATCGTCGGCGACGTCAAGTACGGATCGCCCGACGAGACGGGCCTGACCCTGATGTTGCACGCGGCCACCCTGGACCTGGGCCCGTTGGCCCCGGCCGTGTCCGCCCCCCCCTCGGACGCCTTCCTGGACTTCCTGGCGGCCCACGGCATGGCGCTCGGGCCCTCGATGCCGGCGTAGGCGCCGCGATCCCCTTCGGGCCTTCGCGCCGGGCTGCTACGATGCGGGCACGTGCAGCGGCAGACGCGACACTTCGGCCTCTCGGACGTGGGCCTGCGCCGGCGGCACAACGAGGACGCGTTTCTCGCGGACGAAGATCTCGGGGTGTTCGTCGTCTGCGACGGTGTCGGCGGCCGGGCCAAGGGCGAGGTGGCGAGCCGCGAGACGGCCGACCTCATCTGGGAGTGGCTCAAACGTGAGGAGGCGCTGCTGCGGGCGCTACAGTCCGATCCTCCCCCCGATGCGGTCCAGCGCGTAACGGTGACCATGCGGCAGGCGATCCAGAACGCCTGCTACCTGGTGCACGGGATGGGCGAACTCGATCCCGAGCGCCGCGGCATGAGCACGACCACCTCCGCACTCGTCGTCGGCGACGGCGTGGGCGTCGTGGGGCAGGTGGGCGACTCGCGCGTGTACCTGTTCCGCGACGGGCGGGTCGTGCAAGTTACGGAAGATCACACGCTCGTCAACTACCAGCTCAAACACGGTCTCATCACGCCGGAGGAGGCGTCTTCGTCCCGATCGAAGCACGTTATCACCCGAGCGGTCGGGCACAAGGACTACGTGGAGGTGGACGTCTCCACCGTGGATCTTCGTCCGGGCGACAAGCTCCTGTTGTGCTCGGACGGGCTGCACGGCTACGTCTCGAAACCCGACGACCTGGCGTACCTGCTCTCCCTCGACGTGCAGGCTGCCGCCGAAGAGGCGATCCGCTTCGCCAACGCCCACGGCGGCAAGGACAACATCACCGCCGTGGTCGTGGAGATCCTCCCGCTCTGAGAAGGTGCGATCGGCGTTCGCCGTCGAACCCCGAGCACGGCAGATCTCCAGATACGGCCGTGGGGGCGGCCGGCGCCCCCCGCCCCCCTATCTCCCTCCGCTCCTGCGCCCCTGGGGTGCGGCACCGTGCGGTCCCGACTCGCTCCGGCGTCGGTTCACGGTTTGAGCGTCCGCGAAGACTTCGATCGTGGTGCGAAAGGCGTTCACGTTGTAGACGTCGGGTTCCCACACGGAACTCAACACGTAGAGATCGAAGGTTCCCTCCCTGCTTCCGGGCCGTGTATAGCGGTCCACGATGAGCGGCGCATACCCGCCGAGGTAACCTTCCGGGGGGGCGATGGCATGACAGGCGGGCCCTGCCCCCGGAAAAGGCACCGAGGCAGGTTGTGGAAGCGGAGACAACGCCGTGGGGGATGCCGGGTCGCCGTCTGTCGTGTCGAAACGCCATGGCTGCCTGGTCCTCGCGGTGAGCAGGACGATGCCGAGGGACATGTCCCGAAGATCCCGCGTCGGTTCGCCGGGGGGGAAGGAGCAGACCCCCGGCTCGCCATCGAGGGGCTGCCCGCCACAACACACGTCGTCGCTGCCGTCGTCGGGACACAGAAAGTACTTCGGATTCGTGGCAAGGACGATCCGATCGAAATCTTCACCGTCGGCCGTGCCCCGGATCCGGATGGCCGAGGTGTAGCCGAGACCGCCCGTGGTATCCACGATGCGGTGGCCGCAAGGCCACTCCCACTGCGCGTAGTGGCGTCCTTGCCTGGCCTCGAAGACCTCGACCGCCTGGCCCTGGTCCTGGGTCCAGCAGGCGGTGGGCCCGGCCCAGTAGTAGATCTTGAGCGGTTGGTCCGGCGCGTCGATGGCCGCGCGCAAGTCATCGTCGTAGACGAAGCCCAGGTAGAGGCCACCCCAAAGCCAGGTGCCGGTCCCATAGAGCAGCTTGCCCTGGGACGAAGCCCCGGGCGGAGGGGGAAGCTCACAACGCCCGGAGGTCGCGGGGTTGCGATAGAGGGCGCCGTCCACGTCAACGGTGCTGACATGGATGAACTTGCCTCCGGGACCACTTCCGGAGTTCGAAAGCGGCTGCCCGCCGTTGAGCAGGCGCCAGTTCACCCCTCCATCGGTGCTGACGGACAGGAAAGAACGGTCGGGTTGTGTGGGGTCGGCGAAGCTGGTCTGGACGGCGTTGACCATCCAGAGGGTGTCGCCCAGGGCGAAGGCGCCCGTCGGTGTCAGGATCGTCGCACCACCGATGCAAGGGTCCCCGGGCACGCCCGGAACGAAGTGAAAAGCCTCGTTGTCGTGCAAACCGGGTACGAACGTCGCACGGATGCCATCGGCGTCTTCGACCTCGCAGACCTTCGGGCCACCCGCTTCTTCGTTGCGAAGGAGGTGGGTGAGTTGGATCCCGTCGTCCGGATCGGGGTCATCGGCAAAGGCCAAGGCATCGCCCTGAATCACGCCCTTGCGAGCCACGAAGGGGTCCCATACGTCCCCATCGGCCTTGCGGATCTTGCCGTCCGCCCATGCGTCGGGGTCGAGGGGATCGGTGTCGCCGAAGAAGAAAAAGACCCGCTGCGTACCGTCCGCCCCCTGCACCGTCACCGGGATGCCGATGTCCGTGCCGTGGACGACATCCCCCCCTGCCGCGGTGCGCTGGACGTTCGGGTGGGCTTCGTTGATGTTCATGTCCCTGCCGTACCCCATGAGTGGACCGAGGTGCTCGGTCGCCACCGCTCGGATGGGACCGAAATCGGCATCGGCCGGTGGTCCCTGCTCCGTCGAGGGCGATCCGGAACAGGCCACGCAGAGGACAACAACGATCGGGGCGGTGCGGTTGGGGTTCACGGAAGTCCGGTGGCGCGGCACGACATACCTTCGTTTCTGCATGCAAGTTTCGGGGGCGCACGGCCAATCCCCGGACAGAGGACGGCGATTCGATGGAACGGGCGGCTCGTGACGAGGACGAACTGCCGAAGACGGTGCATGGCGTTTCTTCGCATCCGGACACTCCATCTTCTCCGTGCGGCGATCGGAGTAGACGGCATCGGGGGCCTCGCAACCGCAATCCGGCGAAGCCGTCGTGCCACGGGCGTTCGATGGACGGGTTCCGGCGATACGCGGTGCGGTTCGATGGTGCAAAAATTCCGGTCCAGGATCGTCCCTTCGTGCCGGCGTCGAGGTTGGCCCTTCTCCATGTACCGCCGATGGGCACACGGTGGTCCTGGACAGCGTAGCGCACCGGAAGGAAAGAACGCCGGGAGCTGGTGCAAATCGCCATGGGCGTCCGGCAATCCGGCCCGACGTCGGCCCCCGGGAGCACGGGGCTCGCTCCCTCGTTCCAGCCCTCCCTGCCCTGGATTTCGGCGCGCGGCTATCCCTCGTCGTAGGCGGCGACGGGCGGGCAGGCGCAAACGGGGTTCCGATCGCCGTAGACGTTGTCGATGCGGGCGACCGGCGGCCAGTACTTGTGCTCGGCCAGCCACGGCGCGGGGAAGGCGGCCTCCCGCCGGGTGTAGGGACGGTCCCAGGCGTCGTCGCACACCGCCTGCGCCGGGTGCGGGGCACGCTTGAGCGGGTTGTTCCCCGCGGGCCAGCGCCCCTGCTCGACGGCGCGGATCTCCTCTCGGATCCGCAGCAGCGCGTCGCAGAAGCGGTCGAGTTCCGCAAGCGGTTCGCTCTCGGTGGGCTCGATCATCAGCGTGCCGGGCACCGGAAACGACATGGTCGGCGCATGGAAGCCGTAGTCGGCCAGCCGTTTGGCCACGTCCTCGGCCTCGATCCCGATCTTTTTGAACGGCCGAAGGTCCAGGATGAACTCGTGGGCCACGTACCCTCCCCGGCCCTTGTACAGCACCCGGTAGGCGCCCTCGAGGCGCCGGGCCATGTAGTTGGCGGCCAGCACGGCCACCTCGCTCGCCCGGCGAAGCCCGTCCGGACCCATCATGGCGATGTACATCCAGGCGATCGGCAGGATGCTGGCGCTGCCGAAGGGGGCCGCCGCCACGGGCCCGATGGCGCGCGCCCCCCCGGTCTCGACGACGGGATGCCCCGGTAGGAAGGGCGCGAGGTGCTCGGCCACGGCGATGGGCCCCATGCCCGGGCCACCGCCGCCGTGCGGGATGCAGAACGTCTTGTGCAGGTTCAGGTGGCAGACGTCGGCGCCGTAGTCCCCGGGCCGCGCAAGGCCCACCTGGGCGTTCATGTTCGCCCCGTCCAGGTACACCTGCCCACCGTGGCGGTGCACGATGTCGCAGATCCGCCGGATCGACGCCTCGAAGACCCCGTGGGTGGAGGGATAGGTCACCATGACGGCGGCGAGCGCGTCGCCGGCCTCGGTCGCCTTGGCCTCGAGGTCGTCCAGATCGATGTTGCCGTGGTCGTCGCACCGCACCGCGCGCACCCGAAGGCCGGCGAGGACGGCGCTTGCGGGGTTCGTCCCGTGGGCGGAGGTGGGGATCAGAACCACCCGCCGGTTTGGCTCGCCGCGGTCCTCGTGGTAGGCGCGGATCACCAAAAGGCCCGTGTACTCGCCCTGGGCGCCCGCGTTGGGCTGTAAGGACACGGCGGCGAAGCCTGTGATCTCCGCCAGCCACCGCTCCAGGTCGGCGCACAGGCGCGCGTAGCCGCGGGCACGCTCGGCCGGCGTAAACGGGTGCAGATCGGTCAGCTCCGGCCACGAGATCGGGAGCATCTCACTCGTGGCGTTGAGCTTCATCGTGCACGAGCCGAGTGGGATCATGGAGGTGGTCAGGGACAGGTCCTTCGACTCGAGCCGGTGCAGGTAGCGCAGCATCTCGTGCTCCGACCGGTGGGCCGAGAACACGGGGTGGGTCATGAAGGCCGAGGTGCGATCGAGGTCGGACGGCCAGCGCCCCGGCGCATCGGCCCCGTCCCCTTCCGGGACCGTCGCCCCGAAGCAGGCGCACAGCGCCTCGAGGTCGGCTTCGGTGACGGTCTCGTCGAAGGAGGCGGCGAGCCGCCCGCCGTCGAGGCGCCGCAGATCGATCCCCCGGTCGTAGGCGGTGCGCCACACGGTCTGGGCGTCGCCGCCGGCGACGGTCACCGCCACCGTATCGAAAAACGGCGTGTCCGGCACCGCGTGCCCCGCGGCGCACACGGCCGCGGCGAAGCGCCGGGCCGTTGCGTGCACGCGCCGGGCGATGGCCCGCAGCCCCTCGGGGCCGTGGTAGACGCCGTACATCCCGGCCACCACCGCCAGGAGGACCTGCGCGGTGCAGATGTTGCTCGTGGCGCGCTCGCGGCGGATGTGCTGCTCGCGGGTCTGTAGCGCCATGCGGTAGGCCACGCGGCCGTCCGCGTCCTTCGAGACCCCGATGATCCGCCCCGGGACCTGACGCAGGTGGGCCTTCGTGGTGGCCAGGAACGCGGGATGCGGTCCGCCGTAGCCCATGGGCACGCCGAAGCGCTGCGCCGAGCCGACCACCACGTCGGCGCCCTGCTCGCCCGGAGGCGTGATCAGGGTGCAGGCCAGCAGGTCCGCCGCCACGACGGCGAGCGCCCCGGCCGCCTTGGTCGCCGCGATGGCGGGCCCAAGGTCGCGCACGATCCCCTCGGTCCCCGGCTGCTGGAACAGCACGCCACAGACGTCCCCGCCCACGACGGGAGGACGGTCCGCGTCGAAGGACTCCACGGTGATCGACAGCGCCCGCGCGCGCGCCTCCACGACGGCGCGGGTCTGCGGGTGGAGGTCCTCCGCCACGAGGAAGCGGTTGCGCTTGCCGCGAAGGGCCCGGTGGCACAGCGTCATGGCCTCGGCGGCGGCGGTGGCCTCGTCGAGCAGGGAGGCGTTGCAGATCGAAAGCCCCACCAGGTCGGCCACCATGGTCTGGAAGTTCAGCAGCGCTTCGAGCCGTCCCTGGGAGATCTCGGCCTGGTAGGGGGTGTAGGCCGTGTACCAGCCGGGGTTCTCGAGCACGTTGCGGGCGATGACCGGCGGCAGGATCGTGCCGTGGTAGCCCATCCCGAGGTAGGAGCGCGCCGGCACGTTCTCGCGCACCATCGCGCGAAGATCGTCCAGGGCCCCGGTCTCGCTGCGCGCGGCGGGCAGGTCGAGGCACCCCTCGAAGCGGATGTCCGAGGGCACCACCGCGTCGATGAACGCCTCGAGGTTCGTCGCCCCCACCACCTCCAGCATGTGCGCGACGTCGTCGTCGGAGGGGCCGATGTGCCGGGCGACGAACGGGGCGGACGCAGGCGGACGCGAGGGCGGCAGAGGCGGTGCCATGGCGGCGGACCTTACTAACCGGCGGACTCCGGATCGAGGGCATGGAGCCACCCGCCGCGGCCCCTGCGGACCGAACCGCGGCCCCCGGGCCCCTCGATCGGGACCGCAGGCCCCCGGCCGCGGTGGGGCGGACGGCCTCCCCCCCCGAAACCGGTGGGCGGCCCGGGCCCACCGGCGGCCGGCGGCCGAACCGGACCGCACGGGCTGGACGGGCGCGTCCGCCGCTGCCACGAACCAACCGCCCGTCGCGCGTTCGAGCCCCCTTCCCCGGGTCGCTTTCCCCGCTCGCTGGCCGTAGCATCGGGCCGTCGTGCGGCCCCTTTCGCGCATCGCCCTGTCCGCCTACAGCGTGTGGTTTTGGGCGCTGGGTTTTGCATGGATGACCCTCGTCCTCGTCCCGGCGACGATCGCCCGGGTCTTCGGATGGTTGTGGATGCGCGTCCCCTTCGTGCAGCGCCCGATGGGCTTGACTCCGCGCCTGAACGGCACGCGCTTTCGGATCACCTACGACCCGGGTTACGACCCGACGCGGGTGTGCGTCTATGCGCAAAACCATGTCAACCTGTTCGACGCGCACACCGCCTGTGCGGTCATCCGCAACCCGTTTTGCGGCATGATGAACGCCTGGCAGATGCGGGTGCCGATCTACGGCTGGCTGATGTGGTTGACGGACGGGATCCCCGTGCCCCCGCGCCCCCTCGAGCGCGCCCGCAAGCTCCCCGCGGCCTTCCGCGAGCGCGCCGCGCGCGGGATCTCGGTGCTGACGTTTCCGGAGGCCCACCGCACCACCGACGGCCGCGTCCACGCGTTCAAGCGCGGCGTGACGCAGCTCGCCAAGGACGCCGGCCTGCCCATCGTGCCAATCGCCGTGCGCGGAATGTTCGAGATCATGCAAAAGGGATCGCCCCTGGTGCGCCCCGGGGGCATCGTCCACGTGTGGGTCGGCCCACACCTCGAAACCGAGGGGCTCGACAAGCGCCAGATGCAGGCACTGACGCGCGCCATCGAGGCGATGGTCCGTACCTTCGTCGAGGACGGCGTCGTCCCCAACCCGGCGGACGACTGGCCGCCGCCCCCCCGACCCGCGGCATCCGCCGACGGCCCGCCCGTCAGGGGATGATGCACACGCCCACGTCGGCGTACTGGGGCGGCGCGGCGTTCGGATCGCCGTAGAACGACACGCACTGGTTCGGGGGGTCGCACGGCGACGGCTCCGTCAGGTCGCAGTAGGGGATGCAGCACTTGGGGCTTTGGCACTCCGCGGCCCCCATCCCACACCAAAAACCGGGGTCACAGGCGTTCTCACCGTCCTGCACCGGGCATGGATCCCCGAGCCCACCCATCTGTCCCGACGCATCGGTGAAGCAGATGAACGTACCGTTGGGCGTGTCGATGCACGCCTGCCCCTGCGGGCAGTCTTGCAGCAACGGGTCGCACGCGTCGAGGCAAATGGGGAGCACGCCGTCGTTGTAGATGGCGCAGACGTACCCGGGATCGCAGTCGCCGAGTTCACCCGAGCAGAAGGCCACGCAGACCCCCTGGTTGTTCTCGTCGGTGTACATGCAGATGAATCCCACGTCGCAGTCGTCGATGCCGCTGACCCCGCCGCCTTCGACCGTACAGGCGTCCCCCGCCACCGCCGTCCCCGTGACCGGCACGCATTTGTTGGCGTTCCAGACGTTGCCGCCGTCGTTCGCCCACGCCGTGCACTTCTCCCCGTCGGGGCAGTCCTGGACCTTCGGATCGCACTCGTTGCCCAGGCCGCTGTCGGGCTGTTGCACGAAGCCGACCGTGCCCGCCCCCGACGTCGCGTCCGCGCCGGTCCCCGTGGGCCCCGTCGTGGTCGCGCTCGTCGAGGTCGCCCCGGCGGTCCCCGCCTGCGTCGTCACCGTCCCGGCCCCCGCGGAGGCCCCCACGGTCGCTCCGGCCATCCCCGTGCCTCCGGTTCCAACGCCGGTCCCCCCCTCCTTCGCGCCACAAGCGGCGGCCACGGAGACCACGACGAACAAAGAGAAACGCGCGCGGGGGGCCATCGCAAGACTGGTAGCAGATCTTGCCAGGTGCGCGCAATCGGGACAGCCCGAGGAGTTGGCCTCCGGATCGCTTGGATGGCCCCGAACGACGTTTTCTCCGCGGTTCGTCGGGCCCCGCCCGTCAGCGGGCGGCCCGGGCGGCCTCGACGGCCTCGCGCACCATCGCGTCGTGTTGCGCGGGATCGGCCCAGCGCGCGCGGCCTTCCTCGGGCAAGGTGTCGATCGGGTCGAAGTAACAGTAGTAGGCGTCCGGATCGACGTTCGGCGAGCGGTAGACCGAGATCCCCGTCACCTCGTCGTAGTGTTCGTAGGAGTGCACGACGCGCTTGCCGCCGCCCCCCGGGGCATCGACGACGAAGGTGGGCGTGTTGAACCCTGCGGTCGCCCCGCGGATCTGCTTTTCGAGTTCCACCGTGTCCGCCACCCGGGTGCGCAGGTCCTCGACGCCCTTGACCATGTCGTGCTGGTAGACGTAGTAGGCGTGGACGCCGATCCACCCCATCTTGCGGATCAGCAGCCGCATCGTGTCCGCGTCGTCGTTGACACCGCGAAGCAGCACCGTCTGGTTGCGCACGGTCACCCCGGCGGCGAACAGCCGCGCCATCGCCCGGCGTGTGATGTCGGTCAACTCGTTCGGGTGGTTGAAGTGCGTGTGGACCACCACCTCCTTGTGACGCCGCCGCCCCTCCTCCACGACCTCCACGAGGGCCTCCACCCAGGCGTCGTCGGTCAGGATCTTCATGGGCATCACGGCCGGCCCCTTCGTCGCGAACCGGAACCGGCGCACGTGGTCGATGTCGAGCAGCGTCATGCCGAGCGCCCGCAGGTAG
>JALSIN010000419.1 GCA_026989935.1 Polyangiaceae bacterium | reverse complement strand
ACGGCCAGGCCATCATCGACTCGCTGAACAGCACGCCGGCGCCGCTGTGCCAGGGGCAGAACTGCTCGGGTATCGGAACCTGGACGAAGGGCGCGCTCGACTTCGCCAGTCAGCTCATCGACCAGTCCCGGGCCGACCACCCGGACGACATCGACCCGAACGACCCGTCGAAGAACCGCCTGTATGCGCTGTTGCTCATGACCGACGGTCTGTGGACGAACCCCACCGGCGTGCAGCAGCTCAACCCGCCCAGCGAGAACCCGGCGATCACGGCGGCGGATCTCTACAACAACAAGGACGTGCCCACGTACGTCGTCGCGCTCGGCGATGCACAGGGGCAGATGTTCACCGACGAGATCGCCATGGCCGGCGGCACCATGCAGGCCATCGACGCCGGGAACCCGCAGCAGCTCATCGACTCGCTCAAGCAGGTCGTCGAGGACATCAAGAACAACGTCATCATCCCGACCTGTACCTCCGGCCTGCCGCGGATCATGATCGTGCTCGATGCCTCGTCGTCGATGCTCAACGTGGGCAATCAGGCCGGTCCCATGGGGCAGACCGGCTGGGATCAGGCTCGCGACGCCCTGTCCGGTGCCAACTCGATCTTCGACGTCGAGGTGGGCACCGTCATGCAGCCCGTCGAGGACCTGGTTCACCTCGGCCTCATCGCGTTCGGCCACAACCAGCCGAAGCAGGGCCAGGTGCCCGACAACGTCGGTGAGGAGACGGTGCTCGTGGACTACGGGCCGTGCATGAAGGACAACTTCGACTGGGCTCTCGATCCGAACACCTCGTGTGAAGCGCCCGGCTGCACGGATCCATGGAGCGGTCCGCCGATCACCTGGACCTTCAAGACGAGCCCGCCGGACCTGAACCAGTTCGGCAACACGTTCGATCAGCTGACCCGTAGCCACATGCCGTCGTGCGACGAGCAGCCGGGCGACCTGCGCTGTCTGGGCTCGGGGACGTACACCCACCTGGGGCTGCAGCTCGCGAACAGCAACCGGCAGTCGTACATTGCGAACCCGCCGGCGCTGTATCCCATCGACGCGAACACGGTGTTCGTGAACATCCTGATCACGGACGGTGACTACAGCGGCTACTCGACGGACTCGCAGGTCGCTGCGGAGCTGACCAGCGCCTACAACGAGGGCGTGACGACCTACGTCATCGGCTTCGGGGACGCGCCGAGCCAGACGCTCCTCGACCGCATGGCCTGCTGGGGCTCGGGCGGCACCGGTGTGCCCAACTGCGCCGGCGGCTCGACGCCCGCCTTCGACGCGGGCACGCAGCAGCAGCTCGAGGACGCCCTCAAGACCATCATCGAGGGGCTCTCCTTCGACCCGTGCTGCGCGTTCAACGACTGCTCGGCGAACCCGGAGCCGACGACGGGCGAACCGGACCCGGTCGGCACCACCACGAGCGGCGGCGCGTCCGGCACGGCTGGCACCGCCGGGACCGCGGGTGGCACGGCCGGTACGGGGCCGGCGACCACCAGTGGGGGTGGCACGACGACCGGTGGGGCGAGCAGCGGCGGTGCCACCACGACCGCCACGAGCGGAACGGGCACCGGCGGTGACACCAGCGCAGGCCCCGCGAGCGCCACGGCCACGGCCACGGCTACGGCCACCGATGGGACGGCGACCGATGGCTCGACGGGGGGCACGGACACGGCTGGCGCCTCTTCGGACGACGACGGCTGCGGCTGCCGCGCCGACGATACGCCGCGGGGCCTCGGGGCGACGCTGCTGACGCTGGCGCTTGCCGGTCTCGGCCGCCGCCGCCGCCGCGCCTAACGGCCGCGACGGACCGCAGGGGCTTTCGCTCTGCAGCAAGACGCGCGCACGCTCCGAGAGGGCGTGCGCGCGTCTTTTCATCAGGTCGCGTGCCTGCTACTGAATGGGGCTCATGTCTTCGAGCTCATCTTCGCCCTCCCGAGACGAGCTGCCCGACGAGGCTCGCGCCATCGTCGAGGAGGAGGAGACCATCCTCGAACGCTTGCAGGCGCGTCTTACGTCTGAAGCCGCGGCTGGATCGCAGGTCCTTGGGAACCTCGACGCCCAGCTCATCGAACTGCGTGATGCGGTCGCAGAGGCCAAGGAAGAGGACGTGGCATCCCTCGTCGAGCAGATGCACCAGGTGGCGTCGCTGCGCTCCAAGCGAGGCAAGGGCCGTAGCGTGCCGGTCGATCCCAAAAACCCCTACTTCGGGCACATGCGCCTGCAAGACGCGGCCACGGGGCGGCGGCGGGACGTCCTCATCGGTCGTCACACGCTCCTCGACGACGGCTCCGGGTTGTCCGTGGTGGACTGGCGCAACGCACCGGTCAGCCGACTGTACTACCGGTACGAGGAGGGGGACGAGTACGAGGAAGCATTTGATGACCGCGTCCTCGAAGGACGGCTCGAGGTGCGCCGGTCGGTGGCGATCCATGGAGGCGCGTTGCGTCGGATTGCCTGCCCCCAGGGGACATTTGCGCGCACCCGGGACGGGATGTGGCGGGTGGCGGTCGGGCACGCAAAGCCCACGCTGGCCGGTGGGGCTGGTGCGGCCCTTCGTTACGATCGCAACCGGCTCGGGATCGGAGGCGAGGACGACGCGCCGCGCGCCGACAAGCACCTGCAAGAGATCACCGCGCTCATCGACGCCCGGCAGTTTCAGCTCATCACGCAGCCGGAGTCCGGGATCGTGTTGATCCAGGGCGGGGCCGGCTCGGGCAAGACGACCGTCGCGCTTCACCGTGTCGCCTACCTCGCCTACCAGGACCCGAGACGCTTCGCACCCAGCAAGATGATGGTGGTCGTCTTCAACGACGCGCTGGTCGAGTACATCAAGCATGTGCTCCCGTCCCTGGGGGTGGAGGGGGTGCGCGTGACGACCTATCGTCGCTGGACGCGGGATCTCCTCCGGCGGTTGCGTCTTCCGCTTCCACAAGGCCGCAGCACCCAGACCCCCGAGGTCGTCGCGCGTTTCAAGAAACATCCCGTCATGATCGAAATGATCGAGCGTCTCGTCGCCGAGAAGGACGAGGCGGTGGCCGAAGATCTGGAGGAGCGGGTAGGGGAGGCCGCGGCGAAAGCCTGGCGATCGGACCCGCGTGCACCGATGGGACGGATCCGTTCCCTACGGGCGGGCGCACACCGCCTGGCGGAGACGGCTGCGGCCCGCACGGCTCTCGAGACCGTGCTGTCCGAGGCCGAGCGTGCCTTCGCGGACGTGGCAGAGGACTATTATGAACTCAATACGAACCCCGACCGGATCCGCGGTGCGATCGAGCAAGCTGCGCCGGATGCCTTCGAGCCGAAGGATGTCGAGAAAATCGTGGCCTGGTGTATGCGAAAGGCAGAAGCCATCGACGCCGGCGACGAACGGGATCTTTCGGACGCCGCCTTGCCGGACGAGGAGGACGACGTGGTGATCTTGCGGCTGTTGCAGCGCCAGTCTGGGGGGATCTTCGCGGGCGGGCGCCGGATCGAGTACGAGCACCTGGTCATCGACGAGGCACAGGACCTGTGTGCTCTCGAGGTTCGTGTGCTGCTGGACTGCGTAAGTAAGGGCCAGTCGGTCACGATCGCGGGTGACCGCGCCCAGAAGATGATCTTCGACAATGACTTTCGAGACTGGCCGGAGTTGCTGCAGGCAGCGGGTCTGCCGCACACCGCGATCGAGCCGCTCGAGATCACGTACCGATCGACGCGCCCGATCATGGCGTTTTCGCGCCACGTACTGGGGCCGCTGGCCGACGGAGACGGTGCCATCGTGGCACGGGAAGGCGCGCCGGTGGCCTTCTTCGAGTTCGGGGACACCGGCGAGTGCGTCGCCCATCTCGGAGAGGCCCTGCGGGACCTCATGGCCCGCGAGCCCACGGCCTCGGTGGCGCTCATCGCTCGCTATCCACAGCAGGCGGACCTCTACTTCCAGGCCCTTCGCGTGGCGGAGGTGCCGAAGCTGCGTCGCGTCGCGCATCAGGACTTCTCGTTCACTCCGGGCATCGACGTCACCGACGTACGGCAGGTCAAAGGGCTCGAATTCGACTACGTGGTTCTTTTGGACGTCTCGGCCGCCAACTACCCGGAGCAGGACCAGGCGCGGCATCTGCTGCACATCGCGGCCACGCGGGCGGCCCACCAGCTCTGGGTGACGTCCGCCGGGCCGGCGAGCAACCTGCTTCCCGCCGAACTGGTCGAAACGGGGCTTTATCCCGCGGCAGGCGACATGTCCGGAACACCTGCCCCAGGGGACGCAGAGACGGGGCCGGGGGAGGCGGTCCCGGCGGCTGGGCAGCCCTCGGCACCGGCTACCGCCGATCGCCGCCGGTCGGGGACGTAACCGGGCGGCGGCCGGGGTGGGGCCTTCGCCGGGGAGGCAGCCCCTTCGGAAACGCCCCCGGCAGCCTACGAAGCCGGGGTGGGAATCTCGGCCGGTTCGCCGTCGTCGGCCGCCGTGTCCTCGATCACCCGCGTGGCGGCCACCACCCGCTCGTCGTCCCGGATGCGGATGATCCGTACGCCCTGGGTGTTTCGGCCGAGGATCGAGACGTCGTCCGCCGGCACGCGGATCGTCTTGCCGCGGTCCGTGACCACGATGATCTGGTCGCCTGGACGAACGAGGAGCGTGGCCGCGACGGGGCCGTTGCGGTCGTTGACCTTGAGGTTCTTGAGGCCCAGGCCGGCGCGGGATTGGCGGCGGTACTCTGCCACCGGCGTACGCTTGCCGTAGCCCCGTTCGGAGATCGACAGGACGAGTTGTTCGTCGTCCTCGACCACGTTCATGGATATCACCACGTCACCCTCGCGTAGGGCCATGCCGCGTACGCCTCGCGCGGTCCTCCCCATGGGGCGCACCTCTTTCTCGTCGAAACGGATCGTCATTCCATGCGCGCTCGAAAGAAGCAGGTCGCTCGATCCGCCCGTTAGGCGCACGTCCATGAGGTGATCTTTCTCGTCGATGGTCAGTGCAATGAGGCCAGTGCTTCGGATATTGGAGTATTCTGTGAGCGGCGTACGCTTGACGGTGCCGCGGGCCGTCGCAGTGACGATGAACTGCGTGTCGGACAGGGCCTCCTCTCGGTAGGGGACCATCTCGATGACGTGCTCGCCCTCGCGCAGGGCCAGGAAGTTTACGAGGGCCCGGCCCGGGCTGTCGCGGCGGGTCTTGGGCAACTCGAAGACCCTTTTGCGAAACACACGGCCGGTGTTCGTGAACATCAGGACGAAAGCGTGGGCGCCGGCCTCGAACAGCGTCGTCACGAAGTCCTCGTCGTCGCGACCCCGCCCGCCGCGTACACCGACCCCGCCGCGTCGCTGCACGCGGTATTCGTCGGTGGGGATCCGCTTGACGTACCCCTTGCGCGTGAGCATCACCACCATCGGATCGTCGGGGACCAGATCGATCGGGGTGATCTCGTCCGCGATCTCGCTGATTTCGGTGCGGCGATCGTCGCCGTACTCGTCGCGGATGGCCTCGAGTTCCTCCCGGATGACCCGCAGCAGGCTCGCGTCGTTGTCGAGGATGTCCTGCAAGCGCACGATGGTCTCGCACAGCGTGCGGTACTCTTCTTCGATTTTCTCGCGCTCGAGACCGGTGAGGCGTTGCAGGCGCATGTCGAGGATCGCACGAGCCTGGCGCTCCGACAGGCGATAGGGGCCGCGGCGGGCGCGCTCGATCTCCTCGGCCGGCCGCCCGCACCGGTGTAAGAAGGCGGCGAACCCCGAAAACGGCTCGGCACACAGTGCCGCGCGGGCTTCGTCGGGATCCTTTGCGCCCCGAATGATCTCGATGACGCGATCGATGGCGTCCACGGCGACGCCGAGGCCTTCGACGATCTCCCGGCGCTCAAGGGCTCGGTCCAACTCGAACCGCGACCGGCGTGTGACCACCGTGCGACGGTGCCGCAAGAAGACGTCGAGAGCCTGCTTGAGATCGAGCATCTGCGGCCGACCATCGACGATGGCGATCATGTTGACGCCAAAGGTGGTCTGCAGGTCCGTGGCCTTGTACAACCGGTTGAGGACGATCTGGGCCGCCGCATCCTTGTGGACCTGGATCCAGATCCGCATCCCCGAGCGGTCGCTGTAGTCCTGGATATCGCGAATGCCCTCGATCTTTTTTTCGCGCACCAGGCCCGCAATCTTTTCGATGAGCGAGGTCTTGTTGACCTGGTAGGGGATCTGAGTGATGACGATGGCTTCACGCCCCTTCTCGTCCTCCTCGATGGTGCAGCGGGCGCGCACGGTGATGCTGCCGCGGCCCGTGGCGTAGGCCTGCATGATGCCCGCGCGCCCCATGATGATCCCCCCCGTGGGGAAGTCCGGGCCGGTGACGATGTCGAGTAGATCGCGCACCTCGAGGTCGGGTTGGTCCACCAGGGCGATGGCGGCGTCCATCAACTCGCGCAGGTTGTGCGGTGGGATGTTCGTCGCCATGCCTACCGCGATCCCGACGGCGCCGTTGAGAAGAAGGTTCGGCACCCGCGTCGGGAGCACCGTCGGCTCGAGTTCTTTTTCATCGTAGTTCGGCGAAAAATCGACGGTATCCTTTTCGATGTCCGCCAACAGTTCCGATGCGAGCTTCGCCATGCGCACCTCGGTGTAGCGCATGGCCGCGGGGGCGTCGCCATCGATACTGCCGAAGTTGCCCTGGCCGTCTACGAGCGGGTAGCGCATCGAAAAGTCCTGCGCCAGCCGTACGAGGGCGTCGTAGACGGCCGAGTCTCCATGTGGGTGGTACTTGCCAATCACGTCGCCGACGATGCGTGCGGATTTCTTGTAGGGCTGCGCATGGGTGTTGCGCAACTGGTGCATGGCGTAGAGGATCCGCCGGTGGACGGGCTTGAGGCCGTCGCGCGCGTCGGGCAGCGCGCGCGAGACGATGACGCTCATCGCATAGTCGAGAAACGAGCTTCGCATCTCGTCCTCGATGGGGAGCACGCGCTTGGTCGGGTCCGCCATGGCGAAGGCGACCATACTTGCCCGGGGGCGATTCCGCAAACCCAGGGGTGATGAAATTGGTGAAGAATCCCGCGCCCTTACAGGGGTTGCTCGGACGGTTTTCGGAACCGTAGCACGTAGTTTTGCGAAAGCCCCGGCGTACGGCCTTCGAACCGAAAACCGACGCTCGTGATCTCCTCGATCACGGTGGCTTCCCCTGCGCGAACGTGGGACAGCACCCACGCCGGTGAGGTGTTCGGGTCGCGGCGAAAGTCCACGACGACGAGGCGTCCACCGGGCCGCAGGGCCTCGTAGATCGATCCGAGGTACGTGCGGGGATATTCGAGGTGGTGGTAGACCTCGCACAAGAAGGCCAGGTCGATCGTGTTCGGTTCGAGGTGGGCGTTCTTCGGGTCGGCCTGCACGACGGTGACGTTCGAGGCACCGCGCTCGCTGGCGCGGCGGCGCAGCAGGTCGAGGAAGGAAGGGGTGATATCGACGGCGTAGACGTGCCCCGACGGCCCCACGGCTTCGGCGAGGTCGAAGGTGAAAAGACCCGTTCCGGCGCCCACGTCGGCCACGACGGCACCGGGATCGATTGCCAGTGCGGCGACGATCTCGTCCCTGTGGACGGCAACCTCGCGGTTGGGCCCCTCGAAGCGCTCGACGAAACGATCCACGGGGCCCTTGCGGTAGCGCTCGTTGACCCCGGGGCGCACGCTCGGCTCGTCGTCGGGGATCGTCGGGGGCGGGACCGTGCCGATCGTCGCGTGGGAGGGGGGCGCAGGGGCGGTCGGACCGGCGAGGTCGGTCCGCATGGACGGTTGGGCCGCGGGTGCGCGACGATGGGATCGCGCAGCGGCGGAATCCGGTGTGGTGGGGGGCACCGACGCCGGTCGCGTACAGCCCATCGTGCCGCCGATGCCGATCAGAACGGCCGCACGCGCGGCGAAGCGACGGAGGAGGCGGAGCATCGGAGCGAGGCTAGCGTGCCGTCACGTGGGCGGCCACGGCCTCACCGCCGGCCGATTCGTGGGGTGGCCGGGTCGCGTCGTAGGGTGAAAAGAGGGCATCCACGAAACCCATGCCGATTTTCGCGTACCCGCGCCTCGTCAGGTGGATGTAGTCGCTGCGGGCCATCGGTGGCGAGGCGGAGACCCACGTGGCCATGCTTCCCGGCCCACCCATGTAGGCCAGCATGTCCCAGAAGGCGCAGCCGTGACGCGCCGCCGCCTCGCGCTGGACCTCGACGATCTGGAGAAGGCGGGGTCGTGGGGCCACACGACCGTCATCGCCAACGATGGGAAAGTCTCCGGGGCCCATCAGGACGCAGCTTGCGTGGGGAGCCGCGGCCGCAATGCGCTCGAGCACCGCGTCGAGGTCCCGCGCGTAGGCCTCGATTGGTTGGTCCTCGTCCGTCGCCTCGTTCGTGCCGTAGGCGAGTACGACCAGGGCGGGGTCGCGCCGGGCCACGTAGGCTGACCACAGGGCCTGGTCCCAGGACAGCAGGTTCGCCGCGCGCGTGCCCCCGATGCCGAGGGTGTCCACGACCACCCCCGGGCGGTCCCGCTCGGCCACGACGCCCAAAAGCCGCACCTCGCCGTCGCCACGTGGGCGGATCTCGAGGGTGTGGCGCCCTTCGGGCACGTCGAAGACATGGACGCCCGCGTCCACCGAGGGGGCCTTCGTGTTCACCTTCGCCGCGCGGGCACCATCGACGAACAGGTCGAACGCGCCGCCGCCGGGCTGCGCCAGGAAATAGACCTCGTAGTGGGAAGCGACCGAGCCGGCGGCGTGGGCGATCGTCGTGTGGGCCCGCCGCTTGCGGCTCGCGGTGCTGAGCCCCGAAAGGCCGAACAACCCGTCCTGCCGGCCGCGGGTGCGCTGGGCGTGTTCGGCAAGCCAGTGGCGCGTGGACGACACGCGCATCGACACGTGACGGTACCAGGGCTTGGGGCGGGCCGCGTGGATGTAGCCGTGGCCACCGTCCCCGAACCGGTGCTGCAGGTACACCCGCAGATAGTGCGGATAGATGTCCGCTTCGGTGTGGCTCGCGCCGTAGACCAGCACGCGCACCTTGCCGTCCGGGTCTTCGCCGCGGGCGAGGGCGTCGAGCGCGTCGTAGAACCGACCAAGGGCCTCGGGCGCCGGAGCTCCGTCGAGAGGCACGAAGGTGCCGAGGCGGTTGCCGTCCACGGCGGGCGGGGCGGCCGACTCGTCCCCGTGGCCCGAGCTACCGGGCAGGTGGGCGAGCACGTCGGCGGCAGGGGCGATGGCCGCCGGATCGGCCGGCAGCGAGCCCGCCGCACTCGGTGGGTCGAGCAGGTCGTCATCGGGCAACAGCGCGCGCTGTGCCGAACGGTGCGCCGCCTGGGAGGCCGGGGTCCGGATGAGCGTGGTCGGTCGGGCGTGCTCGGTGCCGGGCGCACCCGTCTCGCGCCCGGCGGTCGGCGCGCTCGGACCCAGGGTGTCGGGTGCGGGTGGCGGGATTGCGTCCGGAACGGGGCGCGCCGCGCAGCCACCGTAGGCCGCCCACAAGAGCCCCACCGAGGCGAGGCCGGCGAACCATGCTGCGCGATTTGCGCTGCGTGGCGCGTGCGGCCGAGAACGCGACATCCTGCTACCGATCATTGGCCCGGTCGGCCGGCGTGTCAAATTCGGCGAGGCGTGCCCGGAGGCGTGCGAGCCGCGCCGCGCGTTCAAACGCAGGGCGTGGTGGGGGTGGCTGGAACGTCGAACGCGGGGACTGCGTGTCCCTCCGGCACCGGTCGAGGACGGCCAGGGCGCCGTGCGGGTCGGTCATCACGGCGCCCGCCAGGGCCGCTCCGCCCCCGTCGAGCGCGAGGTGCGTCGGGCGGGCGGTGCGGATGTGTCGCTCGACCACGTCCTGGAACCGGCGCAAGGCCCGGGTCGTCGGTACGGGCACGCCGTCGGAACGCCGGGTCTTCAGCAACGCCTCCTCGGCCGCGCGGGCATGAGCGCAACCGCGGGCGTGCGTCCGGCCCCCAGGCACCGCGAGGTCCGCGCCCACCAGCACGACGAGGTCCGGTTCGCATGCGGCCGCGATCTGCAACGCGAACAGCAGGACGGTGCCCCCGGCGGCCACCACGGGTAGACCGAGGTCCTTCGCGCAAGCGTCGAGGAAGCGGTCGCCGTCTGGGAAGGCCACGAACCCCGGCGGGAAGCTGGCCGGGACGCGCGGCCACACGTACGGGAAGAACGCGAGGGGGAAGGACGGTGCGACCGTGGCGAAGTGGTCTTCGGTGGTGGGGTGGGGATCGACGCTCACGGCGAGATCGACGGGGATCTTCGCCGCCGAGAGCACGGGCAGCGCCGTGTCCACCACGATCGTGGGGTGGTGTCGTGCCGCCTGTGCCAGCACGGGCAGGAAGCGGTCGAGGGAGGGCCCGGCGGCCACGACGAGGATGGCTCCGCCCGCCGCGCGGCCACGAAGGTGGTCGATGCCGTGGGCGGCCGCGATGTGCGGCAGGTTGTGTCGCAGGTTCGACCGGAGGCGTACAACCTGCCCCCGCGCGGAGAGACGCGCCTCGTGCACGCGCTCGATCCCCCGGGCCAGGGCGGCGGCCTCGGGGCGTGCGTCGTCGAGGGCCGGCGCGTGCACGTACACGCGCGCACCCTGGCAGGCCGAAAAAGCCGTCGCGAGCTTCGCGGGGGGGCCGGTCACGATCTCCAGTCGGCGCCTGCGCCAGGCGTGGAGCACCTCCGGACGTGCCGCCAGGCGGGCGGCGATCGCGTCACCGGCGGGCTCCGCAAGGTCGAGCGCCAGCACGCGCACGCGCAGCCCCTCGCGAACCAGGCGGCGCAGGTGCCGGCCGGTGCCCAGGCCCCATACGACGACGTCCACGGGCGGCATGTCGGAGGGCGGGGCGTTCGAGAACGTGGGGGGCATGGGGCCGATGCGATCGTGTCGCGGGTGCGTCCGGCCGGAAAGGTCGAACCCCGACCGCGGGCCGGCCGGTCGGTCCGGTTCGGTCCGGTCCGGTCCGGTTTGGTTTGGTCCGGCCCGGGCCGGCCGCCCCCCAACGCCGCCGTGCGGGGCCCGGCTGCCGCGCGATCGAAAAGGATTCGGCCCGGCCCGTCACGGGCGGCCTTCCAAGCGCGTGGCGGGAGGCGCGCACGCTGCGGGCCGGTGGCCAGGCGATCGATCCGGCCGGACTGCTTGGCCGGACAGCGGCGGTGAGGTCGGCCTATGCCACGACCACCGTCTTGATGTTGACGAACTCCAGGATCCCGAACGCGCCGAGTTCGCGGCCGTACCCGGAGGCGCGGATCCCCCCGAACGGGAGCCTCGGGTCCGATCGCACCATGTCGTTGACGAAGCACGCCCCCGCCTCGAGTTCGTCGCGGGCGATCCGGGTCGCGCGGTCGAGTTCGCGGCTGAACACGGCCGCGCCCAGCCCGAACTCGGTGGCGTTGGCCAGGGTGAGGGCCTCGGCCTCGCCTTCGGCGCGCTCGACCACGGCGACCGGACCGAACAGCTCCTCGTCGTGGGCGGGCATCCCCGGCCGGACGCCGTCGAGCAAGGTCGGCGGGTAGAAGGCACCGGGGCCGCGCGGGACTTCGCCCCCAAGTCGCAAGGTGGCGCCCGCCTCGACCGAGCGCACGACCTGGTCGTGCAGCGCGTCGCGCAGGTCGGTCCGGGCCATCGGCCCGAGGTCGGTGTCGGGGTCGGCGGGCGGCCCCACCCGCAGGGCGCACATCCGTGCCACGAGGCGTTCGACGAAGGCGTCGGCGATCTCGTCCACCACGACGAAACGCTTGGCGGCGATGCAACTCTGGCCGCAGTTCTGGAAGCGCGCGCGCAGGCACACGTCCACGGCGCGGTCCAGGTCCGCGTCGGCGAGCACGACGTAGGGGTCCGAGCCGCCGAGTTCGAGGACGATCTTCTTGAGGGCGCGGCCCGCGGCGGCGGCCACGGCGCGGCCGGCCGGGGTGGATCCGGTCAGGGCCACGCCGGCGATCCGCGGGTCTTCGATCACGGGGGCGAGCCGTGACGACGGCAGGGTGAGGACTTCGAAGACCCCCTCCGGGGCGACGGCGTCGAACACGGCCCCGATGGCCCTGGCGCACCCCGTGACGTTCGAGGCGTGCTTGAGCACGCAGACGTTCCCGGCGGCCAGCGCTGGCGCGACGCAGCGGAACACCTGCCAAAATGGGAAGTTCCACGGCATGACGGCGAGCACGGCGCCGATCGGGCGAAACGAGACGAAGCTGCGCCGTGCCTCCGTGGCCACGGGCCGGTCGGCCAGGTAGACGGCCGCATGGTCGGCGTAGTGTCGTAGGACCCAGGCGCACTTTTCGACCTCGGCGCGGGCCTCGACCGGGCGCTTGCCCATCTCGGCGGTGGCGAGGGCGGCGAGGTCGTTGCGCTGCGCGTCGAGCCGATCAGCCGCGGCGCGCAGGACGGCGGCGCGCGCTTCGAGGGGCGTACGGTGCCACCGTGCGTAGGCCGCCCGGCTACGGGAAAGTGCAGCCTCGACGGTCGCGGCGTCGTCGGGCTCGTACGTGGCGAGCACGTCGCCGGTGCTGGGGTCGATGCTCGCCAGCGATTGTGGAGAAAGGGGGGGCATCATCTCCCGTATGGTCTCAAAGAGAAGGGTGGGGCGCCACCGTCGGTCATGGCGCCCGATGGCATTGCCCGAGCTTGGCGGGCCCGCCCCGTTCGGGGGATGCTCGCGGCCGAAGGCGGTCCCCACGAACCGTCGCTTACGGCTGAGAAGCTTGCGGCTGCTCGGGGTTCGGAGGTTCCTTCGTCGCGCCACCGATGGCTTGCCGGAGGTGGTCCAGCTCCACGGGCTTCTGGAGCACGCGCGTGACGACCGAGCCCTGCTCGCAGGCAGCCGTGATGCGATCGTCGGCACTACCCGTCAGAAGGATGCGAATGGAGTCGGGGTAGAAGCGCGCGGCCGCGGTCAGGACCTCGAGGCCGTCGATCCCCGGGCCGATCATGTAGTCGGAGATGACCGCCCGATAGGGGCGGGCAGTCAGGCGCCGCAACGCGGCAGCCCCGGTCGTCACCCCGTCGGCCTCAATCCCCATGCACCGCAGTGCTCGGACGAGGGTTCGAAGGAGAATGTCGTTGTCGTCCACGAGAAGGACGGTGGCTTCGTCGATCGATCCCGGCACGAGACCTCCCATTCGTGGTACCCAAAGAAGACCGTAGCAGTCAAGTCGAAAGGTGTCATATGGTGTCGAGCCGGACGAAACCCACCCTTGGGGGTAGGTTCCATCCGACCTTGCCGGCTGTCGGTGGCGTCCGAGGGGGCCGGTCCGGGCGTGGGATGGGGCGTCGGTCTGCTGGCGGGCGGGACCCGTTGAAGGTCTCTTAGGCGGCGGCCCGGGTGTGTCCCGGTTCCACGCGCGCGATGATGCGCGCCACGGTCTGTGCGCGGGCGTCCGCTCCCGCCCGGCGGTGGCGGTAGAGGGCTTGGCGAAAGGCCAGGATGGCCTCGATGGAGCGGCCGGCCGCCAGCCACATGGCCCCGAGCCGCGCGTAGTGGCGCGGTTCGCCCGTGCGGTTCGCCAACATGGAGAGAGCGACGGCGGCCTTGCGATAGCGCCGTGCGCGGGCATGCCGGGTTGCGCGCCGCGCGAGGGCTTCCTCCATCGTCCCCGGGCAGGGTTCGCGTCGAGGGGTCCGTCGTGCCATGCCCGGAGGAAAAGCAAGCATCGTGCACCCTTCCCGCGTGCGCGAAACCGCCCCTGGTTCGTGCGCCGGGTGCTTTCGAAGGTGCCCGAGTGGTCGAATTTCGGCGTGTCCGCCGACCGATCTGGGCCGCGCAGCTACGGCTGTGTCAGCGCCTTGTTGTAGTCGTCGCCGCCGTCCGGGTCGAGGAAGCGCACGTGTACCGCGTCGGACATGGGGTCGAAGGTGATGATGCACCCGCGGTACGTCCCGACCCCGTAGTCGAACTGCGAGCCGAACAGCGTCCACCCGGCCGGGTTCTCGTTGCCGGCGGAGCAGGCGATCTCGTACTGGTTGCTCCAGCGGTCGTTGCCGTCGGACTCGACCTTGGCGACGAAGCACACGTGGAAGTCACCGGACACCCACCACACGTTGCGGATGTCGTTGGCGTTGATGAAGTCGCGTAGCTCGTCGCGCTGGGCCGGGAACCCCTCCCACCGGTCGCTGGCGGCCACGTCCCACGGCAGCGGCATGTTCGTGATCGGCACCGAGTTCATCACCACCTTGAAGTGGCACGGACTCGAGAGCAACCGCTCCTTCAAGAAGGCCATCTGCTCCGGGCTGATGTAGATCCCCTCGCTGGGTTTGCGCTCGTAGCGGCAGTCGAGCACGATGATCTCCGCCGTCTTGCCCCAGCGGAAGCTGCGCCACAGCTTGACGTTCGGGCGGCCTCCCCCTTCGACGGGCATGAGTTCGAAGAAGGCGTCGAGCGCGTTGTCCCGCTTTTGGACGGCCACCGGGTCCGTCGTCTCGCGGTTGAACTTGCCGTTGTCCGTGACCTCGTGGTCGTCCCAGGTCACGTACAGTCCCGCGCGGCTGTAGAATTTCTTGTAGTCCGGTTGCGAAAGCTGCAGGCGCCAGTTGTTGCGAAAGTCCTGCAGCGTCGCGGGGCCGTCGAAGACGTCGTCGTTGTAGAGCTGGTCCCCGAGCTGGAGCACCATGTCGTAGTACTCGTCGCTCATGACCTGCAGCGCCGGCCAGGGGCCGCCGGTGAAGGTGCAGGCCGTCATCGCCACCGTCAGCGGTTCGAGGTCGTCGTCGGCCAGGGCCGTGCGAAACTCCCCGAGGACGCTGCGGCCCGACGGCGCGTCCGGATCGCCGGTGAAGAACCCGTAGCGGTACCAGGTGCCCGGACACAGGTCCTCGACGGGCACCTTGAGGTAGCCGTCGGCGTTCGGGGTGACGTCGGCCTCGTAGACCATCCAGACCGACCCCGGGTCGTCGGCGGGCCGAAACACCTTCAGCCGCACGGGACCGGGCTCGTCCACGATGGTGGAGAGCAGGACCGACGTGGGCTTCATTTCGCCCGCCATCACCGCGAGGGGAAAGATCGTCCCGTCCTCCGGGATCGTCTCCGGGTCGAAGGCGATCTCGTAGGCGTCTGGTTCGCACCCGGCCCCGCCCGTGGTCCCGGATGTGCCCGTGCTCCCGCCGGTCGAAGATCCCGTGGTGCCCGTCGAGCCACCCTGGGAGCCCGACCCATCGGTCGAGCCGCCGGGACGGGTCGTTCCGGTCGCCGTCGAGCCGGATCCCGTCGAGCCCGCGGTGCCGCCGCCCGCGCCGCCGCCGTCGTCCCCGCAGGCGGCCGCCAAGGTGGCGGCGGCGCCCGCGGACAGGCGGATGAAGGTTCGTCGTCCGAGCTTGATTCGTGTCCGGTGGCTGCGTCGCATCCTCGCTGGGAAGTCTAGCGCACCCGCGGCGCGCGGGGACGGCCGTCATGCACCGGCAGGGTTTGCGGCCTCGTCGAAGAAGGGGGCGAAGAACGCGGGAAGCTGCGCCTTTTGCCGCGGGGTGAGGTAGTCGAAGTTCGTCCCGCGGTCGTTGACCTCCCAGAACTCGCGGTCTTCGAGCTCGGCCAGCTCGCGCCAGATGCTCCGCAGCCGCGCCGTGGGCTCGTCCGCCATGTCCGCCTGGATCTTGCGGGCGAGGTCCGGGCGCCGGTGTAGCAGATAGGTCGTCGCCAGCTTGACCTGCGCGCGCCGCACACCCCGCAGGGTCGTCTCCTGCTCCTCCGTCTCGGGGCTTTCGTCCACGGTCAAGAAGATCGCGAGCAGCGCGTCGTGCACGGGGCTTTCGACTCGAAACGCCGTCTCGCACAGCTGACCCACGTCGTGGGCGATCACCTCGGTGACGAAGGAAAGCCCCCGCTGGTAGCACAGGCTGCCGTAGTAGCGCAGGAATCCGGCCACCTGGCGGGCGCGCTCGGCGAGCGTGTCGTCTCCGCGCTCGGCCGCGAAGACGAGGGCGAACTCCGCGAGCTGCCGGTACTGGTGGAGGATGTTGTAGGCGGTGCGCACGTCCGAGGCGTTGATCGTCGCGCGAAGGTAGGTGTTGAAGAACTTGATCGAAAGGTCGAGCGCGTCCAGGTCGCCGCGCCGCGCCGCCGCCTCGCCGATCCGGCGCGTGTCGATGGCCACCAGGTAGCAGGTGTCCTTGATCTGGGACAGCGCTTCGCCGAAAAGCATCTGGTACTGACGCAGAACCTTCCACTCCAGGAACGTCTTGCGCCCCTCGAGCTCCTGGATGGACTCGTCGGACAGGCTGATGAAGTCCGGCGTCTGGCGCAGCAGGGGGCCGATGGTAAAGTACCCGGTCGGCAGCGCCCCCTTGCGGTCGCCATAGGTGATCGCAAGGTGTTCGAGCGCGTCGATGGCGGCCGAAGCGATGTCCTTGTCCTTTTGTTGCAGGGCGTTCAGGCCGATATTGGCAAGATGGTCGATGCTGCGGGCAGCCTGGGCGCGGCGGGCGGCGCACGAGGCGGGATCGCCCGGGCACGGAGGCACGGCCGCCCGCACGCCGTCGCGCATGATGCGGCCGATGATCGTGCCGGGGTCGAGGAAGTCGAAGACGTAGGCGAAGTACGGAAACAGCAGCAGGAGGCTGATCGTCATGACCGCCATCGACAGCAGGATGCCCCAGTGGGATAGGTACGCCTCGCCCAGGGAGAAGTTGACCCACAGCACGAAGACGCTGGCGGTGACGAAGAAGCCCAGCACGGCGACGTTCGTCCGGTCGCGGAAGAACAGGGTCGTAACGTGTGGCGTAAACCGTGTCGCGGCCAGTTGCACGATGATGCTCGACACCGTCAGCGCAAGCCCCAGGACCGCCGCCATGACCTCGCCGAGGCCGCCGAGGGTGTTGCGCGCCTGGTCGAGGTTCTGGCGTAACAGGCCGTCGGCGAGGACCTGGAGGGACGGCGGGCGACCCGGGGACAGCGGCGTCCACAGGTCGAGCAGCAGCGCCAGCACGAACAGGGCGAGCGCAAGGCCCAAGACCGCAAGCAACGGCACGCCCCAGATCGCAGACGCCGAGGGCCGGGGCGCCGCGGCGGCCGCCCCCCTCGCGTGCGAGGAGGTTTCGCTCGGTGCGTCGGGGGCGGGCCGCACGGCTTCGACGGTACCAAACCAGGCGCTCGGCCGGTAAAGTGCGGTCATGCTCCTCGCGGTGGACGTGGGCAACACGAACACGACCCTCGGGGTGTTCGCCGGCGACGAGTTGGACGCCGAGCTGCGGCTGTCCACCCGCCGTGACTGGACCCGCGACGAGGTGGCCATCGGGTTCGAGCGGGCGCTCGCCCTGGCGGGCCGGCCGCTGCAGGACGTGCGGCGGTCGGTGGTGGCCTGCGTCGTGCCACCGGTGTTGTCGGCCGTCGTCGAGGCGCTCGTTCGGTACGCCGGCGTCGAACCGCTGGTCGTGGGGCCGGGGGTCCGCACGGGGATGCCGATCCGGTACGACCCGCCGCAAGACGTGGGCGCCGACCGCGTCGTGACGGCCGTGGCCGCCTGGGAGCGCTACGGTCGGCCGGGGCACGGCGTCGTCATCGTGGATTGCGGCACGGCCACCACGTTCGACGTGGTCGGGCCCCGGCCCGAGTACCTCGGCGGCGTCATCGCGCCGGGCCTGGGGATCGGGGCCGACGCTCTGTTCGCCCGGGCTGCGAAGCTGCCGCGGATCGACCTTACCGTCCCGCGCCGGGCGCTCGGCCGCAACACCGCCGAGGCCATGCGCAGCGGCCTGGTCCTCGGGCACGTGGCCATGGTCGAGGGGATGCTCGCGCGGCTTGCGGGGGAGCTTGCGTTTCCCTTCGTCACCGTGGCCACGGGGGGCTTCGGGCGGGTGCTCGCCGACCACCTCGACGCCGTGGCCTTCCACGACGACACCCTGGTGCTCGAAGGGCTGCGAATCCTGGCCGAACGGAACCCCCCGGACGCGCCGCCGCGCTGACGTACGCCCGCGCGGCGGGCATGCCGGCGGCCCGCGGGGTACGATGCCGGCGATGGCGTTTGCCCACACCCCCCTCGACGACGCCACCTTGGGTCCGGCCGCGGCCAAGCTGGTCGGCCCCGGCGCGCCGCCCCCCATGCGCAAGGCCGTGGCCATGGGGCTTGCGCCCCTGCCGCCGCGGGACCTGCTGTGCGCGGCGTACCAGCTCTGGGTGACGAACGACCCGGACCTGGGGGAGACGGCCGGCCGCGCCGTGGCCAAGCTCCCGCCCCCGATCCTCGACGGCGCGCTGGCGGCGCCCGACCTGCCGCCGGGCGTCCTCGACTTCCTGGCGCGCAAGTTCGTGGACGACGCCGGGGTCCTCGAGAAGATCGTGCGTCACCCGGCCGCCGACGACGAGACCCTGGCCGCCGTGGCCCGCGTGGCGCCCGAGCCCGTGTGCGAGGTGCTCGCGGACAACCAGGTGCGGTGGCTCGCGTTCCCGAAGATCGTCGAGGCGCTGTACCACAACCCGAAGTGCCGGATGAGCACGGTCCACCGCGTGCTCGAGCTGGCCATGCGCGAAGGGGTCGAGCTGCGCCTGCCGAACCTGGAGGAGATCCGGCAGGCCATGGACGACGAGGATGGGCCGCCGGACCCGTCGCGCGACGAGATCTTCCGGTCGGCGGCCGCGCGCGCCGCCGAGGCCCAGGCGGCCCAGGCGGCCGCTCTCGCCGAGGCGGGAGCGGACGACGACGTGGACGCCGAGGAGACGGCCGCCGAGGCGGACGACGAACTGCTCGGGGAACTGCTGGCGGTCGATGGGGATCTCGACCTGCCCGTGGCCGAGGCGGCCGCCGGCGAGTCGGAGGCCGCCGAGGGGGAGGCGGACGGAACCGAGCACCGGCCCGGCCGGCGCATCGACGCGGCCACGTTCTCCAAGCTGCGACCGATGGAGAAGATCCGGCTCGCCTTGCTCGGCGACGCCTTCGAGCGCTCGCTGGCGATCCGCGACAGCAACCGCAGCGTGGCGATGAGCGCGATCAAGTCGCCGCGGGTCAAGGAGATGGAGGTCGTAAACTACGCCGCGAACCGCAGCCTGCCCCACGACGTCATCCGCTACATCGCCACGCGGCGCGACTGGGTCAAGCTCTACGCGGTCAAGCTCAACCTGGTGATGAACCCGAAGACCCCCATGGCGGTGGCCATGTCGCTGCTCGGGCACCTGCAGCCGCAGGATCTTCGCAAGGTCGCCAAGTCCCGCAACATTCCCTCGGCGCTGTCGGCGGCGGCGAAACGTCGTCTCGGCTCGCGGCGTTGAACCGGTGGTGCGTCGTCTTCGACGATACGGCGGATACCTGCTCGCCCCCCGCGCCACCCTGTCCGCCGCCCGGCAGGCCCCGGACCGGCGTGACGGGCTCGTGCTCGGCCTGTTCTACCTGGCGGCGGTGTGGGTGGGGCCCGTGGTGGAGCAGCTCGCGCACCTCTCCGTCACGCGGGATCTCGGAGGGACCGCGCTGGTGGCGGCGAAGCTCGCCCGCGCGCTCATCGTGCCGGTGCTGCTGACCACCGTGGCCGAGGGGCAGTGGGGCGCGGTCGGCGAGCGCCTGCGGGGCCTTGCCCTCGTGCCGTTCGTCGCCGTGGTCGTGACGGCCCACGCCCTCGACGTTTGGTTCGGCCTGCGCCTTGCTCGCCCCTATCTGCCGGAGCTGCTGGGGGCCGTCGCCGGCCTCGCGTACGTCTTCGCGGCTCGCAGCGCCGTGCGGGAGGCCGGCGCCCCCGTGCCGCCGCCATCGACCGCACGGCGCGGTGCGGCGCTGGCGCTGGCGGCCGTGCTCGGGGGAACGGGGGCCGCCACGGCGGCCACGGATCTCGCCCGCGCGGTGCGGCGCTGGGAGCGGCTGCGCCCGCTGGGTCCGGGGGACCGGCTGCCGGCCATCGACCTGCCGCTCGACGACGGCGGGCGCCTGTCCACGGCGGCGCTGGCCGACGGGCGACCGACGGTGCTGGTGTTCTGGGCCACGTGGTGCGGCGTGTGTCGCAGCGAGCTGCCGATGTACGAGCGGATGGGCCGCGCCGTGCGGGCCGCCGGCGGGCGCGTCGTGTTGGTGCTCGAGGCGGACGGCACCGGTGAAGCCGCACGGCATGCGGCGCGCGCGGCGCGGGACCGGTTCGGGCTCAAGCTGCCGCTTGCGGTGGACGACGGCCGCCTGTACCGGGCCGCCGGCGGCCGCGTGCTTCCCCATGTCCTCGTATTGGACGAACAGGGGCGCCTTGCTGCGGTGCACGAGGGACGCGTGTTCGAGCGGACGCTGTGGGCCGATCTCGAGGCCGCGGGGCTCAACGCTTCGCGGCCCGCAGCCGCCGGATCGTGAGCCCGAGGAGGAGGACGGCCGTTGCGGCCACCGCCGCCTGCCAGGCGGCGAGGACGGCCCGCAGCGGTTCGACGATCGCCGCGAGGGTCCCCGCGCCGGCCGCCAGCAGCCAAAGGGCCGTGGCGCCCTCCCTCGAAGCCGGCAACACCGCCGCCGGGGTCGCCGCGAACAGCAACGCCACGCACGCAAGGGCCACGAGCGCGCCGGCCAGGCCCAGGACCTCCCGAAGCCGCGCCCCCGCGATCCCGAGACTGTCTCCGCCGGCCAGGAACGGCCCGACGAGGTCGGTCGTGAATAGGGCTCCGGGGTGCGGATCGTAGGGCAGCGGTGGTGCGGGCCCCTGCGGTTCGCCCCGGGGGTCGATCGGCACGAGGGCGCGCCGGTCTTCGAGGTGGCCCGGGAACCGGATCCCCTTGCGCACCTCCACGTCGAACCGGTAGGGCGGAGTCACGAGGTACGGGCCCGAAAGGGCCTCCATGCGATCGACCACCCGGAAGTCACGCCATTCATCTACGGTAGCGCGAAATACGAGCCGGCCTTCCTCCATGGCGCCGCGCACGGGGACGTAGACGTCGTGCGCCGGGCCGTCGCGGTGCCGCAGGACGACGGTGTCGGCCCCGAGGAGGAACCGAAACGGCGGCGCTTCGAGGTTGCCGGTCCGCGTAAAGCCCAGGATGTTGGCGCCGCGCGGCGGGCTGCGAAACTCGAGGGTCCACCGGGTGCCGAGGGGGGCGTCGAAGCCTTCGCGCCCGACGATGGCCCAGGGGGGGCGAGGAGCGCCGTCGTCGGCGTACGGGCCGCGGTAGCCCATGCGGAAGAACTCGTGGAAGGCGGGGTTTTCGGGGGCCGACGTCGGGCGCACCTCGTACATGGCCAGGTGCTCGCCGAGCTCGTCGGGGGCGACGGCGCGGGCCACCCGGCCGAGGAAGTGGAAGTCGTCGGCCACCAGGTAGGGGGTGTCGTCGAGGGAGCGCCGCCGTACCAGGCGGGCGAGATCGATCGCCGGGTCGGCGGGACGAAAGACGTAGAACCGCCGGCCGCGCACCTGCTGCTCGGTGCGCTCGACGGGCACGCGCACGTCCCAGCCGGGGTTGCGCGCCTGGAACTTCGGCTTCGGGCGGAAGACGACGGTGTCCGTGCGATCAAGGACCTGGTAGGCGGGCGCCACGATCATGTTGCGCTCGGCCACGAGGCGGGCCTGGAAGAAACGGTGGCCCCGCGGGTCGGCGCGCAGGACCATGGCGTAGGTATGCCCGGGGCGAAGCGGGGTGTCCTCGGGCAGGACGACCGTCTGCCCCACCTCCGGGTTCGGGCGCAGGCCGCGGGAGTGCGGGCGTTCGAGGGGCAGCAGGGCGCGCTCGGCGGGGGACGAGGCGGGCGGCCCGGCGGCGACGGCCAGCCCCAGGATCGTGCCGAAGCCGAGGGCCGCGGCGGCGGTGCGCAGGGTCGCGCCGCGCACGCGGTCGAGGTGGCCGGCGGCGGCGGGGACGAAGGCGGCGGCGACCGCCGGCGGCACGGCGGCGGCCATGGCGACGGTGACGGCCGAGGCGTAGAGGCCGGCGCCCGCGGGGCGGTAGGCCCAGGCCTCCCGCAGGGCGTGCGCGAGGGTCTGGCCGACCGTCCCGGGGGCGGCGAGCAGGGTGACCACGACGAGGGCGGCGAACAGGCCTGCGGCCACGGGTGCGGCGCGCAGGAAGAAGGCGCGGGCGTCCGCGAAGGCACACGCGAACAGCAGCACGCCGGCCAGGAAGACGGCGCTCCACGCCGGCAGGTGCGTCGCGGCCGTATGCAAGGCGCCGAGGTTCGCCGCTGCCGCCGGGACGGCGACCAGCAGCGCCGCGCCCAGCGCCCAGGGGCTACCGCGGCGGCTCGTGTCGTCCGCCAGCCGCGGGGGCGCCGAGCCGACCGCGCGCAGCCGTGCCACAAGCGGCAGGAACAGGGCGGTCGCGGCCCAGTACCACACGAGGACGCCGGGTCCCGCGAGCCACACCGCGTGCGCCACGGCGCCCGCGCCGCCGAGGCCGACCAGCCAGGCGACCAGGCGCCGGGCGGCCGCCGGGTCCGTCGGTCCGCCGGGGCCCCGCCGCCGCCTCGCGAGGAGCGCGACGACGAGCGCGAGGCCGGGCAGGCCGAACACCAGGTGCGGGCCCCACAGGACGCGGACGGCATGCTCCATGGCGCCGGAGCCTATCAGGGGCCCGCCGCCCGCCGACAGGCCCGGGCCCCGCCGGGCCTTGCCGGAGGGGTGAAGCCATGGACCTGCGGCCCCCCGCCGACCCATCGGCGGGCCGGGTCATCGAAGATCGACCTTGGGCTGGGCTCTGTCGTGGACGGGCGCGACGGCGGGCCCGAAGGAGCGGGGCCCGGGCCCGGGCGCCCGTTCCGTGCGGCGGGTCAACCCTGCGGGGGCGGTGGCTCGTAGGGGGTCTGGCACACCCCGATCTCCAGGATGAGGTACATGAGCACCAGCTCCTGGGGCGTAAGACCGATGTACGCGCCGCCTTCGGCCGTGTGGTAGGTGGTGAACATCAGCTTGCCGCAGCCGTACTGCCCCGTGATCGTCATGGGCCAGTTCGTGTTCGACGGGATGATGTCGCCGTCGCCCGGCCCTTCGATCCACACCTTGTGCCCGACGTTGACCATCCCGCCCATGCCGTCGGGGACCAGGATCTCCGCGATCTCCTTGACCCCCGACCAGTTGTTCACCAGCTCGATGGTCGGGAGGTTGTTGACCGTCGGATGACCGGCGTTCCCCCCGTTCTTGGGGTTGATGTCCTTGAGGTCGGCCGGCAACGCCTCGAGCCAGGCCAAAAGGTCCGGGTCGAGCACGGTGGCCAGGGAGTCATAGAAGTCGATGTCCGTACCCCACCCGTCCGACCAGAACTCCTGGTACTGCGGGAACGTCTTCTCGATGAACTCGTTGGACCAATCGGCGACGTAGAACTTGCCGCCGGCCTCGACCCATTGCCGCACGTTGTTGACCACGTTCTGGTCGTTGAGGGCTGATAGCGCGTAGTCGTTGGAGCAGGGTACGAAGATGATGTGGTACTGCTCCATCAGGGCGTAGTTGGACAGGAGCTGGGAGAACGGGCCCTTGAACGTGATGCCGTTCGGTCCGCCGAAGGGGTCGCCGTCGTTGTCCCAAATGTCGAACTGCTCCGTCCCGCCGATGAGGGTCTCCGAGTAGGAGGCGTTGTCCACGTTCGTCTGCCCGAGCCCGAGCTTGGCCAGGCCGTCCTCGAGACGATCGTACGAGCCGTAGGCCACGGCGATCTTCGGGATGTAGAGGCCGTTGGCCGGATCGTTGTACGATGGCAGGCTCGTGACGTCCGGGCCGAGGGGGTTGTCCCCGGGCTGGACGTCGAGCTGGACCACGCGCAGGAACTGCCCCTTCTGGACGGCGACGTACTGGGTGCCGGAAGGAACCTCCAGCGAAAAGGAGCCGTCGGGGTTCGTGAGGGTGTGCGCGGTGCCGCATGGCAGCTCCACGCATTCGGCGCAGTAGACTGTCTGCGGGATCGGGTCGGGGGGGGTCGTGCCGGCGTAGACGAGCGCACCCGAGACGGGGATCTCCTGGTTCGGCGCGTAGACGGTGCCCGTCAATACGGCGTCGCCGGTCACGGGTGGACAGTCGCCCGCCGATTCGCCGGAGCTGTCGGACTCGCCCTGACCCACGTCGAACTTGACGGTCGTCCCCCCGGTGGTGCTGGTCGTCGAGTCCGTCGCGCCGCCGCCGTTGGTCACCCCCGGACCGTTGGTCACCCCCGGGCCGGTGGTCGTGGTGGTTGCGGTGGTGGTCTGTGCGGAGCCCCGGTTCGACCCGCCGCTGCAACCGGCGGAGGACAGGAGACCTGCGGCGACGACGTGGAGGACAAACGGCCAGGTTCGCATGGGGTCCATTTTCGCACTTTGCCGCGACCGAGGCCGGCGCGCGTTGCCCTCGAAGGGTTCGGCCGCCGATTTCACCGCAACGGCTGCAAAACTACATGTCGTACAAGGTGTTCCGATGTAGGTCTATTGCACGACCACCTCGATCTCGTCGATGAACCAGCCGTCGTACTCGACGGAGAAGTCGCTTCCGAACACGAACCGCATCCGCACGTCCGCGCTGCCGACGTACGGGGTCAGGTCCACGAACGAATCGCGCCACACGGCGTCGAACCCGGAAAAGCCCGGCTCGCCCGCCGGCGGGCTGTACGAGGCGTTCAAGGACAGCTCGTCGTAGGGGTGTCCGGTGGGGGTGACGACCTGCCACGAGTTTCCGCCGTCCGTGCTGATCTGGATGTTCCCGCCGTCGTAGCCCGGCTCGATGTCGTACCAGTGGCGTACCCGGACGGACACCGCGTAGCCCTGGCAGTCGGCCAGGGAGATCGAGGGCGATTCGAGGTAGGAGCTCTCGTCGGTGTTGTAGTTCCCGAACAGGTTCGTGCCCCACATGCCCGTGCCCACCGGGCCGAGGATCGGGTCGCCGCAGGCCCAGCTGTTCGTACTCGAAAGGGGGTGGGCCTTGCCGGTCGTAAAGCCGCCGGGGCAGGTGGAGAAGTCCAGGAGGACGGCCACGTTGCACGCCCCGCCGCCCGTCGTGCCGGCGGTGCTTCCCATGCCCGTGGTAGCGGCTCCGGTGGTGCCGGGCCCCGTCGAGCCGGCGGTGGCCGGTCCGGTGGCGCCCGTCGAGCCCACGGCACCCGTCGCCGTGCCGGCCGGACCGGTCGAGGCCGTGGCCGTGGTGCCCGGTCCGGTGGCGTCGGTCGATCCCGCGGTTCCCGTCGATCCGCTCGATCCGACCGCCTCCATCGTCGTGGCGCCGGTGGCCGTGGTGCCCGTGGCCGTCGTGTTCGCCGAGGTCGAAGAAGCGCCCGCGGAGAAGCCGGCGGATGGGGTGTTCGTGCTCTGGGCGCAGGCGACGGCGAGGGTGAGTGCGGCGAGCAGGTGCGCCGCAGGGCGCCGGACGGCTTCGGGACAAGGGGGCATCTTCCCTGATTCTTGCTAGCATGCGGGTATGCAGGGCCGCAACGGCGGCGCCTTCGGGCGCGGCAGGGCGCGGTGCGTTGCGCCCGCGTGCGGGCGGCCCGACGGTCCGCCCTGCGAGGCTGGATCCGGGCGGCGCGTGGTGATCTTCGATCCGACGTGCCGCGGCGGACGGCTGCGCCTCGGGTTGTCCCACGCCTGGCGGGTGGGCACGGGCCTTTACCGCGGGCTCGGCCGGATCGACGAGGCCATCGCCGCGGACCGCTGGGACACGGCGCTGCGTGCGGTGGCGGACGCGGCCGACGACCGCCCCATCGCCGAACTCCAGGTCTGGTCCCACGGCAAGTGGGGCCTCGTGCGGCTGGGCGACGACGTCTTCGACCGTTCGTGGCTCGTCCGTTCCCACCCGCACTTCGGGCTCGTGTGCGCCGTGCTGGAGCGTCTTGCGCCGGACGGGCGCGTGTGGTTTCGCACCTGCGAGACCGCCGGCGCCGCGCGCGGGCAGGCGTTCGTGCAGGCTCTGGCCGACCTTGCGGGTGTTTCGGTCTACGCGCACACGTTCGTCATCGGCGTGTGGCAAAGCGGGCTGCGCCGGGCCCGTCCCGGCGGTCGGCCCGACTGGTCCCCCTGGGAGGGGCTTTGCGAGGGGACGCCCGACGATCCGCGTCGCGCGTTCGGCTCCGGGCCGTTGCGGCCGTCCACCGTCCACTTTCTGTCGGGCGAGCCCGTGCCCCTCGCGTAACCGGGACCGCCCGTGCGCCGGTCGTCCGTGTGCGCGGGGCCGTTCGGACCGGCGCCGCCGGGCGCGGTGCGCTACGTTGTACGGGCATCGTGCCCCGGCTTCGTTTCAAGCATCGACACGCCACGCGCGCGGTCGCGCGCCTGCTCGCCGGGGCCGTGGCGCTCGGGCCGGCGGCGGCGGCGGCGGACACCGTGCAGGCCGATCCCAAGGTGGCGGCCGAGGCCGGCTACGCCCCGGTGGCGGAGCTGTCCCACGAGGTCATCGTCGAGCCGCGCGCGCGGGGGCGGGCGTGGCTGCGCTACCGCATGGCCCTCAACAATGCGTCGGCGGTGCCGCGCGACGTGGTGGTCACCTGGGGCCTGCCGGCCGGCGCGCGCATCGAGGGGCTTTCGATCTTGCGCGAGGGTCGATGGGTGCCCGGCGTGCCGGTCCGGGACCTGGACACCCGAACGGCGCGGGACGTCGGCAGCTTCTTCGTGCGCACGGTCGAGGTCGGGGCCGTGTCGGCCGGGGAGCTCGTGGCCTTCCAGATTCCGCCGGAGACCACGGTCCAGGTGGAGGTGACCGTTCGCGCGGCGACGACCCTGCGCGCCGGACGGTACGAGATCCGGCTGCCCGAGCGCGGCAAGCCGAGCCCGGGGGTTGCCCGGCGGCGGCGGATCCTCGTCCGCGGCGTCGATCGATTCTGGGTGGACGAAACACCCAGCGGCACGTCCCCGGTGCTGGAGGTCGAGGCGAACCGCGAGAACGTCGTGGCCTGGTCCGCCGCCGACCGTGGCTTTTCGGGGCTGCGCGTCGAAGCACGGGCGACCCCGGACGGATTCGGCGGTTCGAGCCTGGACGTCGTCCTGGAGGTGGGTCGCGGACGGCTGCGGTCGTTCGATCGCGTGGTGGTGCTCGTGGACCGGTCCGTCTCGACCGATCCGACCCTGCCCGACAAGGCGATCCGGGCGCTCGGGGTCCTGTTCGAGGCGATGCCGCCGTCCGTGGCGCTTGCGGGCGCGGTCTTCGCCCGACACGTGACGCCGCTCGAGGCACCGCGCGGCGCCCGGGTGGGGGACTATCACGCCCTGCGCGACCGCTGGCGCTCGCAGATCCTCGCCCACGGCCGAGCGCCCGGCACCGACGTGTACGGGGCGCTCGCGCGCGCCCTCGACGAGGCGGCGCGGGCCGGGGCGCGCCGCCCCCTGGTGCTGCTGGTCACCGACGGCATGGTGCCGCAGGCGCCGCCGCCCGCCGGCCTCGCCCGCCGCCTGCGCCGGGCGGACGTCCTGCTGCTGGTGGACGTGCCCGCCGAGTACGAGCCCCCCGGCCCGCGGCACCCGGTGGTGGCGTTCGCCGACGCCGTGTCGGGGCGGCTTGCGCCCGTGCCGCTGGCCGCCATCGACGCGCACAACGCGGCGGCGGTCCTCGCTGCGCCGCAGGTGGCGCGCCTGCGGTCCGTGCGTGCGCGCGGGGTCCGGTTCGCCGACCCGCTGCCGCCCTTCGTCCCGAGCGGCGCGCGGGTGGTCGCGCACGGCGTGCGGGCGTCGGGCCGGCCGCGCCGGGTCGAGGTGACCGCTTCCCTGGGGGGGACGACCGTCCGGCGCACGGTGCCGGTGCGCGTCCGGGCGCCGGCGCCCGCCGCCTTCGGGGTGCACCTGTACGCCGTCGAGCGCGACGCGGTGCGCGACGGGTTCGCGCTACCGGTGTGGTACCGGGACCGGCTGCGCCGTGCGGCGCTCGACGAGGTGCGGCGCGCCGGACGGGGTGGTGACGGGCTGCGGGGCTTGCTGACACAAGACATCATCCGCAGCTACCTGCGGATCCGCGTGTTGCCGCGTGTGCGGGTGTGCCATCGGCACGCGGTGGCGCGCGCGCGGGACCAGGCCGGCCGCGCCGTGCTTCGGTTCGAGATCGCCCGCGGCGAGGTCATGGGCGTTGCGCTCGAAGACGTGGAACTCGTCCACGACGACCCCGCCCTCACGGCGTGCCTGGTGGACGCCGGCTGGGCCCTCGACGTGCCGGCCGCCCGGCGCGACGACACGGTCTACCACGTGCGGTATCCGGTGCGCCTGTTGCCCGCCGCCGCCGGGCCCGCCGTGACCCGGGAGGACGAGGCCACCTTGCGCTCGCTGCTGGGCGACGCCCCCCGCCACGAGGCGCGGCGCCGGGCCCCCGCCGCCGACCCGCTGGCCCCCGGTCCGTTGCCGCGGTGACGGAAGTGCATGGCCGGGTGGCGCCGTGCACGGGTGGTATCCTGCGCCCGTGGCCGCCCGTCCCTTCGCCTGCTTCCTCGTCAAGAGCGAGCCGTCCGAGTACTCGATCGAGGACCTTGCCCGGGAGGGCGTGGCGCCGTGGGACGGCGTGCGCAACTACCAGGCCCGCAACGTGATGCGCGACCGCATGCGGCCCGGAGATCCGGTGTTCTTCTACCACTCGAACGCCAAGCCTCCGGCGCTGGTGGGCCTTGCGAAGGTGGCCTCGCCGGCCCGGCCCGACCCGACCCAGTTCGACCCGTCGTCGAAGGGGTTCGACCCCAAGGCGACGCCGGAGGCGCCCCGCTGGGTGCTCGTAGACCTCGCCTTCGTCGAGGCGTTCGACCGCGCCGTGCCGCTTTCCGAGCTGCGCGCGGACCCGGCCCTGGACGGGATGGAGCTGTTGCGCCGGGGGTCGCGGCTTTCGGTGCAGCCGGTCGCGGACGCCCACGCCCTGCGCCTTTTGACCCTTGCCGGGGCGCGCTCGCCGTGGGCGCGCAGGATCCGGGCCGCGCTGTCGCGCCGGGTGGACCGATGACCCGCGTCGCTTCGGGCGGCTACCAGGCCTCCACGTCGGCCGCCTCGAAGCCGTAGACGTCGGCCAGCAGGTCCCGCGCCGCCCGCAGGCCGGCGACGTACGCCGCTGCCTCGCCGGCTTCGAGGGCCGGCCGGTCCCCGAGGGCCTCATGCAGGGCGAGGAACGCGTCGTCGGAGATCCGTTTGCGCGGGTTGAACTGCAGGCCGAGGGCCAGCCCCTTCATCTCGCTCCACGCTTTGGCGTGGGCGAGGAAGTCGTAGTCGGCGGTTCCAATGGTCTCCGTGGCGGCAATCGTCACGTTGAGGTAGTGGACGATGGACGCGGCGACGAGTTCATCCCAGGTGGCGACGATGCGGTCTCGTTCGGCCCGAAGCTGGGCCATCTGCTCATCCGACAGGGGCCCGTCCGTGCGGTCGAGCAGGTGCCGGCCGCGCAGGAAGGCACGCATGATCGTGCCGGAGAAGTCCACCATGGTCGCCGCGCCGAGGTCCCGCTTCGCGGCGTAGACGGCGGGCGTGAAGTTGAACTCCGCGGTCAGGTCGAGGGCGCCGTCGCCGTTCGTGTCGTGGTGGCCGCCCTTCCACCCATCGCGTCCGCCCTGGCCCGCGATCTCCTCGTCCGTGTACCGCAGGTAGTCGCGCGCGGCGCCGAAGTACCCGAAGGCTTCGTCCCATTGCCGCTCCAGGGGCGTGTAGGGTTTGTCGTCGTCGAGCGCCTCGTGGTCGGCCAAGATGCCCTTGCCGGGTACGTCGTCGTCGAGGTAGTCGTCCGTGGCCTGGGAGTAGGCGATGGCGCCGAGGAGGAACTTGGACAGCAATTCCGGGTAGTGGCGGCCCTCCGGGGAGACGTGGACGACCGGGATCGGCGTGCCGTCGGGCGCCAGCGCCGGGTCGCCCGCGGCGCGGTCGATGGCGAGGGTCTCGATCTCGGAAAACCACCGCTGCACCAGGTCGTCCGGGCTCGCCGCGCCGGGCCAGCCGACGAAGGACGCCTCCCAGTCCTCGTGTTGTCCCACGGGGTCGTTGCCGGCGACCTTGCCCTGGAGGCTCTTGCCGGTACCGAGGTCGGCCAGGGTCGCCTGCATGAGCGGCGGAGTCGTCTCGAACGGCACGGGCTTCGAGCCGACGAGGGCGGCGTCGTACTGATAGACCGCCAGCAGCCGTGCGAACACCTCGCCTTCGGCCGGCACCCACCCCGCGGTGTCGATCTCGTCCGTCAAGGCTTCGACCTCGGTGCCGAGCAGCTCGATGAGGACGAGCCGGAGGACCTGTCCCTCGTACGCGACGCTGCTTTCGCCCGTGCGGCCCTCGAAGGCATAGACCTCGGGGGGCTCGTCCGGACCGGCGTCGGGGTCGGGGCTCGTGCAGCCGGCGGCGGCCGCCAGTGCGACCGCGAGGGCGCGCCGGGACGGGGCGGGGCCGTGGAGGGGACGAAAGGTTGCGCGGTTCATGGCGTTCCGTATAGTCGAAAACGACTTTGAAAATCAAGTTCATATAAAGCGCATGGTCCGACGATGGCGTGCGCAACCTCACCGTCGCCGCGCACCGCAGGCGTGTGCGCGGAGGCGAGCGACGCGGCCTCCCACCGGGGGCACGGGGTGGCGCCGGCAACGGAGCGCGTGTGGATCCGGCGGTGCGTCGCGGCGGCCCCGCCTACGGCTCGGCGGGCGCGTCGGTGCCGGGCGGCTGGCCGTCGTCGTCGGGCAGGGCCTCGATGGGTTCGTCGGAGATCGCCACCCGGATCCGCTGCCCCGGGGTCCCCTTCGCCCAGACGGTGTGCACGAACACGGCGGACAGGCCGCCGTAGTTGATGAAGCCCTCGTCGCTTTCGTCCACCACCTGCCCGAGGGTCGTCACCCGCAGGGGGACGGGGGGATCGGTCCGCACGCTCTTTTTCACCCAGTAGGAAAGGGGCGAGCTCCAGTACGAATCGACCGCCTCCCAGTCGTCGGAGTCGAACACGTGCGCGCGATACTGGGTGGCCACGGACGCGACGCATAGGCCCGCCGCCCATCGAACGCAAGGGGCTACGGGAGCACGTCGCAACAGCAGGCGGGGGCGCGCAGGTCGCACCACGGTGGATCTTCCGTGCCGCACGGACGCCAGCCGGGCGGTGGCATCACGGTGACCTCGAAGCAGGCCACCCGGCTGCCGGTCGCATCCACGTAGCAGGCGTCCGACAGGTCCGTGGCCGCCTCCGAGGTGCAAAACCCCGACGGCCGGGGATGCGGTGTGCAGCCGAGGTCGGGGTCGGCGTCGAAGAACGCCCCGGGCTCGAAGCGGCAGGGTGGGCCGGCCTTCTCGCACTGGACCGCGTCGTAGATCCCCGCGCAGCCGTCCGTCTCGCCCGCGCCCGACGTGCCCGGCGGCGGCGCCCGGCCGTCACCGGCGGCGGTCGAGGCCGGGCCGTCGCCGGCGCACGCTCCGAGCGCGCCCGCGAGCAGGAGGGCCAGGTGTCGGCGGGACGCACCCACGCGCCTCCAAGGATGCCACGGCGCCCGCGGCGTCTCGGCGCGCAACGGTCGAGCCGCGCGGCCGACCTTCCGGGGCGAAAGGACCGTCATGCAGCCGTACCCCGTCCCCACCGTGACCGTCACGAAGAACCGCAGGACCTCCTGCGCCTGCCGCGTCCCCATCGCGCCCTCGTTACCCGCGTGGGGGTGCGGCCTCTTGCCCGGGGGGCCCGCGCCGGGTCCGCTCGACGTGTCCTGGGCGTCCGGGGGCGGGGGCGGTGCTCGCGCGGGGGGCCGTCGAGGTGGCCATCCGGCCGCCGGCGGGCGCGCGGGGGCGCGGCCGCCTACGGCAGGGCGCGCACCTTGACCCCCACGATGAAGGTAAGGGGCGCGATCGGGCGGGCGCCCATGGGGCGCAGGGAGGCGACGGCGCGGGTGGCGGTGGCGTTTTGCAGCAGGCCGTACAGGCGAAGGCGCGCGTGCAGGTCCACGTGGGCCGCCAGGTCGAGGACGAAGAAGCCGCCGATGCGGTCGCCTTCGGGGATCGGGCCCTGGCCGGCCACGTCCCGCATGGCGCCCTGCGCCCGGCCCGTGGCCGACACCTCCCAGCGGCGGCCGCCCGTGCCGGCCGACAGCGACACGAGGTGGGCGGGCACGTAGGGCAGCGCGTCGCCGGCCGTGACCGTCCCCCACTGGGGGAAGCCGGACACGAAGCTGGTGGAGAACCGGGCGTGGGTGTACGTGTAGCTCGCGCCGCCGAACAGCCGGATCCCCCTGCGGAAGGTGTGCGCGGCCCGCAGGGAGGACTCGACGCCGGCCACGAGCGCCCGGCCGGCGCTGAACTGGTCGCCCACCTGGCCCGGGTCGCACCCGGCCGACAGGGTGCACGCGGCGTTCAGGTTGCGGTAGTCGCTGACGAATCCCACGGCCTCGGCCGTGACCGAGGGGTGGGTGACCCGGGCTCCGACTTCGTAGTTGAGGCTGTCCTCCGGCCGGACGGTGCTCGACTGGCCGGGGGTGACGGGCGAAAAGCCCCGGTGCACGCCCGCGAACAGCCCCAGCCACCGTGTGGCGAACACGTGGGTCGAAAGACCCGGCAGGACGACGGTGTCCAGCCGGTCGCGGGTCTCGCCCGTCTGCACGTCTCGAAAACTCGTGTCGATGACCTCGACGCGAAGCCCCGGGGCGATCGTCCAGCGCTCCCACAACGTGACCACGTCGTAGAGGTAGAAGGCCCCGGCCAGGGCCCGCGCGCGGTTGCGGACCTTCGGCTCGGCGGGCGATCCCTCGGGGACGAGGACGCCCGCGGTCATCCAGTAGGCCGACTGCGTCTTGTCCCGGTCCACGCCGTCGTGGTGGACGCGCGCCCCGAACGACAGCGCCTGGTCCACGATCCCGAAGCGCGCCTTCCACGAGGCGGAGAGGTCGGCCCCCTGCGCGAAGAACCGGCGGTCGTTGTCGCCGAGCAGCAGCGCCTGCTCGGGTCCGGCCGTGTCCTCCTCGCCGCGCAGCAGCGCCATGAACACCTGGTTCTCGCCGGCCTGCGGGTTCGCCAGGATCCGCGCCACGTCCGGCCCGTCGCGAAAGCCGTCGAACTTGTTCCATCGACGGCGCATGTCGTGGCGGTACAGGCGCGCCGTAAACGACAGGCCCTGCGGCGTGGACAGCCCGTACGTCAGCTCGGCCAGGCTGCGCCACAGGGTGAACAGGTCGCGCCGGCTCGCGGCGTAGCGACGGTAGGGGTCGGCCTCGAAGTCCCCGCGCGCAAGCCCCAGGTACGTCTCGTGCTCGCGGCCGTTCGAGAACGCGCCTTTGAGCTCGACGCGATGGGTGGTGCCGCGCCCGTCCTCGGCCTGGTACCCCACCTTCAGCATGGCCTCGTTGCGACCGAAGCCGGTCTCGCCGCCGCCGTCGATCCGCTTGAAGCCCTCGCTTTGCAGGCGGACGACCTCGGCCAGGACGCCGAAGCCGCGCACGGTCGTGCCGGCGTAGGCGTGCACCTTGCCGTAGCCGAACCGCCCGCCCGCCACGTCCGCCAGCACGGTGGGAAAGGCGGGGATCCGGCGCGTGCGGAGGTTCACCGCGCCGCCGACCGTGTTGGGTCCGAAGCGGATCGACGACGGCCCCTTGGCCACCTCGACCGCCGCCATGCGCGTGGGCATGGGAAAGTAATAGGCGGCCGGGGCGGCGTAGGGGGCCGGCGCCAACAGGATCCCGTCCTCCATCAGGGCCACCTTGGTGGAACGGTCGGGGTTCGCGCCGCGCAGCCCGATGTTGGGCCGCAGCCCGTAGCCTTCTTCGCCGCGCACGTACACGCCGGGGACGGCGGCCAGGATCTTGTGCACGTCGTCGTACTCGTTGCGCGCGAGCTCGCGCTCGTCCACCACGTGCGCCGAGCCGGCCACCCGACCGCGCCGGTCGCCCTCGAACATCGACCCCACCTCGATGCGGCGGCGCCCGCCCTCGTCGCCGTCGCCCGCGCCGGCGTCCATCGCGGTCTCGCCTTCGTCCTCCGCCGGCGGGGTCGCGCCGTCGCCCTGCGCCGGGCCGGTCACGGTCGTGTCGCCGCCGTCGTTCGGGCCCGGGTTCGGGGGCGCGGCCTCCGGCTTCGCCCGGTCGGTCCCAGGCGTCGCGGCCGGGGCGGTGCGCTCGGCCGGCGGGTCGCCGTCGTCCCCTGCCGGGCCGGCCACCGCCGTGGGACCCTCGAAGGCCCGCGGGTCCGTGGGGGCGTTTGCGGCGGCGTGGGCGGGGACCAGGACCCCCGCGGCGGCCAGCGCGGCCCGGGAACCTCGGCGCGGCACGAGCGCGCGGACGAAGGCCGCGACGGGGGCGAGCAGGACGCTGCCGAGCCGTCTGGGGTCGTGGCCGGCGGCGCCGGGCGGCAGGCCGAACGGGGGCGGCGCGTCGCCCCGCGGGCGCACGTACGTGCCGGCGAGCCGGTCCCAGACCGTAAGCCACGTGCCGAGGTTCGGGGCGCGGGGGCCGGCGGCGCGGGCGTGGTGGAGCTGGTGGGCCGCCGGCGACAGCAACCACCGGTCCAGCGCGCCGAAGGACACGAACACGTGGCTGTGCCGCAGGTTCGCACCGGCTGCGTTCGCCAGGAACGAAAGCGCGTGGATCCCCGCGATCGTGACGGGCGCCACCTGCCCGCGGAAGACGTGGAAGAAGGCCCCGGCGAGGATCCCCGTGACGAGCACGTCCCGCAGGGCGTACAGCGCCCGCTCGAAGGGGTGGATCCGGTGCAGCGTCAGGGGCGTGAGCACCTCGGCGGAGTGGTGCACCGCGTGCAGCGCCCACAGGGCGGGGATCCGGTGCATCGCAAGGTGGAGCAAGAAGCGGCTCGCGTCCCAGACGACGAACAGGACGGCCGTGTAGAGGACCGTGGCGGCGACCGGCGGCCAGGCGGGCGCTTCGGGGATCCCGAAGATCCCGTCGAGGACGCGCACCGTGGTCACCGCCACCTGCAGCGACGAAAGCCCCACCGCGCCGCCGACCGCCGTGGCGAGCCCCACGTTCGCGAGCGCCAGCTTGGCGTCGAGCCGCGACGACGGGTGGCGGACGATGGCCAGCGTGCGGGCCAGCGCGCCGCGAAGGGAGGCCGTGCGCGACAGGGCGAAGGCGGCGAGGACGGCCGCGCCGGGCCAGTAGTAGACCGCCAGGCGCTCGCCGGGATCGAGCAGGGCGGCGGCGAGCGACCGCGCCGCCTTCGCCGCAAGGCCCAGCGCCCACGCCAGGGCGTCGTGGCCGGGCGCGCCGATCCACGCCGTCGCGTCGGGCATGGGGCGCTAGTCGGCGTCCCCCGCGCCGTCGGCCGGGGGCATGAGCGACAGGGCGGCGAGGACGGGCCCCTTGAGCAGGGCGGTCAGCTCTCCGACGGCCTCGGCGGCGGGGACGAGGGCCGCGCCGTCGCGCGCGAGCGCCTCGTCGAAGGGACCGACCGCCCGCACGGCGGCGTCGGCCGCGGCGAAGGCGGCCTCCACGTCGGCGACCAGCCCCGCCTGCCCGAGGTTGCGCAGCCAGTCGTCGAAGCCGGTGCCCGCCTCGGGGGTCGGGGCGGCGTGGAACACGGCGCGGGCGGCGTCGAGGTTCGCCAGGACGTAGGCCTCGCTGCGCCCGCCGTAGCGGCCTTCGAGGGCTTCGGGGTCCGTCGCGGCCAGCTTGCGTTCCTTGACATCCGCCTCGAGGTCGAAGAGCCCCACGGCGAACTCGTCGAGGGCCACGCGGGTGGTCGGGTAGGGGGATCCCTCGGAGCCCGCCCCCACGAAGCCGGCGTAGGCGTCTCCGCCGTCGGGCGCCCATCGGGCCGCGAGGGCGGCCGCGCGATCCGCGGCGTCCGCGGCGGCGAGGGCGGCGTAACGCAGGCGCCGGCGCGTGATCTCGTCACTGCCGAGCGCTTCCCAGGCCCCGTCCTTGTTGATCGGGCGCGTCGCGTCACAGGCGTTGTCCGGCGTCTCGACGAACAGGAGGTAGGCCACCGCGTCCAGCCCGCGCACGTTGACGAGGTTCGCGGTGAAGAAGTTCGGGTCGTCGAACGACCCCTCGGTCAGCTCCTCGTCGATGCGACAGGGGTTCGTGGTGGGCCACGAGTAGATCTCGTCGCGCAGGCTCTCGCCGCCCGTGACCAGGCCGGCCGGGCCCGCAGGGCCGAACCGGAGCATCTCGACGCGCTGCCAGGCATCCATCGCGTCCGCGAACGCCGCCCGCGCCGCGCTCGGATCGGCCGCGGCGGGATCGTTCGCCGCGGCGTCGGCCAGCGTGGTCGTGGCGTTCGCCAGCGCCCGCAGGCGCTCGGCCGCCGCCTGGTAGGCCGGCACCACCACCTGGTCGGCCGCCGAGCGCACGATGGCGCGCCGGGTGGCTTCCTGACCGTCGTCGGCCGGCCCCGGGGCCGAGCAAGCCGCCACGGTGAGTGCGAGGGAGGGGATGAACTTGAAAGTGATTTTCATTTGCGACGAGCGACTTATAGGTCTCTGCACCGGTCGGGTCAAGGGGCCGGGACGGCTCGTTTTGCGCCCGCCCCGGCCCCCGCGGCCTGCGGGCCCGCCGGGCCCCGACCGAGGCGGGCGGCGCGGGCAGCGCGCCCGCGAGGCGTCCGGCGGCGGGAAGACAGCGCCCGTTTCGGAGCCGCGGGCCGCCGCCGGGCGGGAGGGAGCGCGACACGGGCGCCGGTCGGGCTTGCGCGCCGGGACGGGCGGCCTACCCTGCGCGCCATGAGTCTCCAAGCCTTCGCCGGACCGGTCGCCGGCGGCCTCCTGGTGGGCGTCGCCGCCGCGATCATGCTCCTCGGCCTGGGCCGGATCGCCGGGATCTCGGGGATCTTCGCCGGCCTGCTCGCCCCCACCGCCGGCACCCCCGGCGATCGCGCCACCGACGCCGCGTTCGTGGGCGGCCTGCTGGCCGGCGGCCTCGTCCTGCTGGCGGTCGCGCCCCAGGTCTTCCCGGCCGCCGCCCCCCGCACCCTGCCGGTCATGGCCCTCGCCGGCTTCCTCGTGGGGTTCGGCACGCGCCTGGGCTGCGGCTGCACCAGCGGCCACGGCGTCTGCGGCGTCTCCCGCCTCGCACCGCGCTCGATCGCCGCCACGGCCACCTTCGTCGCGGCCGGCATGGTCACGGTGACGGTGCTTCGCGTCCTGGGGGTGGCATCGTGAAGGCGGTCCTGTCGTTCGTGGCCGGCCTGGTGTTCGCCCTCGGCCTCGGGGTGGGGGGGATGCTCCTGCCCGAGAAGGTCCTGGGCTTCCTCGACGTGGCCGGGGCCTGGGACCCGGCCCTGGCGGGCGTCATGGCCGGCGGCATCGCCGTCATGGCCGTGGCCTGGCGGGTCTTCGCCCGCCTGCCCCATCCCCTCGTCGAGACCCGTGTGTGCGTGCCCGACCGCGACCGGCCCATCGACGGCCGCCTCCTCGCCGGCGCCGTGATCTTCGGCGTGGGCTGGGGCCTGGGCGGCTACTGCCCGGGCCCGGCGATCGTCTCGCTGGTCACGCGCATGCCGGCCGTGCTCGCCCACGTGGCGGGCATGATCGTGGGCGTCGTGACCTTCGTGGTCGTGCGACGTTTCGCGCAGGCCGCCGTGCAGACCTCGGCGGCCGACGGCTGACCGCGGCCCGGGAGGCCCGTTGCGGGCGCGGAGACCCCGGGTCAGTGCACCTTCTTGTCGGGCTCCTGGTACCAGGACAGGGGTTCGATGAGGTCTTCGAGGCCGTCGAGGTCCACCTTGACCCCCTTGTCCGAAAACCAAAGCGTGTTGCTCGTAAGCGGGCTGCGCCGCGTGGCGATGAACAGGATCGGCTCCGCGGCTCGGGTGTAGCCGAGCTGCACCACGGCGTTTTCGACCCAGCGCCCGCCCTCGCCGAAGGTAAACTCCTTCTTGAGACGATAGAAGCCCTCCAGGGGGAGCTTGACGAGGCTGTCCGCCCAGCCGAAGCTGGTCGCGGGGATCTTGATCCCCGGCATGGCGAAGAACCACTGGTTGTACTTGTTGTTGTTGGGCAGCAGCACCGAGGCGGGGGCGAACTCGCCGTCCGTGCGGATGAGCACCAGCATGTTCGGGCCCACCTGGGCCTCGTGGCCCGGCAGGAACTGGGTCGTCTTGTAGATGCCTGGTTGGAACGTGGGAGCCATGGGCGCGGCGAGCCTAGCGCATCGGGGCCCGCGGCCGAAGGGGGAACCGCTACACCGTGGGCACGGCGAGGCCCGCGGCCCGGGCGGCGGCGAGCAGTTGGCGGCGCCGGGCGGCCCACTCCTCGCGCGTCTTGACCGGCAGGAAGCGGGCGGCGCGGTCCACCGTGACGAACGCGGCGCCCAAGTGGTCGGCGGCCTGGCCGATGAGACGCTCGAACTGGACCACCTCGACGGTCTCGCCGTCCGGCAGGGCGATCGACTTGCGCACCGCGAACCAGTCGAGGGGGATCTCGGCGTCCAGGGCGTCGAGGGTAAACCACAGGGTGTTCGTGTTGAAGTGGGGCAGCGCGGCGAGATCGGTGTCGGGCGGCAGGCGAAAGCCCTCGATGATCGTGGGGCGGTCCAGGATCGGATGGACTGCGACGCAGCCGCCCGCATCGCCCTCGGTGCGGGGCACCACCTCGACCGTCATCGCCGCGCCCCGCTCGACGGCTTCGAGGTGCGCGCCGAAGACGGCCGGGTCGGGGGTGGCCCCCAGGTTGTCCACGTTCGAGACCAGCACGTGCTCGACGCCGCGTTCGCGCAGGGCCGCGAGCATGCCGCTGGCCCGCAGGCGCCCGAGCAGGTCGCCATGGCCGGGGGCGGCGTACACGACGGTGTCGGGCCAGGCGCCGGCGCCCTCGACCTCGCAAAGCGCCGTTCCGTCCGGCCGCACCCGCGGCAGCAGCGACTGCAGGAAAGTGTCCACGCCCGCCGCCTGGTCCCCGAGGGCCGCAAGGTGCTGCGCCGTGGGTCCCTCCGTGGCGAAGCTCTGCATGGCGACCACCGGCACCGCGCCGCCGAAGGCGCGCTCGGCCGCCCGGGCCTGGGCGATCTTGACGCGCAGGAAGGACACGTCGGGGGCGTCCTCGGCGATCGGGAACACCCCCTTGGCCGTCTGGCCGAAGCGCGTGGCCATCCCGCCGTTCATCACCACGAGCGCGAGCTTGCCCGCGGCCAGGGCCGCCGCCCCGCGGCGTTCGAGGCGCGGTCGCGCCACGGCGTCGGGGCGCACGTCGGTGGGCGGCGCCGGAAGCGGCTTCGGCGGTCGCGGCAGGGGGGCGGCCAGCCGCTCGAGCCGGCCGCTGCGAAAGTCGTCCACCAGGGCCGCGAAGGCGTCCGGGTCGAACGGGACGTGGGCGAGGTGGGGGCGGATCGACACGCGGGGCGCCACGGCGCCGGGCAGGCTAGCACCCGGCGGGCCCCGAGGGGCGGCTTCCGGGCGGGGCCGGCCTGTGCTACTCCCCCGCGGGAAGTGGCCGAATCCGTCATCGTCGTCAACGCCGACGGCCCGGAGAGCCGGGTCGCCGTCATCGAACAGGGCATCCTCTCCGAGGTCTGGATGGAGCGTTCCCGCGCCCGGGGCTGCGTGGGGAACGTCTACAAGGGGCGGGTTCTGCGCGTTTTGCCCGGGATGCAGGCCGCCTTCGTGGACATCGGCGAGGAGTAGGCCGCGTTCCTGTATGCAGGCGACATCGCGCCGCGCACCGAGGGCGACACCCAGGACGTGACCGTGGGTGAAAGCGGGGCGCGCCGCAGCGGGCAGCCGCCCGAGATCACCCAGCTCGTCCACCCGGGCCAGGAGATCCTCGTCCAGGTGGTCAAGGACCCGATCAGCACGAAGGGGGCGCGGATCACCTCCTACATCTCTCTGCCCGGGCGCAACGTGGTCTACATGCCCACCGTCAGCCACATCGGGATCTCCCGCCGGATCACCTCCGGCCGCCAGCGCCGGCGGCTGCGGCGGCTCGTCGAGCAGATGCGCCCGCCCGGCAGCGGCTTCATCGTGCGCACCGTGGCCGAGGACGCCACGAACGGCCAGATCCGCGCCGAGATGGACTACCTGCTGCGGCTTTGGGAGAACATCCAGGCCAACGCCCGCGTCCACCGCGCGCCGGTCTTGCTCTACCGGGACCTGGACCTGGCCTTGCGGGTCGTGCGCGACCACCTGACCGCGGCCCTCGACCGGGTCATCGTGGACGACCGCGCCCAGCACGACCGGATGGTCCGCTTCGTCCAGGCCTTCATGCCGGCCTACGCCGAGCGCATCGAGCTGTACGGCGGCCGCGACCCGATCTTCGACAGCTACGGCATCGAGCACGAGATCGACCGGGCCCTCGAGCGCGTCGTCCACCTCAAGTCGGGCGGCTACCTGGTATTCGACCAGGGGGAGGCGCTGACGGCCATCGACGTCAACACCGGCAAGTTCGTCGGCGCCAAGGGCAAGACCCTCGAAGAGACGATCACGCAGACGAACCTCGAGGCGGCCGACGAGATCGCCGAGCAGCTCCGGCTGCGCAACCTGGGGGGCCTCATCATCATCGACTTCATCGACATGGACCGGGAGTCGAACCGGCGCAAGGTCTACCGGCGCCTGCAGGACGCGCTGCGCAAGGACCGCGCCAAGGCCCACATCACGAAGATCTCCGAGATGGGCCTGGTGGAGATGACGCGCAAGCGGGCCCGCGAGAGCCTGCAACGGATGCTCACGGAGAGCTGCGAGTACTGCAACGGCCGTGGCTACACCAAGAGCAAGGCCGCCGTGGCCTACGAGATCCTGCGCCAGATCCGGCGCGAGGCCGCCGTGCACCCGCCCGGTGAGAAGGTCCTCGTCACGGCCCACCCGAAGGTGGCGGAGCTGATGCGCAACGAGGAGAAGCCGGCGGTGGACGACACGGTCAAGCGGATCCAGTGCGGCATCGAGGTCCACGGCCGCAAGGCCTTCCACGTGGAGAAGTTCGAGATCAAGTTCAAGGAGGGGGCGTAGGCGCCGCTTTGCGCCGGCCGCGTCCGTCTGTCACAGTCCTGCCATGGGAAAGGAGCGTGCGAAGGAGCGGCGGCGCTCCGAACGGATCCCCGTCAACCGGGCCTTCGAGGGGGGCGCCCCCACCTATGTCTCGGAGCTGTCCGAGCACGGCCTGTTCCTCCACACCGAGGAGCGGGTGCCGGTGGGGACGGCGGTCAAGCTGCGGTTTACCCTGCTGGTGGACGACCCGGTGGTGGTGGACGCGGTGGGCACGGTCGTGCGCCACCAGGACGAGCCCTCCGGGATGGGGATCGCCTTCGGCGAGCTGTCCGCGGTGACCATGTTGCGGCTGCAGGACGCGATCTCGCGGCTGCGTCCGCGCGACAGCGGTCCACCCGTCAAGGCGTCTGCGATGGGGGCGATCTCGAAGGGACCGGTACGCGCCAAGACGGTGCGTGTGCGCCCGGTGGGCGCCGCGAAGAGCGACGATCGGGTGGCCGGGGACGGGGCTGCGCCCGAAGCGACCGGAGACGACGAGGTGAGCGAGGACGACAAGACCCTCATCCGCCTGCGGCCGGTGGACATGGAGATCGTCGAGGACGACGACGAGGCCGGGTTCTTCGGCGACGGGGACGAGGAGGCGTAGGCCGCCCCGCCGAAGGGATGCTAGAGTCGATCCAGGCCATGTCGGTGACCAAACGCCTGTTCGACGTCGCGCGCGCGAACCTCACGGACTTTCGCCGGGCCCTTTGGCGGGACGACCTGCGCGAGCTGCTCGAAGACGATCCGACCGACCTCGACGGTTCGGTCGGGGCGCGGGTGGGCCGGCGGGCCCGCGCGGTGCGGGACGCCGCCGAGGAGGCCTGGGAGCGCGCCTACCAGGAGGCCAAACGCCGCCCCGGCTACACCGCCACGCTCGCCGAGGAGGTCGAGTGCCGCCGCTGGTACCGGGTCCTCGAGCTCGAGCCCGGCGCCTCCGTCGCCGACGTCAAGCACGCCTACCGCCGGCTGCTGCGCAAGTACCACCCCGACCGCCACGCCCGCGATCCCGAGAAGTTCGCCGCCGCCACCGAGCTGATGCGCCGGATCACCGAGGCCCACGACGGCCTCGTGGACTACCTCGAACGCCGCGGCTAAGGCCCGCGCCCCCGGAACGGCCGTCGGGCTCGGCGTTCGCCCGAGCGGGTCGCGGTTCGTGCAGCGTGTGGTTCCTGCACGCCCCTCGATTTCGGGTTGCAACGGCCCCGAACGATGTCCACCGCGGGAACCTCGCCCGCGGCGGTGCGTGGATTCCTTCGACCTGCCGAAGCGGGGCTCAGTCGGGGCGGACCGGTTTCTTCCTCCCGATGAAGACGTCCCACCAGCGAAACGTCACCGCCAGAACGTGGTCCAACTCCCAGGTTTCGGAGCAGGACGAAAGGTCCTCGGGGTCCGGAAGACAATAGGCCGCCAACTCGGACGCTTGGAGCAGATGGAGGATACCCTCGGAAAAGCCATCACCGGCATAGGCGATGCATCCGGGCATGCGCAACGCGCCGATGTCTTGGAGCGCATAGGGGATCTTCTCGTCTGCTGTGCCCTGTGTCTTCTGGAACTTGCATTCGACCGCGAGTGCTCGATTGCTCGTCGGGTCGGAGACCATCACATCGATCCGCCGAGGCCTCCCGAGAATCGAGGTGCCAAGTGGTACTTCCCGGTACACCTGGATGTTGCGTGTCCGAAACCTCGTCGCAATGTATGCCGCCACGAGGTCCGCGTACTTCTTTCCGTTCACGTCCGCGCTCCGATTCCGAGGGTGAGTTGATGCGTGGATGTCTTGCGTTGGCAGGCCGCCGGTCGTTCGATGCCGCCTGCGGCGCAAATGCGCTCCCGTGCCACGCGCAAGGCCTCGTCGCAGATGTCGTTGCCAGCGAAGGAACGCCCCAAATCTACTGCAGCCACTCCGGTGCTTCCCGAACCGACGAATGGATCGACGACGAGTTCTCCCGGTTGTGTGCTCTGTGAGATGAGGACACGAGACACTTTGGCGGGTTTTTCCGTCGGATAGCCGCGGTAGATACGGTCCGCCTCGATAATGTCGGGGATTCCGAGATCGTTGAGCTTGCGCTTACCCTTTTCAAAGAAAAGGATCATCTCGTACCGGGCACGGTAATGATAGCCCATTCCGATTTTCCGTTTGTCCCAAATCAAAGGTTTCCAGAACCGAAAGCCCGCGGCTTCTCCGAGGGGCTTTACGAAGAAGGCCGTCTCCTGGTCGCAAAACAGGTAGAAATGTCGGTTCTTCTTTAGCACACGGTAGATTTCGGCGAAGAGTTCCTCGAAGCGACTGTTCGGAAAAATCGCGAACCAATCGTTGCTGGAGGCCTTGCTGTGTTTGAGCCTCGTGGTGGTTCCGATGGCACGGTGCTTCTCGAGTGATTCGTACGGTGGATCGGTGACCACCAGGTCTACCGATCCGTCGTCGAACGCGCGCAGGAACGACACCGCATCCGACTTGGACAACGAGAAGGTTGGCTGTGGGGGGGTGGCGTCGTCCTTCACGGCTCAATCGTGGCCACAGGGCCAGCGAGGTGCAAGCGCGGCCGGAGCGTGTGGGGAGGTCCGTAACCGATCAGCCGCCGGTCCGGTCGCGAGGGGTCGGTGGAGGAGGGGCGACGGTCGGTTTT
>JALSIN010000418.1 GCA_026989935.1 Polyangiaceae bacterium | reverse complement strand
ACGGCTGCACGCTGCAGTGCGGCGGCAGCGACCAGTGGGGCAACATCGTCGCGGGTGTGGAGCTGGTCCGGCGCCACCTCGGTCCGCAGCACCAGGCCTATGGGCTGACCATCGAGCTTCTGACCACCGCAGACGGCAAGAAGATGGGCAAGACGGCCCGCGGCGCCGTCTACCTCGACCCGGCCCGCGTACGTCCCTTCGAGTTCTACCAGTACTGGATCAACTGCGACGACCGCGACACCGCACGACTGCTGCGGTTGTTCACGGAGCTGCCGCTTTCGCGCATCGAGGCCCTGGTGTCGGAAGGCGGCGCCGCGCTGCGCAAGGCCAAGGCGGTGCTGGCCTACGAGGTCACCCGGCTGGTCCACGGAGAAACGGAGGCCCGCGGCGCCGAGGTCGCCAGCCGCCAGGCCTACGGCGGCAGCACGGACTGGAGCGCGGTGCCGGCCGTGACGGCACCCACCTCCCCGATCCGCCTGGTGGACCTGGTCACGGGCGCACCGCTCGAGGTCTTTCCGTCCAAGCGACGGGCGCGCCAGCGGATCGAGGCGGGGGCCGTGAAGGTCAACGGCGTCCCGTGCACCGACCCGAACGCGCTGCTCACCCACGAGATGGCGGGGGCGCAGGGGGTCCGGCTGCAGGCGGGCAAGAAGGCGCGCTATCGCGTGCTCGTGCCGCCGCCGGCGGGCGACGGCGATGGCCGTTGATCCCCGCGGCCTCCGGGCGGTCCCGACGCTCGTCGTGGGCGCCGGCTACCTGGGCAGCGCGATCGCGCGATTGTGCGCCGCGCCCCCGGTGGTCACGCGCCGCACGGCCCGGCGCGACCCGGCCCGGCCCCTGCCCCGGGGGACCTGCCTGATCGCGCTCGACCTGGACCGTGCGAGCGACCGCGATCTCGAAGCCCGGCTCGCCCCGCTGGCCCGCGAACGCGCCGTGATCGCCTGCCTGGCGCGTCCGTCCGGCGCGACCGGGGCCTTCTACCCGCGCGTGGCCGGGCGGCTCGTCGCCGCCTTGCCGGCCTCGGTCCGGCGGCTCGTGTGGATCTCCTCGACGAGCGCGTGCCCCGACCGCGACGGCCCCGTCCCCGAAGCCGACGCCGGCGCGCCCCCGGTGGGACCGCGGGGAGCGGCCCAGCGGGCAGCGGAGCGGACCGTGCTCGGGGGATGCGCCCAACGTGGGATCGAGGCCGTCGTCCTACGTCTTGGGGGACTCGTCGGCCCCGGGCGCCCCATCGGCGGCCACGCCCGCCGCGCGAACGGCGGGCCCCTGCCGGGGCACGGCTGGTACGCCACGAACCTCGTGCACCTGGCCGACGCCGCCCGCCTGGCCCTGCGCGCGTCCGTGGTCGTCGGCGTCGAGGGGCGGGTGCTCTACGGGGTCGCCCCCGACCACACCCCGCGCAGGCTCGCCTACGCCCGGGCCGCCCGCGCCCGCGGCGAACGTCCCCCCGCCTTCGAAGCGCCCGTGCCGGCCGACCGGCGCGTGCGGGGCAAGCGGGTCCTCGCCGAGGAGAGCGCCCGGCGCCTCGGGCACCGGTACCTGCACCCGACCCACGTCTACGGACTACGTTGAATCAACTGCGCGCGATCGACGGTCCGCCGCCGACTACCCGCCGGTGCGCTTGCGGCAGAACGCGGCCAGGCGGCGCGTGGTGGCGTTGTCGGGCCCCTTCTCGGCCAGGCACGCCCCGAATGCTCCCATCTCCTTGTGGGCCTGCATGCGCATCGCCTTGCGGGCCGCGCGGTCGGGAAAACACGCCCCCCGCCGCGTGGCCCGCAGCACGGCGGCCCAGCGCCGCTCCCGCCGGGCCCGTTCGGCCGCCTCGCGCACGCCGCGACAGGCGGGGCCGTCCGGATCGATGGCGGCGACGATCCCACCGGACCGCCGCTTCTTCGCCGGGGCGGTGGCCCGCCCGCCGGTGGGTTCGGCGGCCTTCGAGGGCGGCGCGGCCCCGCTCGGCGGTGCGGTCGCAGACGGGGTATCCTCGGCGCCGACCCCCATGCCCTCGGACGGGGCCGCGGGCGGGGCCTGTGCCGGTGCGCGTTCGGCGGAGGCCGCCGAGGGCTCGGACGCCTTCACGGGCGCCTCCGAAGACGCGGCAGTCGCAGGCGCCGGGAGGGCTTCGGGCGCCCCCGAACGCGCCATCAACACCGCCCCGATCCCCACCCCGGCGGCGAGCGCGGCCACGGACGCGAACAGCCAGCCCCGGCGCCGGCGGCTCGAAGTCTCCTCACGGGGCGCCTCGGCGGTCGCGCCACGCGGCGGCGACGGCTCGGTGGACAAGGACGACGAGCGGCTCCGGGGCAACTTGCGCAGGATCGCCTCGATCTCCCCCAGCACCGCGTCCATGCTCGCCGGTCGTGCGGCGGCGTCGGCCGCGAGGCAGCGGTCCACCAGATCGGCGAGTGCCGGCGGCGCGTCGGGCCGTACGCTCGCGAGCGACGGCGGCGGCTCGGTGAGCTTGCGGGCGATCGTCTCGGCCGGCGATCCCCCGGCGATGGGCGGGTGGCCCGCCAGCAGTTCGAACGCCAGGACCCCGAACGCGTAGATGTCGATGGCGGTCGTGGGCGCGGCCCCCTTGGCCTGCTCCGGCGCCATGTACTCGGGGGTGCCGAGGGCCTGGCCGGCCTGGGTCAGGCGCGGGCCGCTGGCCGCCTCCGAACGCGCCGAGATCCCGAAGTCTAGCACCTTGATCCGCTCCTCCTCCCCGATCCGCGCGAGCATGACGTTCTCCGGCTTGAGGTCCCGGTGGATCACACCCACCTGGTGGGCCGCGCGCAGGGCCCGGGCCACCTCCCGCAGCCAGCGGACGGCGCGCTCGACGGGCACCCGTCCTTCCTGCTCGACCACCTCGTAGAGCGACTGTCCGCTGAGCAGCTCCATGACCAGGTAGAGGCGGCCGTCGTCGAGCTGCCCCGCGTCGAAGACCTCCACGATGTTCGGGTGGCCGATCGACGAGGCGGTACGGGCTTCGGACCGGAAGCGCTCGACGATGGTGGGATCGTGGCTCAGCGCGTGGCTGAGCACCTTGATCGCGACGCTGCGCCCGACGGCCAGGTGCTCGGCCAGGTACACGGCCCCCATCCCGCCGCGTCCGAGCAACTCCACCACGCGATAGCGGCCGGCCAGGACGGTGCCCGGTTCGAGCCACTCGTGGTCTTCGTCGAAGGCGGGGTGGGAGGCGGACAGGCTCATGGGGTCGTCGGCGCCGGGCGTGCGCCCCCGCCGGACCGGGCGGTCCCGCGAGAGCACGAGGGTGCGGTCGGATCCTGCCACGGACAGGAGCAGGCCGCGAATTTCGGCCCGTTCCCGCGCGGCCACGTCCCCGAAGGCCTCGGCCAGGAAGCGCGCGAGGGTCTCCTGCCCGGTCCCCGGCGCGTGCGCGGCGAGCCAGCCCGAGAGCGCATCGAGGAACGCCCCGGCGGTGGGGAAGCGGTCCGTGCGTTCGTGCGCGGTGGCGCGGGCGACGATGGCGTCGAGGTCGGGGTCCACGCGGCGGGAGACCTGCGACGGCGGCGGCACGGCCCCGCGCGCCACCTGCGAGGTATCGGTCCCGGCCTCGCGCAGGGGCCGGCCGGTCAGCAGTTCCCACAGGACGACGCCGCAGGCGTAGACGTCCGCGCGGCCGTCGAGGGGCTCGCGCCGGGCCTGCTCGGGGCTCATGTAGCCCACCTTGCCGAACACCACGCCCGGCAGGGTGACGGACAGGCGCACGGCCGAGGTGGCGAGCCCGAAGTCGGCCAGCCGCACGGCGCCCTGCCAGTCGAGCAGGATGTTCGAGGGCGAGACGTCGCGGTGGACGAGCCCGAGCCCCTCGGCGCGGTGGGCGTAGTCCAGCCCGCGCAGGACCTCACGGACGACGTGGACGGAAAGGGCCACGGGAAACGGCCGCCGCAGGTCGGCGAGGCGGTCCCACAGGTCGGCAAGGTCCCGGCCCTCGACCAGTTCCATGGCGATGTAGAGCTGGCCGTCGGCCTCGCCGGCCGCGCGCACGTCCACCAGGTTGTTGTGGTGCAGGCGCACGACCAGCCGCGCCTCGTCGAGGAAGCGGGTGCGGTAGTCCTCGTCGGGAAGGTCCCGTCGCAGCAGCTTGACGGCGGCGGGACGGACGAAGGAACCGCGGCCCACGGCGGCCAGGTAGACGGTCGCCATGCCGCCCTCGCCGATGCGGGCCACGAGCGTCATGTCGCCGACCCGCCGGGGGGACGCGAGCCGTTCGAGGGCGGACGCCACGGCCCCCGACGCTACCACGAAGGCCGGTCCGCGCCGCATCGGCGGGCCCCTCGCGCCGCGCGCCGCCGCGTCGTATGCTCGCGGGCGATGAGCGACGCGCCCGCGTCCGGCCCGACGGCCGTCCTGTACTACGACCCGAACCCCACGACGACGAAGCTCGCGGTGGCCGGCCTGCGCCTGGCGGGCTACGAGGTCCACGCCGTCGAGGACGCCGACGAGGCGGTGGACGTGGTGACCCGGCACGGCCCTGCCGGCGACGGCACCTTGCGTCTCGTGGTCCTCGACGCGTCCGTTTCGCCGGACGCCTCGGCCGGCATGCTGCGGGCGATCGTCAAGGCGCCGAAGGCCGCGGACCTGCCGGGCCTCTTGCTGGTCAGCCGCAAGAACCCGGCGCCGATCCCCGGTGCCGAGTCCCTGCCCACGCTGCGGCGCCCGTTTAGCACCCCGGCGCTCGTGCGGGCCGTGCGGGCGGCGATCGCGGACGAGGCGGCGCTCGGTGCCGCCGGCGCCGGGACGGTGTCCCCGCTGGCCCACCACCTGGCCCGCGCCCTGGAGGAGGCAGGGGTCCTGGTGGACGCGGACGTGCTCGACCAGGTGGTGCGCGACGTGACGGCCGAACACGACGACGCCCACGTCCCGGCGGGGCTGCGGGCGGACCTTTCGGTCACGCCGCTCGACTCGGTGCTCGCGCTCATCGGTGAGCTGGGCGCGCGGGGGTTCGTGGACGTGCGCTCGGGCGACGTGTTCGGGCGCCTGCACGTGGCCGACGGCACGATCCTCCACGGTGAGGTGCAGGGCGTGGCCGAGGATCTCCAGCTCGGGCGGTTCCTCGTGGAGGCGGGCTTCTTGTCCGAGGAGACGCTGGCCCCCTTCGTGAGTGAGTCCCAGAAGCTCCCGCTGGGGCTTCGTCTGGTGCGGGCGGGGGCGATCTCGGAGACGGACCTGGCGCAGGCGCTGGCCACCCAGGCGCGAGAGATCACGTGCATCCTGCTGATGCTCGATCGCGGGACCGTGGCGTTCCAGCCGACGGAGAAGCTCGACCCGATGGCCGAGGCGGCCCGAGCGAGCCGCGCGGAGCTGCGGATCTCCGACGCCCTGCTCGACGGCCTGCGTCGCCGGGACGAGAAGGCCGAGATGGGGCAGCACGCCGCGAACGTGGACGACGTGTTCGTGCGGATCGACGAGAACGTGGTCCGCCTGGGGCGGCACGCCTTCACGAAGGAGGAGCTGGCCGTGCTGGAGTTGCTCAACGGGCGCAACTCGGTCAAGGACGTGGCCCGCAAGACGCGTTCGGGCACCTACAACGTGGCGCGGGTGCTCTATCGTCTCTCCCGGGCTCACCTGGCCCGCAAGCGCAATCCTCCGATCGCGGTGTAGCGCCTCCGGCCGCGCCCCTCCCGAGCCATGCGCGTCCTCCTCGTCGATCCGGATCCAGCCGTGCGGGCCGCAGCGCGCGAGGCCCTCGCCGCCCTGGGCGACGACACCGTCTTCGACGAGGCCGACCGCCTCGACCGGTCCGTCGAAGCCCTGGCACGGGGGCCGGATCTGGTCCTCGTCGAGCCCCTCTTGCCGGACGGCAGCGGCCTCGACCTCTTGCGCGCCGCCGAGAGCCGCGACCCCGCCCCCCCGGTCCTCGTCCTGACGGATCTCGACCGCGACATCGACCGCTTCTGGGCCTTGCGCCTGGGCGCCCACGCCTTTCTGCGCAAACCCATCGACGCCGCCGTCCTCCTCGACCGCGCCCGCAAGGCCCTCGAAGGCGCCCCACGCCTGACCCCCGAGCGCGTCTGCCCCCCGCGGGGGAACGGGGTATGATCACGGGGCCGCCCGGGCGTCCGTCCTCGGCGGCGGCCGCCTGGGAATCGACCTGTGGAACATGCCCGTCGCGGGTGTCTTGGCCCCCGGCACCGGTGTCACACGACCACCACGCGCACGCGGCCGAGCTCCAGGGGCCGGCCGATGGCGGTGGTGCCGGGCGGGCAGTCGCTCTCCTCTCCCTCCTTGACGCGCCCGAGATCGACGAACACGACCTGGTCCTCCTTGTGGTGGATGACGGCCCGGAGCTTGGCTTCGAGGATCGCGCGGTCCTTGTCGTGGAGTTGGCAGGCGAACACGGAAAGCTGCAACGCCTCGCCGTAGTCGCGCACCACCTTGTGGACCTTGCGCAACCGCACGGGATCCGAGATGTCGTAGCTTACGATGTAGTGGCGACGCATGGGACCTCCTATCGTGTCCACATGGGACGATATTCGGTCAGCTCGCCGAGCAGAACCTTCGCCAGCACGCGGGCCTCGAGTTCGAGCATCCGACGGTAGCTCATGCGGTAGCCGAACCGCGGGTGGGTGGTCAGCTCGTTCGCGCGCCGTTCGTAGGCGGCGATGAGGGCGCGCCGGCCCTTGTCGGACAGCGTGACGCCGCACAGCGAAACGTGGAAATCCGCCCGGTCGATGCCCCCGGTGGCAAGCAGTCGCAAGATGGCGGTGTCCACCCACGCGGCACGAAACGGCTCCATGAGGTCGAGCGCGAGCGCCGGCCTGCCGGGCAGCATCGTGTGCAAGAAGCCGAGCATCGGGTCCAGCCCGATGCGGGCACACGCGGCCGTGGCCTCGCGTACGAGCAGGGCGTAGCCGAAGCTCAGCAGCGCGTTGACGCGATCCCGCGGCGGCCGCCGCGTCCGCCCGCCGAAGTCGCCCCGAAAGGGCGCCGGCAAAATGAGGGGCAGGGCGCCGAAGTAGACGGCCGCCCCGTCCCCCTCGTGGCCGCGGATCTCGTCCACCGTCGCGGCCCGGCGCGCGGCGTCGATGGCGATCCCGATGCGCCGGATGGCCTCGGCAAGGTCGCGGGCGGCGGACCGTGGTTCCTCCGTGGCCTCGGCCGAGTCGGCCGCACCTGGCAGCGGATCCTCGGAAGGCGGCGGCGACTGCCACGGATCGGGGGCCGAGGCGTCCTCACGAGCGATGACCCGATCCTCCCCGGTGGCCGCCCACGCGGGCAGCTCGGCCATCGGCTGTTGCTCGTCGTCGGCGTAGTCCAGCGTCTTGCGACGGTACCGACGCAACACGGTCCGCTGGTTGTGCAGTTTCGACAGCACGAGCGCGCGCGCGATGGTGCGGCAGGTCGTCTCGTCGTCGGCCGCACGGAACTGGGCGCGCCGAATCCCGATGTTGACCGTGGTTAGGGGCGCGGTGTACCCGAGGATCCGCCCGCCCCCCGTATGGTGGGAGATGCCGATGCCGCAGCGCAGCAGATGCTGCAAACACGGTTCCGTGATGCTGACGCGGCCGAACAGCGCCACGTGCTGCACGTCGATGAGGGGGATCCGCGTGGTCTCCCCCGCCCGGGTGACGATGAGGAGCGCCTCGCCGTTCTTGCGCACGACCGTGCCGGGGGAGGTGACGTGCACGACGGCCCGGTCGTCGCGGGCGGCGACGATCCGGCGCACCTCCGGGGCCCCTTCCCCCTGCTCGAAGGCTCGCAGTGCCGCGTGTTCGTCGGGCAGGCAGGCGTCGTGCAGGGAGCATCCGATGCACTTGGGACTGTCCACCAGGGGCTCCGGAGGAACCGGTCGCTGCGCCACGGCGCGCGCCTCGGCCACGACGTCCCGCAGGAACCGCTCGAGATCGTCGGACCAGGCGACCTCCACGGTGTCGTGTGACCCACGGTAGTAGATGCGTCCGCGATGGCATGGAAGCCCGTTTTCGCGCAACAGCGCCATGTACAGCCCCACCTGCACGACGTCGGGGGGCCAGGCACGGTACGGCAGCACGTGTCCGTTCCACTCGTGCTCGTCGGTCTTGGGCGCCTTGCCGTGCTTGCTCTCGACCACGACCACCTCGTCCGTGTCCAACTCCACGAAGTCGAACTTCCCGCTGACGCCCCACGCCTCCGACTGCATCACCATCGATCGCGGCGGAATCCCCTCGCAAATCCTGCGCCACGCATCGTCCTCCCCGGCGCCCTCGGCCGCCTCCTGCGCGCCTTCGACCTTCTTCTTGGTCCCCCTGCGCTCGGCCCGCTCGTGCTCGGCTCGCCCCGCCACCGTATCCGCCGACTCGATGAACACCCCCTGTACGAACTCCAGGTGGAAAGAGCGCGGACAAAACACAGACTTATTGCACATCCGAACAGGTATGAAATCCGCGTCTTTGCGTGGTGGAAGGTTTTGAATGTTCATGGGTATCGCCTCCAATCGATCAAGACATGCCCCGTTACGACGTATGCCGCGCCGATCCATTCAACCGGCGGCATCGAAAAGATCATACAGGCCGAAAACTTCCTGCGGCGCCGTTTCCGCAACATTGCCCCCGACGCCCGGATTCCCGTGTATTTTTGACCGGTTACGATGGGAGAACCCGCCCTGCGGAGGACGTCGAGCGCCTTCCTTGACGGCGCCGGCAACGGGCGGACGCATGCCTTCGACCGTCCCTTGCCAGGCGGTATCGATCCGGGACGCTCCGTGTAGCGACCTATCCTCCCGCCCCCATCTCGCACGAGGAGCTTCCGGTTCTTCACCGCGTCGAGACCCGCCGGCGCGACGGATCCAGCCACAAAGACTCCCGGCACAGCATGAAACCCGCTTCCGGAGGCGGAAGAGACGAATCGACGTGCCGGGGAGACGGTCGCGACGGCACCCGGTGTGGCGTAGAAAACGAAGGCTGCATCGATCGACGGCACACGGTTTTCGGCGCTTCTAATGAGTCGCCATGGGCCCGGGGGCCGCATGGACGCCCTTGCGAGGGGCACGCCCCACGCAGCCTTGCCGAGGTCATGCTCCGCCGCCGGCGTTGCGCGGACCTTCGCAGACGCCACGAGGCTCCCGGTACCCGGTCGTGGTGCCGTTTCCCCCGTCCTCTCGCATCTTGCCGCAGTCCTCCGAGATACCGCCAGGACGACGAAAGGGGTCGGTTGGCGTGACTGCGGTGCCCTGCACATCCGCCTCCGGCGCGTTCGGCTCGGAGGGTGTGACCGGCATCATGCAAACCGTTTCTTCCCCAGGCAGGAGGCGTCGCCCTCGCACGGATGCACGCTCGGCCCGGTGGCCTCGAAGTTGGGCGGCTGCGGGCCTGCCCCGACCACCGGAGGGCCTCCACGACCATGGAGCGGACGGGCCCTGTCGATCCCGATTCACCCCGCACCGGTGCCACCGACGCAGGCCGTGGCCCCAGGCCCTTCCCCCGCCCCGATGCATCCCGTACCGCTGCCACCGACGCGAACTCTCCATGGGGCCAATCCAGCCACGATGTCCTCCCATGAGAACCTCGGGAGGCCCAAAGCTGCTCCCATCGG
>JALSIN010000417.1 GCA_026989935.1 Polyangiaceae bacterium | reverse complement strand
CGCCGCGGCCGAGTTGCTCGACCGGGCCGTCGAGCGGGGCCTCGTGTCCAAGTCGGGGAGCTGGTACGCGCTCGGCGACGAGCGGCTCGGGCAGGGGCGCGCCGCGGTCATCGAGTTCCTGCGCTCCAACCCCGCCCGCGCGGCGGCGCTGGCCGACCGGATCGCGGGCCGGAAGGCGGCGCCGGAGGCGGCGTAGGGCACCGGTGCGGGCGACTGGCCCGGGCCAACGACGCGGCGGGGGCGTGCCGCCCGTCGCGTCCGCCCCACCGGAGACGACTGGCGAAGAGGTCACGGTCGTCCGGTCGGATCGAAGCGCGTCGCGTCTGCATCGCGGTGCGACGACCGCCGGTTGTGTGGGGACCCGAACGAGGGGGCCGGGCGCCGTGGGGCGACGGGCCGGGGCGGGTGTTTCCCCCGGCTGGCCCGGGGGGCGGACAGGTCCGAGCACTGTACGCCGGGCCGACGGTTCGGCCCGGTGTACAGTGCTCGGGGGAAACTGCGTCGCCGGCGGGTGCGCGCCGATGGGATCTCCACCCCGACGGAGCCGGACCTTGCCGGGCGCGTTCGGTGGCCGGGCGCCGGTGCCGGGATAGCCGGCCGGCTTGCGTGGCCGGCCGGCTCGGGCGAAACTCGCGGCATCGACGTGCCCGACGGCGCTACCGAGGAGTCCATCTTCGAGCTGCGGATCCACCGGCCGACGGGCCCCGCGGCCGATCTCCGATTGGCCGCGGACGTGGTGGTGGTCGGCCGGGACTTCGGCGACGTGGTCCTCGGCGACCCGAAGGCCTCACACCGTCACGTCGAACTGCGCCGGGAAGGAGACGGCGTTCGGCTGGTGGACCTCGGCAGCACGAACGGAACCTGGGTGGCCGGCCAGCGGACCACGGAGGCGCGGTTGGCCGCCGGCGACCGCTTCCAGGTGGGGGAGACGGTCATCGAGATCCTGTCGGTCGGGGCGCCGGCGCCCAGACCCGGCGAGGCAAAGAAGCGCACGGTCGTCGCCTACGGTGGACCCGCGCCTCCTGGCCAGGGCGAGGCGCTGCCACCCTCTGGCCCGATCTCGTGGAAGGCCGTGCCGCTCGACGTCGGGCCGGGCCCCAAGGTGCCGTTTGGGGCGCCCACCCTGTCCGACGCCGGTGCTGCACAGGCTCCGGCTCGGGCGCCGGGCGGTGGCGTGTCGGATCCGCCGGCCGTATCCGCTTTGGGTGCGGGCCTCGCAGCCGCACCGGGTACCGGCCTCGGCCCTGCTCCGGTCGCCGGCGCAGCGGACCAAGTTCCAGTGCCCGAGGCGGTCGGACCCGTCGATGTCGAGGCTCCGACGCGGACCGCCCATCCGTGCCGGGTGCCGGGGCGGGTCGGCTCCGTGGGGTTCGAGACCGCAGGGGGTTCCGGTCGGGACGCGCTGGTGATCGTCGCGGGGGCGTGGGCCTGTGTGCTGACGGCGGGGATCTTCCTCCCCTGGTACGTTGCCAAGCTCTGGCGGATGCGGGCCGCGCGGACCCGACTCGTCGCGGACGGGGTGTCCTGGCGCCTGCGGTACGTGGGGACCGGCAGCGAACTGTTCGTCCGCTCCTTCTTCGGGGGGCTCTTGACGGTGCTGACCCTGGGTGCGTTCGCACCGTGGTGCCTCGCCTGGGTGCTCGACGTCGCCTTCTCGAACGTCCGCGCGTACGGGGCGGCCGGGCAGGTCGGGCGGCTTCGCCTGTCGTTCGACGGCCGCAAACTCGCCGGCGTGGTGTGGTGGCGCGGGTTCTTGACGGTCGTGTCGTTTGGCGTGGCGCTTCCCTATCTCGTCGATGGGATCGCCCTGCGCGTGATCGACGGTGGCGCGGTCCGCGTGGGACGGAGGGAGATTGCGCAGCTCGCATATCGGCGACCACGCTCGCTCGACCTCCCCGCGGCGCTCGTCGCAGCGCTTCTCGCCCCATGGACGGGTGGCATGGCCTGGGCCTGGTACGGGTTCCGGCTGCGGCGGCGACTCGTTGCGCACACGGAGATCGCCTCGGACCACGGAACTCTCGCAGGGACCATGGCGGACCGGGGGATCCCGTTTGCGTTGGTCCGCGCCGCCGAGCAACTCGTCGCCCCGATGGCCCTGTTTCTCCCGTTGCCCTGGATCCTGGCGGCTCGCTGGTCGCTCGTCGCGCGCGCCGTCGTCTGGCGCCCCGTTTCGCCATCCGACGAGGGATGAAGGCGGCTACTGCCGGGCGCTTGACGGACGGGCTGTCGTATCGCCCGCGGCGGCCCCGTCCTGCGGGCCGTGTGGCTCGGCCGCCGGCGCTTCCATAGACCGGTCGATCCACCGGATCGAACGAAGCTTCCGGCCCCACGAACTGCGTGACCGCCTGGCGACACCCCCAGACGGGCCGTCTCCCCCATGGTTAGTCCAAGCCTAGAGGGAGGACTTGAGCTCGGGGAAGCGCTGCAGGACCCGGCCGACGTAGCGGCCGTTGGGGTAGCGCTCGAGGTAGTCGCGCCCCCGTTCGAGCGCTTGGCTGATTCGCCCGTCCTCGGTGGCTGACAGCCACAGACGGTAGCGCGCAAGCTCGGCACGGGGGTGATCCGGCGCTCGCCGCAAGAACTCCTGGAACGCGATGTCGGCCGCGTCGAAGTCGAGAGCGTAGTCCATGCGCAACATGCCGACGAGCAGGTATCCCTCGACGGCCAAGGGGCTGCGCCCGTATCGTTTGAGGAAGCGGGCGAGACATGCGGCTGCACGGTAGCGCTCGTCCGGATCGTCGTAGAAGCGGCGGCACGTGTGGAGCATCCGGCGAATCTCGTTGCGGCGCGCGCGGGCGGCATCCGCCATGAGCTCTTCGAGAAGTTGCTCGCCGTCGTCCTCGTGGTCCTGGTGCGATGTCGGCGTACGGCGTGCGGCGATGTTCAGCGACGTGGGGGTGGGGGCGGCATCACCGGTCGGAACGGACGACAGGTGCCGTCCATCCGGATCGTCCGAAAGTCCGGGCACCACCCAGCCCAGTGGCACGGTCCCCATGGCCAGCGCGGCCTCGTCGCCCGAGATCGGCATCGCCGCGGCGACTTCGGAGCGCCCGACGTCCGAGAAGGTGCCCGCTCGGTGGTCGTATCGGTAGCCCGCCTGCACTTCGGCGAGCACGCCCGAACGGGATGTGTCAAGTACCTCCACCTCACCGCGCAGCACCGAGACGGTGGTGTTCTTCTCGTAGTCCACCTGCACCGTAAAGACCGTCCCGACCACGCGGACCACGGTGTCGGGGGTGACCACCTCGAGAATCGGGTCGGCTGGCCGACGATCGTAACGCATCGCCAACAGACCGCGGTCGAGCTCCACGCGGATGACCTGCGGGCTGGCTTCATGCCATGTGGCCTCGGTCCCCGGCGTGAGGTTCGCGACGACCTTACCGGCGAGCGTAAGCTGCAGCGAGCTCGAAAGGGGCACGCGGAACCGGCTTCCCACCGGGTAGACGGTTCCGCTCGACGCCCTTGCGTTGGGCACGTCCACCGACGCCGATCCCGCGAGGCGGCGGGCAAAGCCCTGGGCCGGGTGATCGATCCCACCCGTGTCCGCTGTGGGCTCGGCGAGGACGTGGGGCTCGTTCGTGGAGAGCGCGGCGGGTGGATCCGAAGTCGCTGGAATCAGTGACAGCGCGAAGATCCCCGCGGCCGCCAGACCTACGCCAAAGCCGAGGTTTCGCAGCGGCAGCCTGCGCCAGGTGGGGCGGCGCAGCGCCCGGTGGGCATCCGTCCGCTCCAGGATCCGGTGGAACATCCGCGCGTGTCGTTCCGGCGACGGCTCCGGCAGGTCCTGAAACGGATCCTCGTACAGCGCCAGCAAAAGGCGATGCACGCGGCGGCAGTCGTGGCACCGGCGAAGGTGGGTTTCGTACTGTTCGCGCAGCTCTTCGGTGGCCCGCCCGGACATGACGGCCTCGGCGTCTTCGCGGCACTCGTGGCAGCCGTACCGCGTGGGGCGTCGATGAGGTGCGGAGAGCATGGTGAAGGATCAGTTCGTGGCGAGGTCCTTGAGCTTCTTGCGCGCGCGCGTGAGGCGATCGCCCACCGTGGAGATGGGGCGGCCCACGATGTGGCTGATCTCCTGTAGGGTCAGGCCCTCGTAGTGGTAGAGGACGAAGATCTGACGCAGGTCGGGGGAAAGGCGGGCGAGCAGCCGCCGCGCCTCGTCCCGGACCTCCACGTGGCTCGCCCGCTGGACGTGGGCGTTCCGGCCGAGATTGAACCATCGCAGGGCCAGCTTGGCGCGCTCCCGCCGGTAGCGCTGGCGCATGAGGTTGTGCGCGGTGTTGGCAGTGATCCGGTACAACCATGTGGACAGCGCCGAGTTGCCCTTGAAGCGGTCGAGGGCGTTGAAGGCCCGGATGAAGACCGTCTGCACCAGGTCGTCGATGTCCGGGTCGGGCCCGAGCAGGCGGTACAGGTGCCCGCGCACCTGGCCGCTGTACGTGTCGTAGAGCTTGCGCAGGGCGTGGGCGTTGCCGGCGCGGGCGCGATCGAGCAGCCGCGCCTCCTCGGCGGAGAGGTACGAGGACCTCTCCTCGGTCTCGGAGCCGGCTGCCAGGTGCCGCGCGGCCGCGGCGGATTCGATGCGCTCGATCATCGAGGAGTCGGGTGGCGGGGAGTCCACAACGTGAGACGATCCTTTCGGGGCAGATTTCCGGGCAGCCCGTCCATCTTACGCGATCTCGCCGGGAAACGGCGTCCGCACCGCCGCCGGCGGCCGGCCCGTCCCGTGTGGCAGATGTGTGGAAACGTGGGACAACGCGCCTCTTGACCCGCTCGCCGGGGCCCAGGCGGGGGTGTACGATGAAGGCCCGCCGTGTCTCCCCTCGTGCCGTTGGGTGCGCTCTTGGCGCTGGAACCTCGCCTCCCGGGCCGGGCGAGGTATCTCGACGCCGGTGTGCCGCCGGGGCGGTTCGCGTCGATGGCTGCCAAGTACGGGGCCCTGCTCGACGCGCTTTTGCAGCCCGAGCCCCTGCGCTCCCGCCTGCTGGGGCGGATCGCGCGGCGCCATACCGGGGCCCTGCGCGAGGCGCAGCTCGTGCCCCCGGTGGTGTTGCTGCGGCGCTATCGGCAGGCCGAGATCGCCGCGCGGCACCCTGCACGGTCCCGCGCGGCACACCTTTCCGCCCCGACGGCTGCGGTGGTGCTGTGGCACGATCTGCACGAACTGCTCGGCGCCCAACTGGCGGCTCGCCGCCGCCGGCGTACCGCGTCGGCCCCCGGACCGGTGCCGGGCGCGTTGCGACCGGCGCACGCCTACGAGCGCCTGGCTGCGGCCACCGGCCTGAGCCGCCGCCGGCTCGAAGCGCTCCTTTGCCGCTGATCCCGAGGTCGCATGGTGCGCTCGTCGTCGCGCGCCGCCGGTCCTTCTGGCAAGCTGCTGCCGTGGACGACACGCAACGGACGAGGTTCCTGGCTACGGCGGCTCTGGCCGTGGCCGTCGCTGTGGCCGCATGGGCGTCGGGGATCGTCGTGCGGGACGCGAGCGCGCGTGCCGATACCATCGCCGCCCATGCAAAATCTCCGAAACAGGCTCAAAAAGAAGCGCTCGCCCGTGAGCTCAACTTCAAGTCGGATCGGCGATACTATGAATCCCGCGTCGCTCGGGACCTGGCCGCCCACGGGCTCGCCGGTGTGTCCGTGGTCGAGATCGCCCGTGTGCAACCGTTTTTCGACGAACTCGACGCGCCGAAGATACTGCGGCCCGGCAAGGCGCTCGTCACCGATCACCTGTCCCTGCGCGCGAGTATCGAAAAGGTCCGCTTCCGCCAACACGGGGCCATCGTGGCCGCGCGCCACTCGGTCTTGACGATCAAGAACCGGTCCGACGTCCCGATCGCCTACTTCGTACGGGCAGGAGTCGCCGACGGTCGCAAGTGCAAGGCTCGCGGCGCGCGGATGCACAACGCCATGGCACTCTTGCCGGGTGAGGCGGCAGAGGTGGCCGTGTGCGCAGGTCGGGGCGCCGTGCGCGTCGAAGACGTGCAGGTCTTGGAGACGACCCCGCTGGGGTACCTGTACTTCAGCCGCGTGCCGCCGTCGGCGGTGGGGCACGACGCCGCGACGGGCCAGGCCCATCGCCCGGCGATCAAGGCGCCCATGTGCACGCGCGTCCCGGCGGTCCGCCTGGCCAATGCTCTGCGGGAAGGCCGGCTTTCGTGGGCCGACGTCGCGGACTTCTACACGCGGCACCCGTGCGACGACTACCAGATGCCGCTGGGGTACCGGCGCGCCACCGAGCCCCTTGCCGAACTCCCGGTCGTGCCGCCGACGGGCGCGGGCTGAAAGCGTGTGAACGGGGCCCGCCGGCCGCTGTGGGGACGAACCGACAGCGCCCACGGCGCCGGTTCGCTTCGCCCCCCCCACCTTGGACCGGCCGGATGGTTCGCTGGCGTGGCGTGTGGCGCCGCCGGTTCGGCGTAGAGGCGATTCGAATGCTCCGTGGGGCGCGAGGCAACCACTTGCAACGCGGCGCAGGTTGTCGTGCAATTGCGTAGAGGTCGCTGCACGCCGTGAAGAAGTCCGAACTCATTGCCGAGCTGGCGCGTGTCGCCGATATTCCCAAGCGGCGTGCCGCCGCCGTCGTCCGCACGGTGCTCGAATCGATGAAGGACGCCCTCGTCCGGGGAGAAGGTATCGAGATCCGCGGCTTCGGCACCATGACGGTGCGCCACTATGAAGCCTATGAGGGACGAAACCCGCGCACGAACGAGCCCGTGCACGTGCCGCCGAAGCGGTTGCCGTATTTCAAACCGGGCAAGGAACTGCGCGAGCGGATCCAAAAGGGCAAAGGTGTGCCGACGCAACGGAACGCACATCCATCGCGGCCGAGCCCCGGCCGCCGCCGATCACCGCCGGACGAGACCGAGGACGCGATCTGATGCCGGGGAGGAGGCCGCTCGGCCCCTGGGCCCAGGGGGCCGGGCGGTGGAGGTCACCGCCACGACGATGGCGCGCCCTGCCTCTTGCGCCGCGCAGGTGGGACCAATGTGAGCGCAGGCGCGCTACGAGGATGCCTTTGCGGTGTTCGTCGCCGGGATGACCAGGACCGGGCACTCGGCGCGGCGGATGATCCGGTCGGCCGTGCTGCCGAGGAAGAACCGCGCGACCCGGCTGCGCCCGGAGGCGGCCATCACGATGAGGTCGGGCTGGTAGTTGCGCCCTTCGACGAGGATCGCGTCCACCGGGCGGCCCGGTCGGGCGGCGAACTCGACGGACACGTCCCCTCGGATGTCTTGCGCGATCCGCTCCAGCACGGCGACCGCGAAACGGTTCGCGCGCTCGTGGATCTCCTGTACCGCTGCCGTGGGGAGCGTGCCTCCCGCCGGACCGGCGTAGACCGAGTTGAGGTCGAGCGCCGGGGTCGCGTGGAACAGGCGCAGGCGGCAGGCCGGGCCCGCTCCCCGCGCGATCGCGACCGCCCACCGGATCGCGCGCAAAGAGGCCGCCGAGACGTGCACGTCCACACCGTCCACCGAGAACGTCGCGTCCTCTGCGCGTTCGGCTTCGGCGAAGTCCACCGGCACCAGGATCCGGTCCACGAGGGCGAGGTCGGCGTCCATTACGTATGGAGGGTACCAGAGGCCCGCCGCGTCCGGGGCGCTCGTCGTGCGCTCGCCGACGCACGGGCGCTAGACTGTTCACGGGCATGATCGGCCGCCTGACCGGAACGGTTCTACTCGGTGTGCTGCTCTACCTGGGTTATCAGGGGTACGAGAACCGGCGGGACGCGCCGGTGCGTGCCATGGGGAAGGGACGGGCGATCGAGACGGCCTGTACGATCGATCCGCGGTGCGTGGTGCGGGCCGGGCCCACCGCCACCCGGGCCGACCTCGTGCGGCGGCGATACCTCTATCGGACGAGCCACGGGCTCGTCACGGTCGAGTGCCGGCGGGTATGGATCTTCCACGGGCCGTGGCGGTGCCAGGCAAGGCGCCGTGCGCTGTGACGTAGTGGGGCGTCGCGCCCACATCGTCGCCCGGATGATCGACGTCGGCGGCGCGCCTACGCCCAGCGGGCCCCGACGCCGGGAGGATAGGTCGTGCGGATCGTCGTCCCGTCGTCGGCCTCGAAGACCACCAGGACGTCGCTCGGCAGACCCTCCACACGCGCGGGGACCCAGCCGCGACGCCCGCGCAATCGAAGCTCGATGCGTGCACCGTTTTCGAGGGCGCGCCCCTCGAGGGTCGCGGTGAGCGAACCGTCGTCCCGGCGTTCGATCGCGATCCCAGGCTCGTCGGGCCCTCGCAGAAGGCCCGTGTCGGGGCGGGTTTTCGGAGGCAGTAGGCTCACGATGCCTGCATCATCGACACCCCGGGGGGCCTCGTCAAGCGCCGAAAAACACCGTGCCGAGAGGGCGCCTTGGGCGCGGCGCGATGGGCAGACGACCGGATACGACGGCCGGCGCCGGTCGATCCGAGGTGCGCGGCGTGTCCCCGCGGGGTGGCCGGCCATCGCACCCACCGAACGCGAGCGGGCCCCGCGCGGTTGCCCCGCCGCCTGGTGGCTTCCGGATCTCCCGAAAGATGCGCGTGCGGGGAGGAGGGCGAGGTGGGGCTCCGGGGCGCGCCGGTCTCACGGAAGGTCACCCGGAGCGCGCTCGTCGGGCGGCGGTGCCAGAGCGTTGCACTGCTCGCGGGTGTTGCAGTTGATGCCGATCGGAGACGATGTGGGGTTGGTTACGAAGGCGCCAATCGTGTGGAACATGAACCAACCCACGTCGAAGACGTTGCCGCGCCAGAGATCCCGGCAGGTGTCGTTGAATTGGCCGTCTCCGCACTCGAGGATCTTCTGATCCGTCTGTTCTCCCGGTTGCGCGAACCCGTGTTGCCCCTCGGGGATGGAATAGACGAAGATCGCGCCGGAGAAGGCGTCGTCGAGTTCTTCGTAGGTTCGCAGCGCCCGGATCGGCGGGTCGAGCCGCGGTAGGCGGGGGCCCCACAGGTCCGTTCCGTTCGAGAAGTTCTCGACGTCGAGATGAACGCCGGTCGAAGGGTCGTCCGAGAAGGTGAACCGTTTGAAGATGTTCACGGCCTCGGCGGTGTAGGTCTGCAAGATGACGTCGTTCGTCGATGCACCGGCGTACGGCGTGTCGTCGTAGCGCTCGTCCACTCGACGGTAATCGATGAAGCCCGCTGCTCGGGCCACCGTCAGACCCGTGCTGGCCGGCACGTTCATGTCACCGATCGTGGTGACGATGAGCGCACGGGTCTTGACCGCCTCGTCGAGTTCCGGATAGTTGATGCCGCCACGGAAGTTGCGGGCGTGGACGCCAGGGTCCGCCGGGTCGAGCACCATCTGCCCGATGGCGAGGAAACGGCGCAACTCCGGGTGGGTCCGTCGCAACCCGAGGCCCTCGGTGACCGCGCGCAACTCCCCGGGCGGGATCGTCTTGCCGCCGTACTCGATGGGGAAGATGTGATTGGTAACCCTCCGATAGGGCTTTGCACCCGACACGATCTCGCACGACTCGCTGCCAAGCCGCAGGGAGGGGCCGCGATAGAATTCCACCGCGAGGCGATCGCCTTCGTCCATGGGTAGCGGGACCCGGGCGCGGCCGGCGAT
>JALSIN010000416.1 GCA_026989935.1 Polyangiaceae bacterium | reverse complement strand
GGCCACGAGCAACGCGCTGCGGTCCCGCAGCCCGACCACTTCGGCATCCACGGAGCGGCCGTCGCCCGCCTCGACCCGCACCACGTCTCCGACCGCGGCGCCAGGCAGGCGCGCCCGGGCGAGGAACCCGACCACGTCCTCGACCCGCCCGAGCAAGCGGGGGGCCGTGGCCGCGGCCAGGTCCTCGGGGCTCAGGGCCGACAGTGGAGGCGGTCGGGTCACGCGCTGGCCTCCTCGGTGCGTCCGATCGTCAGGCGGCGTACGCGGTCGATGCGACGATCGAGGATCATCTCGACCGACCCGCCGGTGCAGTCTACCCGAAGGTCGCCGATGTCCAGATTGGGGTCGGGGGCCACTTCGATGGTGCGACCGTGTTCCGCCAGACCCGCGACCCATGCCTCGACGGTCTCTCGCTGCGGCTCGGCGCAACGGATGACCAGGTCGTCGGAGGGGTCGAGGGCGCCAAGGGATTCGTCTAACCATTGCTCGAAGACCGTACGGTCGTCTTCGGCGACCTTCCGAACGAAGGCTTTTGCCACCATGAGTGCGAGCTCCACGGCCTCGCGTCGGTAGACTTCCCACAGGGTGTCGCGCAGGCGCGCGAGGTCCTCCACGGACCGCCGCATGGTCGCGAGCAACTCGGCCGCCTGGGCCTCGGCTTCGGCACGGCCGCGTTCCAGCCCTTCTGCGTAACCTTGGCGCTCGGCCTCGGCCCGCGCCATCTCCACGGGATCGTCTCGTGCTTCGGCGCCTTCGCCTTCGTCAGTCTTCGACGGTGCGTCCACACGCCAGGGCGTGAAGGTCCTTGGACGCCGCTCGCCGCGACGGGGCAGTTGCAGGACCTGCGCCGGCGCGGGTTCGACGGCGGCCGGACGAAAGGGTGCGCGGCCGCTCACACCATCGCCTCCCCGCCGGCGCCGAGGATCGTGATCTTACCTTCGGACTGCAGGCGAAGGGCCGCTTCGGCGATGGCGGCCTGGGCCTGCTCGACGGCCGAGAGCTTGACCGGGCCCATGCCGTCGAGGTCGTCGAGGAGCATCTCGGCCGCCCGGCGGCTCATGGCCGAAAGCACGTGGTCGCGAAGCTCGGGCGTGGCGGTCTTGAGAGCGAAGCGAAGCTGTTCGGTGGTGACTTCCTTGAGAAGGGTTTGCATGTCCCGGTTGTCGATCTTGAGCAGGTCCTCGAAGGTGAACATGGAGCGACGGATCGCCTGGGCGAGGTCACCGTCACTGTCCTCGACGGCCGCCAGGATCTTCTCGCCGACCTCGTCGCCCAAACGCCCCACGACCGTGGCGGCGGTCTTGAGCCCCTCGACCTTGGCGGTGCTGCGCTCGGCCACCAGCGCGAGTTCTTCCCGCAGGAGGCGTTCGGCCAACTCGATGGTGGCGCGGGGAATCGTGTCCAGGTTCGCCATGCGGCGCACCACCTCCACCTGGAGGTCCTCGGGCAAGTGTCCGAGGACCTCGGCCGCGTGGTCTGGTTCGACGTGTGCGAGCAGGGCGGCGAGGGCCTGGGGGTGCTCCTTCGCCAGCACGTTGGCGAGGACCGCCGGATCGATGCGCCCGAGCAGGCGAAGAGGTTCGGCGGGACCGTCGTCTGCGTCGAGCATGGGTGTCTTTGGCGCCTGGCCGAGCACTTGGTGGGCCAGGCGCCGCAGCAGGCGCGCGCCCGGGCGGGTGGTGAGCGCGAAGTGACGGTCGCGCGCGTCGTATTCTCGGATGACCGCTTCGAGTTGGGTCGTGGAGACTGGCCCCATCTTCTCCAGACACGCGGACATGGCCTCGACGTGGGCAGGTTCGAGGTGGGCGAGCACCTTTGCGGCCCGCGCCTCCCCGAGCGACAGGAGAAAGACCACGGCCTTTTCCACGCCGGACAAGGCCGGCTCAACGGTCCGGTTCATGCCGCCTCCTCCAGCCACATGCGAACGATCTCGGCAGCCCGCTCGGGGTCTTCGTCGGTCCGGGCGAGCACCTGCTCGCGCACGGTGTCGGCCGAGGGCAAGGAGGGCGCGTGGGAGGCATCTTCGTCTCCCGTGGATGTCGCCTCATTCGACCGGGAAAGCTGCTCGACCCGGGCAAGCGGCGCCGGCAACGACACGACTTCCGCCGGGTTCACTTTCTGCTTGCGGCGCAGCAGCACGAACACCGCGGCCCCCAACAAGGCGAGGGCGCCGGCCCCGGCGTACGGCAGGTAGGCGGGCATCCCCGCCTGCAACGGCACGTCGTCCTCGCTGGCCGGGACGTCGCGGAAGGGGACGCTGACGATCTTGATTGCGTCTCCGCGGGCCGGATCGATCCCCACGGCGTTTTCGAGCACCGCCTTGAGCTGCGCGAGTTCCTCTTCACCCCGTGGGGTGAACACCGGCTCCGATCCATCCTCACTGGCCGTGTAGGTCCCGTCCACCAGAGCCGCCACCGTGATGCGCTTGACCCTGGCGGCCGGCCCGATGGTGTGGACCACCGTGCGGTTGAGTTCGTATTTCTTGTCACTTACGAGCTGCTTCGTGCCGCCGCCGCGTGCGCCGCCGGCCGTCGCGGTCGCGGCGGCGCCGGGTTGGTTTGCGGGCGCCCCGGCGAGGCCCCCGGGGCCGGATGCCCCGGCGCCAGTGGAGACCTGCGACACCTGCTCGCTGCGAAGTGAGAGTTGCTCCGGGTCGTAGGTTTCCTCGGTGGTTTCGGTGCGCGAAAAATCCATCTCCGCCGACACCGTGACCTGGGCGTGTCCGACCCCCACCGTGCGTTCCAACAGGCGGGTCAGACGGGCTTCCAGGCTGCGCTCGAGGTCACGCCGGGCATCGAGCGCGGCCGCCTGGGCGCCGTCGTCCCCCCCGCGCGAAAGCAGGGTCCCGCGCGTGTCGAGCACCGTGACCTGGCTCGGTTCGAGGCCCTCGACCGCGGCGGCTACCAGGTGTCGTATCGCACCGACCTGTCGGTCGGACAGGCGGCGTCCCTTGCGCAGACGGACGGTGACCGATGCAGAAGGAAGAACCGTGTCCTCCTCGAAGACCGCCCGCTGGGGCAACGTCAGGTGGACGCGCGCACCCGCCACCGGGTCGAGCGCGGCGATGGTCCGTTCGAGCTCTCCTTGCAGGGCGCGGCGGTAGTTGACCTTCTGGGCGAAGTCCGAAAGACCCAGGTTCTGGTGGTCGAAGATCTCGAAGCCCACGTTGCCCGTGCCAGGGAGGTTCTGCTCGGCCAGGAGCATGCGGGCCCGCGCCACGTCGGCGGCCGGGACCCGTACCAGGGTTCCGTCTGCAGCGATTTCGTGCCGGATCTTGGCGCTTTCGAGCACCGACACCACGGGGGCCGTGTCCTTGGGATCGAGACCCGAGAACAACACCTGCATGGGACCGCCGGTCGGGATCGCCAGGGCGGCGACGGCGACGAACGCGGCGATGCCTCCCCCGAGGACGAGGGCGCGGGCGCGTGGGGTCGCCTTGGTCCAAAAACCGCGAAGCTGTGCGGCGAACGTGCGGGCGAAGGACGTCATGGCGCGTCAGGCGGCGGCGTTCATGATCTCGCGATAGGCTTCGAGCAGTTTGTTGCGGATCGTGGTTCCAAGTTGCAAGGTAAGGTTTGCCTTCTCCATCGCGACGAGGGCCTCGTGGATCGAGACGGTTCCGGCCACGAGCCCCTCCGACGCCTGGTCGGCCGCCCGGGCCACGCGGTCGGCGTGCGCCACGGCGTCGAGCAGTGTTTGCCCGAAGTCGTCCCCGCCTGGGCGCGTGACGAGGTCGCGGCGGTCGGGGGCGTGCGCGCGGGTATAGAGACCGGATTCGAGGGAAAGCCGCATCATCGTCCAATCGAGAATGCTTGTTCCGCCATGCGGCGCACGGTGCGCATGATCGTCGTACCGGCCTCGTAGGCGCGGGCGGCCCCCATGAGGTTCACCATCTCCTCCACGGGTCGGACGTTTGGGTAGGCCACGTAGCCGCGGGGATCTGCATCGGGATGACCGGGCTCGTACACCAGGATGGGGTCGTCGTCGGACGCCACGACGTCCTCGACGGCCACGCCCAGTGCAGGGGGATCGACGGCGTCGAGTCGTCCCCGCAGGCGGGCCTCGAAGCTCGCTTCCATGGGCCGCGCGGCGAGTACCACGTCGCGCCGGCGATAGGGACCGCCTTCGTCCGTGCGGGTGGTGCGGGCGTTGGCGAGGTTCATCGAGGCCACGTTCATGCGCACCCGCTGTGCGCGCATCCCGGAGCCGGCGATGTCGAGGGTGGTAAAAAGCATACTCACGGTGTCCTCCTCATCGTGCGCCGTCGGTGGCGGCGTACCGCAACAGTCCGATGCGACGGTTCAGGACCTCGGACAGTGCTCCGAACCGCAGGGCGTTGGCGTTGAGCTTCGCAAGCTGGCGTTCGAGCGAGACCGTGTTGCCGTCCTGGTCGGGGGCTTCGTCGTCGTCGGTGATCACGTGTTCTTCGAACACCGCCTGACCTTTCCAGCCGGCGCGCTCCAGGTGGGCCGTCAGGCGCTCTTCGAAGACGGTGTCGCGGGCGCGGTAGCCGGGGGTGTCGATGTTCGCGAGGTTTGCGGCGAGGACCTGCTGCCGCCGCACGTGGTGGTCGATGTGACCGGTCAGCCGGTCGAGGCCGACGAAGGTGGACGATCCGAGATCGACGATGCGCTGGGTGGTCATGGGGCGGACTTTGGGGCGGCGCCGGGCGGCGCCTGCGACAGGAGCCGTTGCAGGTCGCGTTCCCGCAGGGCAAGGCGCGCGATTGTCCCCCAGCGCGTGCCGTGTTGGGCCAGGTCGGCCAGGATGACTTCGCCGTCGGCGGGGCGGTCGAGGTCGATCTCGGCCTTGGCGAGCACGAAGGCCAGGGCGTCGCGGAGTTCGGGGTCGGTGGTGGCGGCGACCGTTTGCCGAAGCAGTGGTATGGCGTCGGCCTTTCTTCCACCGTCGGCAAAGGCCAGGGCGAGTTGGCGGGTGCGTTCGGGCGCCGGGGCCCCGTGTCGGGTCACGGCCTCCAGAGTGTTGGCCGCGTCCGCGGCGCGCCCCTCGGCGAGGGCCAGGTCGGCGAGAGATCCGAGGATGACGGTTCGAATCGCTGGTGCGCTCGCGGATCGATCGGCCAGCCGGGCGAGGTCGGTGAAGGTGGGATCGTAGCCCCGCGCCGTGTAGCTGCGCGCTGCAAACACGCGCACGAGGGCGGGTAGGTCCGGCGCATCCGGGTGGAACCGGGCGAGGAACCCCAGCGCCGCGGCAAACTTCTCGAAGTCATCGCCGAGGGCCTCGGACCAGGCCAGGAGCGTCACGAGCCGCCCTTCGTCGGCCGCGGCGGGCCCCAGGGCGAGAAGTCGTCGCGCGAGGGCCTCGGCCCGTTCCCCGTCGGCGAGCCCGAGCCACGCTTCCACGGCCCAGGCGCCGGCGCGGGCGGCCTCTGGGTGCGCTGCCAGCTCGCCGGGGTAGGCTTGGGCGAGCATGGCGGCGTCGCGGGCATGCCCGCCAAACACGGCGTCGGCGAGGGCGTGCAGGAGAAACCGTCGGCGAGCCCGAGCCACCGCCTCCCGGTACGGGGCGGCGAGGTCCTCGGGCGTTGGTCCGATCGCGAGCGCGCGCGCCGGCGACCCGATCTCGTCGAGCACGAGGGCTGCCATGAAGGCGACGAACGGGGCGTAGGCGGATCGATCGAGGGCCAGGACGGCGACCTCCACGACGTCGGGATCGGCGGATCGGTCCCCGGCGAGGACGGCGAGGTAGTGGTCCCAGATCCGCGCGAGGGCGGCCCCGGGCGTTCGCGGCAGCCGCCGCACGAGTCCTTCGAGGCGTGCCCGGGCTTCCCGCACGTGCCCACTGGCCACGTAGACGTGGGCGATCCGAAGCTGCGCCAGGTCTCGGGCAGCGCCGAGCCGTGCCAGACGCTCGTAGCGGGGCAGGGCGCGTTCCAACTCGCGCGCCGCGAGGAGGCGTTCGGCCTCGTTCCACGCGGCGGTCTTGTCGCCGAGGCCGGGGACGGGGGGCAGCGGGATCCGGGCGCGTGCGGCCGCCCGCCGCAGGACGCTCGCGTAGCTTTCGGGGCCGACCCAGACCTCTGCTGCGTGTTCGTCCGTACCGGCCGCGGCACGAAGGCGGGCCGTGGGGTGGCGCAGGATCACGCGCGTGTGCCCGGCGCCGAGCGGCAAAAGGCGCGCCTGGAAGGGGGGGCCGAGTGGACGGAGCGCTTGTGCCACCTCGGCGGCGGGCGCGTGGGTCTCGATCCACACGACGGATCCACCTTCCGAGGTATGGACACGCGCCGGCGCTGGCAGTCGAAGGGGCACGTGACGCCGCACGTCCTTCAACGCCGGTGGTGCCGCGACCGCCGTGCGCGGGGAGGCGACCACGGATAGACACGCAGTGAGTGCGGCGAAGGCGAGAGGTCGCACGCCCGAACGAAACAGCAAGAGGCGTGCCAGGGAGTCCGCATGCGCGCCCCCGCATGGGAGCGGCGGTTACTTCGTGGCCGCGCGCTCGCGCTTGCGAAGGCGCTCGACCAGGGTCGTGCGGTTCAGGCCCAGGAGTTGCGCCGCCTTGCTCCGGTTGCCGCCGGTGCGTTCGAGGGCCTGGTCGATGAGTCGATGCTCGATCCGCTCGACGAAGGCGCGCAGGTCGATCCCGTCCTCGGGGAGGACGATGCGGTCGGCGTCGAGACCGGTCGGGGCCGCGGGGACCGCAGAGGGGCCTTGCCGCCCGGTCGGGGCCGCGTCGGCCTCGCGCGCAGGATCGGGTGGTGGAGGGCCTCGCAGCTTGGTAGGCAGATCCGCCACCCCGAGGATGCCGCCGCCCTGGTGGAGCAGGCACATGCGCTCGACGGTGTTCTCGAGTTCCCGGATGTTCCCCGGCCAGTCGTAGGCCGACAGGCGTTCGAGGGCCTCGTCCGTGATGCCTGCGATCGTCCGCCCCCGCCGGCGGCTGATGCCTTCGATGAAGTGCCGCACGAGCAGTGGGATGTCGGACCTTCGTTCGCGCAGCGGCGGCAGGTGGATCGGGATCAGGTTGAGCCGGTAGAAGAGGTCCTCGCGGAACGAGCCCTCGCGCACCATGGCTTCGAGGTCGCGGTTCGTGGCGGCCACCACGCGCACGTCGCACTTGCGCGGGCGGGTCTCGCCGACCGGGACGTACTCGCCTTCTTGCAGCACGCGCAGAAACTTCACCTGCACGGGCATCGCCATTTCGCCGATCTCGTCGAGGAACAAGGTGCCCTTGTCGGCCACGGCGAACCGCCCCTCGCGCGCGTGCGTGGCGCCCGAGAATGCGCCCTTGGCATGGCCGAACAGCTCCGACTCGATGAGCGTTTCTGGGATCGCACCGCAGTTGACCGGCACGAAGGTTCGCTCGGATCGCTGGGACGCCGCGTGGATCGCCCGCGCCACCAGTTCCTTGCCCGTGCCGCTCTCCCCCGTGACGAGCACGGTGCAGTCGGTCGGGGCGATGCGTTCGAGCAGGAAGAAGATCTCGCGCAGGGTCTCGTGCTCGCCGATGATGTAGGGGGCGAATCGATCGCGCCAGGCAAGGCGGGCGTCTGCGTCGCCGCCTGGATCGCCTTGGCGCTGGCCGAGGGCGGATTGGATCACCTCCATCAGGCGCTCGAGTTCGAAGGGCTTGACCAGGAAGTCCGCCGCGCCCAGCTGCATCGCCGCCACGGCGTGGGAGATCGTCCCCTCGGCGCTCATGAGCACGAAGGTCGAGGCGACGCCCTTGGCCCGTGCCCGTTCGAGGACCTGCAGGCCGTCCATGTCGTCCATGCGCAGGTCGAGGAGCACCAGGTCGTAGGTGTGCTGGTCGAGCTTTTCGAGGGCCGCGTGCCCGCCGCCGGCGGTGTCCACCGTCTCGGCGTGCTCGCCGAGGAAGCTGCGTAGCAGCTCGGCGGTCGGCTCGTGGTCGTCCACGACGAGGACGGAGCGCCCCGCCAGGGTGGCGTCGGAGAAGGTCACGGTTCTCGAAGGGTATATGGGGCGCTGTCAGGAATCCGTCAACGGTCCTGGTCCTGCGAACCGGCCCACCTTGGCACGGATCTGGATTGCTGCGTGCGATGTGCGCGCCGGGCGTGCCGACCCTGCCCCCTCCCCGCGTGTCAAAGCCACGGGGGGTCGAACGTGGCGGTGCCGGACGTGGAGGTGCCGGAGGTGGACGTACCCGTGGTCGCGGTTCCCGTCGAGGACGTGCCGGAGGAGGAGGTTCCCGTGGTCGTGACACCCGACGTGGAAGTTCCGGCGGTGCCCGTGTCGGCACCGGCGGTGCCCGTGTCGGCGCCGGCGGTGCCCGTGTCCGTACGCCCGCCTTCAGAGCCCGCTCCGCTCCCGCCCGTCCCGCTCGTCCCGCTCGTCCCACCGGTGCCGCCGCTGGCGGAGAGGGCACCTCCCGTCCCGGAGCCGGAGAGACCGCCGGTCCCGGCGGAGCCCCCGCCGGTCCCCGTGTCCGTCTCGACGGGCGGCGGCATGCAGGTCCCGACCATGCAGATCTCGGCGCCCAAACAGTCCGAGTTTCGCAGACACTCGGCGGGCCGGCACGCGAATGCGAGCCCGAGGGCGAGAACAAAAATACAAGTTCGCATCAAAATGGCACCCGGAACCCGAGCCCCGCGTCGAATCGCGCGAGGATCGAGCCCTTCATCAGGTCGGAACCCCAAAAGAACGTCGTGGCCGTGGCCTCGACGGCGATCGCCAGGTGCCGGTGGACGGCAAACGCCGCCCCGAAGCCGGCCTCCACGCCCAGCAGGCTGTATGGTGCAACGACCACCGGCAGGCTCACCGTGCCGTATGGAAAGAACCGGCGGCCCGGCAGTAGGGCGCGCAGTCGCGGCACGATCCCGAACCCCACGCGCCCTTCCACCTCCATCCAGATCCCCGGCGAGAACTCGAGCCACCGCACCGCCGGGTGGATGAACCCGACCTCCGCCCGCAGGTACACCGGTGCGCGGCCGCTCAAGGTGCCACCGCCGGGAGAGGCGACGGCGACCCCGGTGCCCGAGCTCGCCGCCGCGGTGACCGTAAGCTTTTCCGCGGGCGGCAGCCCTCCGACGACCCCCCCGGCCAGGACCGCCGCGGCCCAAAGCGCCGCAGGCACCGCGATCACGCGGACCTCCGGGTCTGGAGCGTGATCCGGCCCGTCAGCAGGGCGCGCCGGATCGCGGCGTGGTGGTAGCGCGCACGCGCAGCCGGGGCGACGTCCAGGTTCAGGAAAAAGCGGTCGGAGTACGGGGTTCGGCGACTGTAGAGGACGGCGCCGTCCTTGCGAAACACTTGGCTTACCACGACCGCCTGCTCTTCGCCGAGGTCTTCGGTCTGGAGGTGGACGGTGACGCCGTCCACCACGAGGCTCTCGTTGAGTCCGATGGCCACCTGGGACGGGGTTCGCCGCTTGGGCGCCTCCAGTGTTCGGGCGATCTGGCGCACGTCGGCCGCCGCGGGGCTTGCCGGGTTGCACAGGAACAGCGGTCGCCCCTGGCGAACCGCGCCGCGTACGGCGACGTCGTCGGCGATCGTCCCGGCGAGGGTCACGTGGACGCCGAGGAAGCGGTTGGCGAGATCCGACAGCGCATTGGCGACGCCGCGCCCCTCGGACGGCCGCCCGCGGTTGACGACGAGTCGTACGGGGCGGTCGAGGGGGCGTCCGTCCGCCTGCTGGGTGACCGCCCGCAGCGATCCGCGCACCCGCGCCCGTTGCTTGACGCCGCTTCGCCGCTCGAGGTCGCGCA